>CAYSSF010000173.1:0-8526 GCA_964433455.1 uncultured Syntrophaceae bacterium
CCTGACCGATCAGGACATCCTCCGGGAGGTGATGAACACCGTCGGCAAGCCGGGGAGCCTGGGCGACTCCATCCGCTGCGTCGTTTCGGTCTCCATGCTCACGGAGGGGTGGGACGCCAGGACCGTCACCCATGTCCTGGGCGTGCGGGCATTCGGCACCCAGCTTCTCTGCGAGCAGGTCATCGGCCGGGCGCTGCGCCGTCAGTCCTACGACCTAAACGAAGAGGGTCTGTTCAACGTGGAGTATGCGGACATCCTGGGCATTCCCTTTGACTTCACGGCCAAGCCGGTCATTGCCCCGCCGCAGCCGCCCCGGGAGACGATCCGGGTCAAGGCCGTCCGCCCCGAGCGCGACGCCCTGGAAATCCGCTTCCCCCGTGTCTCCGGCTATCGGGTCGAACTGCCGGAAGAGCGGCTGACCGCAAAGTTCAATGAAGATTCCATCATGGAGCTGACGCCGGACCTTGTTGGGCCGACGATCACCAAGAACCAGGGGATCATCGGCGAGGGGGTAGATCTGAATCTGGTCCATACGGGAGATCTTCGCCAATCGACGCTCCTGTTTCATCTCACCAGGCGGCTCCTCTACGCCCATTGGCGCGATCCGGGCGAAGAACCCAAGCTGTACCTGTTCGGCCAGCTCAAGCGCATCACCAAGGAGTGGCTCGATCACCATTTGCGTTGCAAGGGCGGCACCTATCCGGCCCAGCTCATGTACCAGGAACTGGCCGACATGGCCTGCAAGCGCATTACCGACGGCATCACCCGCGCCCTGGCCGGTGAGAGCCCCATCAAGGCGATGCTCGATCCTTACAACCCCACCGGCTCCACCCTCCACGTGAATTTCACCACGTCGAAAACCGACCGCTGGGAAACGGACGCCCGACGCTGCCATGTCAACTGGGTGATCCTCGACAGCGACTGGGAAGCCGAGTTCTGCCGCGTGGCCGAGGCCCACCCCCGGGTCCGGGCCTACGTGAAAAACCACAACCTCGGCATGGAAGTGCCCTACCGCTATGGCTCCGAGACGCGGCGATACATCCCCGACTTCATCGTGCTGGTGGACGACGGCCGCGGAGAGAACGACTCCCTCCACCTGATCGTCGAGATCAAGGGCTACCGGCGCGAGGATGCCAAGGAAAAGAAAGCCACCATGGAGAACTACTGGGTGCCGGGGGTGAACAACCTCAAGCAGTATGGCCGGTGGGCCTTTGCCGAATTCACCGAGGTCTACCAGATCGAGGCCGATTTCGAGGCCAAAGTCGAAACCGAGTTCAATAAGATGATCGAGGGTGTGGCGAAGGGTGAAGGGATAGGGAAAGTGCCTTAAAGAGCGAAAGAGCTTTACATGTGGTAACATTTGTGTTACCTTATGATCGCCAAGAGGAGCACATGAAAATTGTCGAGTATCTGGCAGTAAATGGTGCAAGTCCTTTCCGGAACTGGTTTGACAGGCTCGACAGCCGTGCGGCCGCCAAGGTCACAACCGCCCTGATCCGAATGGGGATGGGAAACAAATCGAACGTAGAAAGTGCGGGGGCGGTGTTTATGAAAGAAAAATAGATTACGGTCCCGGCTACCGTGTCTATTTCGGCATGGATGGCGAGGAGTTGGTCATTCTGGTTGGGGGCGGCACAAAAAAGCGCCAGTCACAGGATATCGAAACGGCCAGGGAACGCTGGACGGATTATAGAACAAGAAAGAAGAAATCGTAGAGGGAGATCAGAAAAATGCCACTGACAAGGGATTTTAGGGAGACGGTCATGGCACGGGTCAAGTCGGATCCGGCCTTCAGAAGTGAACTGATCGTTGAGGCAACCAATGCCTTCTTGATGGATGACATGGAAACGGGCAAGGCGCTGCTGCGCGACTACCTGAACGCTACCGAATCCATTGCCAATATTGCTCGGGAACTGCAGGTCAACGAGAAGAGCCTTCGCCGCATGGTCGGTCCGAAAGGAAACCCGACGCTGAAAAATTTCCTCAGCCTTTTGAAAGTGTGCAGTTCGACGGAGCGCCTCACACTTCAGATCTGCCACCATTGATCCATAAAACCGGAATCCGCAAGTACCGCACAAGTACCGCACAAGTCCATGTCAAGTCGGCACCAAGATGAGACATAGCAATACTGCAGAGGAATAAAACACATGGCCAACAAGGACAGTAAAAAGACCGTCGAGACCCTCACCCACGACGAGGCCCGGCGCAAGCACATCCCCACCGCCGAATACCAGTCGGTCATGCAGAAAGAAGAGGAACAGCCGCTCCGCGTCGCCCATGGGCGCGGCGCCGCCGGGCTGGAAAAAGAAAAAGCCGGCCGCAACCGCGACCTCGACCCGCAGCTCGTCTGGCGCGGCAAGGATGAGCAGGACTGGTCGGATCTGGTGGTCCATGCCCCGCCCCTCTACATCCAGGAGAAGATCAAGCCCAAGGTCCTGATCGACGACCTGCTGCGGCAATCCGAGAAGACGGCGGCTCAAAAGGCCGGCTTCCAGACAGACATCTTCGCCGACTTCAACGGCATCCCCACGGAAGCAGCCAAGACCGAATTCTACCAGCACGACGCCAACTGGACGAACCGCATGATCCTGGGCGACAGCCTCCAGGTCATGGCCTCCCTCGCCGAACGGGAAGGCCTGCGGGGCAAGGTCCAGTGCATCTACCTCGACCCGCCTTACGGCATCAAGTTCAACTCCAACTTCCAGTGGTCCACGAAGACAACTAAAGTGAATGACGGTAAAACCGACCACATCACCCGCGAGCCAGAGCAAGTCAAGGCCTTCCGGGACACCTGGAGGGATGGGATTCATTCCTACCTGACGTACCTGCGCGACCGCCTGACCGTGGCGAGGGATCTCTTAACGGAGAGTGGATCGATCTTTGTCCAGATCGGAGACGAGAATGTGCATCGGGTGCGGGCGGTGATGGATGAGGTATTTGGGGATGAAAGCTTTGTTAGTCTAATATCTTACAAAACATCGATAGGACTCGGTTCTGAATACATAGATAACACTTGTAACTACGTTGTTTGGTATTGCAAGAACCAAGATGAATTGAAATTTCGTTCATTATTCAAAATACTTGAGGCAGGGAAAGAAGGTGCAACACGATATAAGAAGCTACGTCAATTTGATTTAAAGGAACGTGCAGCAACTGAAGAAGAAATTTCTGAGCCAACTACATTGCCGGTTGGTGCGAGGTTGTTTCGCGATCAGGGTTTAACATCTCGTTCTGCATCAGCAACTACGCTTTTCCCTGTCACCTTCCGAGGCAACACTTACGAGCCTTCAACGGGCGGTTGGCGAACATCAGAGATAGGCATTGAACGTGCCATTCGAGCAGATCGCATCCTCAAGACTGGACAGAATATCTCTTACCGAAAATACTTTGATGATTTCCAAGCGTTATCGCTCGACAATTTTTGGAGTGATGTCTCTGGAGGCATAACTAGTCGAGCAGACCCAAAGATATATGTTGTGCAGACTGCGACGAAAATCATCGAGCGCTGCATCCTCATGTCCACAGACCCCGGCGATCTTGTCCTCGACCCCACCTGTGGTTCCGGCACTACCGTCTACGTCTCTGAGCAATGGGGCCGCCGCTGGATCACCATCGATACTTCTCGCGTCGCCCTCGCCCTGGCCCGTTCCCGCATCATGGGCGCCCGCTATCCCTTCTACCTACTGGCCGACAGCAGCAACGGTCAGATGAAGGAGGCAGAAGTATTCCGAATAGAACCATCCACTGCGCCAACTCGTGGCGACATTCGTCAGGGCTTCGTCTATGAACGGGTGCCCCATATCACTCTCAAATCCATCGCCAACAACACCGAGATTGACGTCATCTGGGAAAAGTTCCAGGAGAGTCTGGAAACACTGCGCCGACAACTCAATGAAGCACTGAGAAAGAATAGAGAAGAATGGGAAATTCCACGTGACGCCGATGCCAAGTGGACCGACGCGGCGAAGCAACTCCACGCCGAATGGTGGCAACAGCGTATCGCCCGCCAGAAAGAGATCGACGCCTCCATTGCCGCCAAGGCCGAGTTTGAGTATCTCTACGACAAACCCTACGAAGATAAAAAGACGGTCCGCGTTGCCGGTCCATTCACGGTCGAAAGCCTTTCACCCCACCGCGTCTTGGGGGTGGATGAGGACGACGAACTGATCGACGGCATCAAGGAATCCAAGGGAGGGTACGGCGAGGTAAAGGACTTCGCCCAGATGATCCTGGAGAACCTCAAAATGGCCGGCGTCCAGCAAGCCCACAAGGATGACAGGATCGCCTTCACATCCCTCACCCCCTGGCCGGGCAAACTGATCTGCGCCGAAGGCCGATATATCGAAGGTGCTGTAGCACCCTCTCCCCCCGCGGGAGAGGGCAGGGAGAGGGGGAATGAAATCGAAAAACGTGCCGCCATCTTCCTCGGCCCCGAATTCGGCACCGTCTCCCGTCCCGACCTGGTGGCTGCCGCCCGCGAGGCCGGGGACGCCGATTTCGATGTCCTCATCGCCTGCGCCTTCAACTACGATGCCCGCTCTACGGAGTTCGACAAGCTGGGCCGCATCCCCGTCCTCAAGGCGCGGATGAACGCCGACCTCCACATGGCCGACGACCTGAAGAATACCGGTAAAGGCAATCTGTTTGTGATCTTCGGCGAGCCGGACATCGACATCCTCGACGCCGAAAACGGCCAGATCCGGGTCAAGGTCAACGGTGTGGATGTCTTCCACCCCAATACCGGCGAAGTGAGGAGTGACGGCGCCGAAGGCATCGCCTGCTGGTTCATCGACACGGACTACAACGAGGAGAGTTTCTTCGTCCGCCACGCCTACTTCCTGGGCGCCAATGATCCCTATAAATCTCTGAAAACTACCCTCAAAGCCGAGATCAACGAGGAGGCCTGGGCGACCCTCCACAGCGACATCTCCCGCCCCTTCGACAAGCCCACATCCGGCCGAGTCGCCGTGAAGGTGATCAACCATCTAGGGGATGAAGTAATGAAAATATTCCGGGTGAAATGATACGACACCGTAGCTTCTGAGAGTGCAATGATCATTGGATGCAGGCCAAACCGCGATACCTGTTATTTGGCAATACGATATGAAAATTGACATAAATAGCCTTTCATGTACGCACGATTTTGACCTTAGGACCGAAGCCTTGGGGCAGGTGCATTGCGGATCAGTGAATGACAAGATGAGTTCAGCCTTGGGTAAAATACTCATGATGTCAGACGTTGATGGCGTGAATTTTGCCCGGCAAATGCTGCATCGGGTCGGTAAAAAAACTGCGGCTAAGGATGTCCAAGGGACCTCAATGGTTCAGTGCGAAGAAGGGCTTGTAGCGGAAGAAGTCAACAAAATTACGGATGCGGAGGTTGAGATTTTCGCGAGGGAATTTATTGCACACAACAGGTGGCTTCTTCGTTCCTATAAGGACCGTGATCAACGAGCTATTAGTAAGGAAGAGAAAATTACGTCCCACACACTGACAACCGTCGATCTTTCGCAGGGTAATGCTGAGGGTAGTACCAACTATCTGGTTCGGTTATATCGTAACTATATTGCAGCGCAGAAGGAGCAATTACAAAGGCTGACAAAAACGGAACCGGGTAAGACGATGCAACAGTTAGCATATGACGCCCGTGCGGAAGCAACCCGATATCTGCTAGAAACCGCTGCAACTTCTGCTATCGAAAAGATTATGAAACACGACCAAGACCTCATGCGGGCAATTGATCCGTTTAAGGATGCGAGAAGCCATATAGAACAGTATACGACAAGTATGGCCATGGACTACTTGAAACGTGAACAAGATCTATTGCGGGCAGCAACCAGTCCGTTCGAAGATGAGAAACGCTATCTGGCAGAAATCACTGCAAGCGCCATGATGGCAAAGGATATCTACCGCGATATGGATTTGATCAGGGAAACTGCTTTGGACCTGGCCCGGCAGGCCACGTCATCTTCTGCCATAGCCCAGATGGAAAAGCAACAACAGGAGTTTCGTGACTTACTAATAAGCCATGAAGATATGTTTCGGCTTCCGCAGACATTCGAGACGACTCGCCTGCTATCATCATATCACATCGGGCCAGTTGCCGAGTTCGCCCAGCAACATGCCATAGACATTCTTGACCGTCAACGCTTCCTTGAAACAATTACAACTCCTTGGATTCAAAGGGAAGAAGCGGAGAGGTCTGTCACGGCTATCCTTGAGTTGCAGGGCATGGGTAACGCACTAAGGGCAATGAAGGGATTCGATCCCGAATTTACGGCGGCTCTTCGGCTCGATCTCGGTGATTGGCGCGACAAGATTACTTTCCGGAAGTCAGTTTTTATCGACCCGGTAGCTCGGACTGATTTTTATGTGAATCGCGGGTTCAATGGGGCGCTTACTGATTTTCCAGATGCAGCTTTTCACCAAGGCCTTGAAATTGCCGGTCTTGACGACGTGTCTTTAGATTTGGAGTTGCATGGGTCTGTTGCCTTGCCCTCGACTGATCGAAAAGAAGAAACTGACCTGAAACGAACAAATAAGTGCCATGACCATTTGCAGAGATTTGAGAGGCGGTTGCGTCAGTTTATTGATGAAAAAATGACTTCCCAATACGGACCTAATTGGCCGAAAAAAAGGTTAGCACCCCAACTTTATGAACGTTGGGAATTCAAAAAACAGAAAGCCGAACTCAACGGGGAAATGGTGACATTCATAGAAGTTGCTGATTTCACTGACTACGAAACGATCATCTGCCGACGAGACCACTGGCGAGAAATCTTTGAGACTATGTTCAAGAAAAAGGAAAGCGTTCGTGAATCACTGCAACGGCTCCAGCCAATTCGTTTGGCGGTCATGCATGCCCGGATTGTGACCAAAGAAGATGAATTATACCTCGCAGCAGAAATCATGCGATTGCTCAGGGCAATCAGGTGAACCTTATTAAAGATTTGGAACATTACTGTTGGTAATCCGACACTTGGCAGAGACGCACATTCCGGTCAAAAACATAATCGCCGTGAAATGATCAATCATTTAGGGTATAGTGGGTGTCATTCAACAAGGGAGGTTCAACCATGGCAAGCGCAGACCAATTAAAAGCGTTGCTTAAATCGCACATGGAAGGCGATGATCAGAGGTTCTTTTCAGTCGCCATGCAGCTTGCCGCTCATGAGGCGAAGGCAGGTCATGGTAAGCTGGCCGAGGAAATGCGCGCGCTGATAGACGAGGCCAAACGTCGTCAAGGCACAAGCCAACCGACGCCGATCAGTCGGCCCCGTGGTGAGCTTGCTGGCCTGCTGACGGTTTCCTATCCCAAATCCCGGCTGGGCGATATGGTATTGAATGACGACCTGGAACAACAGATTCAGCGCGTCATCCGAGAACAACGCCATGCGGCGAAGATACTGTCACACGGCCTTTCTCCGCGGCGAAAGCTCCTGCTGGTGGGGTCACCGGGCACGGGCAAGACGTTGACGGCCTCCGTTCTTGCGGGAGAGTTAGGTGTCCCGCTATTTCAGGTTCGTCTCGACGGACTGATCACCAAGTTCATGGGCGAGACGGCGGCCAAACTGCGGCAGATTTTTGAGGCCACGGGCCAAACCCGTGGAATCTACTTCTTCGATGAGTTTGACGCCATCGGATCCCAGCGCGGCCTGACGAATGACGTGGGCGAAATTCGGCGCGTGCTGAATAGCTTCCTGCAAATGATCGAGCAGGATCAATCCCATAGTCTCATTGTTGCGGCCACCAATCATGCGGACATTCTGGATCCAGCGCTGTTTCGCCGCTTCGATGATGTGCTCCGTTACGAATTACCTGTGGAAACACAGATTGCCTCTTTACTGCGGATGAGGTTGTTGCATTTTTCCGCCAAAGGCGTGTCCTGGAAACGGCTAGCCGAGTCCGCAGCCGGATTGAGTTATGCGGATATTGCCCGGGCTGCCGAAGAGGTTCTTAAAGAAGCGTTGATTCATGATATCGGCCTTGTTACCGAGGCCGATATCCGCAAGATGTTGGTCGAACGTCAAGATGTTGCAGGTAAACTGATCAAAAAATCATAACGGGGGAGGTCTCTTCTCTGTATGCAGGATCAATCTGAGCGGAAAAGGCGTCACTTCATCCTGGAAGGTTTTGCCTTAACCGAGCGGTTCAGTCCGCCGCGGCGCAGGATTGAAAAGACGCCCATCCCAGAGCAGGACCGCCATAGCCATGGCGCGGCGCTGCTCGGTCAGATTGCTGCGCTCAAACCCGTGCTGGAAACCGCCCGTAGGGCTCAGGAGGATGTCGGGTTCGAGGGCGGTTTCGGGTTACAGATGGAATTCGGGAGCTTTCCGGACATCGCGTTAGCTTTTGAAAGTCTCGCTCGGGAAAATCAAGGTATTGAGTTGTTAAATGTGCGGCACGACGAGCAGAGGACCTATGCGACCGTTTTTGTGCCGGATGGGAAGCTGGGTCATTTTGAAAATCTGATTCGGGATTATCTCGACGAAAAGATGGACCGCAGGGGACGGGCTCATGACCATA
>CAYSSF010000174.1:0-8499 GCA_964433455.1 uncultured Syntrophaceae bacterium
GGGCAGACTCGGGCCAGTTCTTCGCCGGCGACGCATGAACCGAGCAGGTCTTCTCCCAGCAGGAGATTCAGAAAGCCCGTACCGGCAAGCTTTTTCAGGTTACTCCTCATCCGGGCGGCGGCCTCTTTCGGGGGGGCCTCGTCGAAGAGGGCGGTGCCCGGAGCGATCTCTTCCCGGCAGAACTTCCCCATCTCCGCCTGCAAACCCCTGTGCGCATCCGACAGTTCGTAATTCATCGCGCTTTCTCCTTACATCATCATGAACCGGGCGACGATCATCCGCATGATGTCGGATGTGCCCCCGGCCACTTGGCCCAGCTTCGTGTCCCGGAGGATCCTCTCCACGGGATACTCGTGGATGTAGCCGTAGCCGCCGAAGAGATCGACCGCCTCCGACGACATCTCGAATCCCCGGTCGCCGAGGTACATCTTGTTCACGGCGGCCGTGAGCGGATTCAGTGCCACGCCGCTGTCCTTCGATGCGGCGATCCGGTAGATGGCGAGTCTCGCCGCCTCGATGTAGACCTTCATGTCGGCGGTCCGGTTCTGGATCGATTGGAAGTCCCGGATCGGGCGGTTGAAGGCCCGCCGCTGGTTTGCATAGCGGGCGCAGCTCTCCAGCATGAAGATATGCCCGCCGAGGAACGGGGCAACCAGGGTGCTCCGGTCCCACTCGACGCCGCCCAGCGCGATCAGCCAGCCGTTTCCCTCGCCCCCCAGACAGTTCTCAACCGGGACCTCGCACTCCTCCATGAACACCTCGGATGTCGCGGAGGCGCGGCAGCCCATCTTGTGCATCGGCTTTCCGGTGGAGATCCCCGGGAAGCCCCGCTCGACGATGAAGGTCGTGATTCCCTTATGCTTCTTCGCCTTGTCGAGGGTCGCGAAGATGATGAAGATTTCGGAGAGAGGGGCGTTGGTGATGAAGGTCTTCGATCCGTTCAGAATATATTTGTTCCCCTTCCGGACCGCCGTCGTGGTCAGCGCGGCGGCGTCGGAGCCGCAGCCCGGTTCGGTGAGCCCCATGCAGCCGATCCATTCGCCGGTGGCGAGCTTCGGCAGGTACTTCTCCTTCTGCGCCTCCGTGCCGTGCTGCATGATGTTGGCCGCGCAAAGGTAGGTATGGGCGCCCCAGGCAAGGGTGTGGCCGCCGTCGACGCCGGCATGGCCGACCGCCTCTCCGGCCAGGCAACTGGTGACGAAATCCGCCCCCGATCCGCCGTACTTTTCCGGCACGGGAAGGCCGAGAAGTCCCATCTCGCCGAATTTCCGCCAGATTTCAAAACTGAATTCACTTTTCAGATCGGCCTCGTCGCACAGCGGCACGATCTCCTCCCGGGCGAACCGGTAGACGGTATCCCGGAACATCCGCTGTTCGTCGCTGATCGCGAAATCCATGGTTCCCTCCGCGTTGAGCGTTCCCACGCCGGGGCGTGAAAACGATGGGAAATATCTATTATATTATTCGTTTCCACTGGGGAATGCGGGAACGATGGGGGATTTTGCTCTACTCTTTCCGGATCCCCATGATCTGGCGCGCTTCCGCCGGCGTCGCCGGTTTCCGGTTCAGGCTCTCGGCGACCCGGACGGCCCATTCGACCTGTTCGTAGCTTCCCTTGGCGAGATCGCCGTTCGGCATCCGCGTGTTGTCCTCCATCCCCACGCGCATGTTTCCGCCCAGCAGGCAGGACATCACGTTCGCCGGGAACTGCTCGATCCCGACCGCGCAGGTCGTGAAGTTGGAACCCGGGGGGAGGGCGTTTTTCATCGCGATCATCACCTCCGGCCGGAACTTCTGGCCGCCGGTGACCCCCCAGACGAAGTTGAAGTTCATCGGCTCGCTGAAGAACCCCTGTTTGGCGATGATGAGGGTGTTGTCGAGGCCGCCGATGTCGTAGCACTCGATTTCGGGTTTGACCCCGTTTGCCTCGAAGGCCTTTCCGAAATCCTGGAGCATCTGAAAGGTGTTCTCGAAGACATAATCGAAGAAGATCATCCCGGTGTTCCGGTCGATGATGCTGAAGTTCATCGTATTCGTGTTGTAGGAGGACATCTCCGGACGGACGGCCACGATCTGCGCAAGGCGCTCTTCGGCCGTCTTGAAGACCCCGACGGCGGAGGAGAGGCAGATGATCAGCGCGGGGCTCCTCGCCTTGATCGCGTCGTAGACGGCCTGCACACGGGCGATCTCATGGGTGGACTGGCCGTCGTCGGTCCGGGCGTGGACGTGGACCATCGCGGCCCCCGCCTCGTAGCATTTATGCGCCTCCTCGGCGAATTCAGCGATTGTGTAGGGGACCGATGGGTTGTTATTCTTCATCGTGGCGGCGCCTGTCAGGGCTGCGCAAATGATCGCGGGGCTTGCATCCTTGGCCATGACTGATCTCCTTTCTCTTCTCAAACCGGTTCGAAATGGTCGATGTCCATAATGGTATTCGTCGTCTTTGCGGCGAATACCGCCTTCACGCGAATGCCGCACCCGGCTTCCCGGGGATCGATCCCCTCGACAATGTGCGTGAGCGGCGTGTCCGCGCCGTCGAGCCGGATCTGCCCCAGAATGTAAGGGGGCTTCTTCGGCAGGTGCCGGTCGCCGTAACGGACCACGGTGAAGTTGACGAGTTCCCCCTCCGTCCCCAGCTCGACCCAGTTGTCGGCGATCTTCGTCCAGCATTTTTCGCAGTACTCGCGCGGCGGGACGAAGGTCTTCCCGCAGGGGTCGCACTTCACGCCCATGATCTTCTTCCGGTCCCGGATGGCGATGAGGAACCGCGACCCCAGCCTTCCGGCGAAATACTGGTTGGGGAGGGCCATCTTCCCCTCCAGGACGAAACAATCCTTATGTTCTTCTTGCATGGTCATAGACTCTCCTCCTGTTCATCCAGCGCAACGCCGATCAGATCGCGATAGCTTCCCGTGGTCACCTCCGCCCATACGGGCCGCACCCGGGCGCCCTCCTTCAGGCGGGGGATGTCCTCCTTCCTCAGGTCCATCGTTACCGCCTCCCGCTCGGTCGCCCCGTCGAGAACCACATAGGCGGTGGCGTAGGGGGTGTCCCGGACGGCCCCGGTGAGCGGATCGGGGCTCGCGAAATAGACGATGTCGAAGTGGGTGATGACCCCCTTCGGGCCGACCTCGACGAATTCATGGACCCGGACGCGGCACCAGGCGCAGATCTCCCGGGGGGGGATCTGGGTCCGGCCGCATTCCGGGCAGCGGTTGGCGAGAAACTTCTTCTCCCGGAGGCCGGCGAACCAGCGCCCCATCACGGGGCCGGTGGCGAAGCGTTGTTCGATCGCGTTCGTCACCCGAAGCGAGATCAGCTCTTCCGCCTCGGTGGCGCCGGGAATGACGTATTTCCGGAAGAATTTCGCCGTGGCGCCGGCGGCGGCCATGTCCCCCTCGATTTTCACCGCTCCGGAGGTGAAGGCGGCGATCGCCTCGATGGTCCCGACCATCATTCCCGCGTAGGTCTTCGCCTCCATCGTCATCTTCACCGTGAGGGGATCGGCGAAACCTTCCCGGACAACGCATTTTCCGTCCCGGATCACGATGGTCCACCGGCCGCCGCCCTCGCCGGTGAGATCGTAGCCGATCGTCATCGCGACCCCCTCGGCCTTCTCCGGCCGGAACCGCTCCGCGATCGTGGTGATGATCTCTTGCGCCGTTGCCGCGCCGAGCTTTTTTTCGGGCGCCGCATAGGGGGTGAAGATCTTCGGGAGGAGCAGCATCAGGAATTTGGGATCGCCGGCCACGCGGAGTTTCTGCGCGGAGAGGGCGTCGAGGGCGCCGATCTTTCCCAGGGTCACGCCGATGAAGGTCTCCGCGTCTGTGTGGATCGTGGTCTTGCAGCCGGTGAGCTCCCCCTCCACGGTTTCCACCGTCAGCGTGCCGTGTTTGATCGTGGCCTTCCATTTGCCGCCGCCCGCGCCGGTCGCCTCATAGCCGATCGCGATGTCCACCTCTTTCGCCTGTTCCGGCTTGAAGCGTTTCGGCATCGTTGCGAAGATATCCGCGACGGTCGTTCCGAAATATTCAGTCATGGTTCACCTCCCACCCATTCAGCTCTTTTTCGAGGATCATCAGCACCGTCCAGAAGGTTCCGCCGAAGCCCGAGGCGAGGGCGTGGCGCACCTCTTTTTTGATCTGGTGGCCGCCCGCGTCGCCGCGGATCTGAAGGGCCGCCTCGGCCGGCCGGAGCATCGCGGTGGCGCCGATCGGGTTGCTGGCGATTACCCCGCCCGACGGATTGATCGGAATCCTCCCGTCCAGATCGAAATCCCCCGCCTCCAGCATCCGGAGATGCTCGTCCCCCTTGAGGAGGAAGAATTCGCGGAGCCAGTCCACCGCCCACCAGGCCGAGGGATCGTACATCTCGAAGACGTCGAAGTAGGCAACCGGGTCCTGGATGCCGTTCCGGGCGAAGAGCTTTCGCGCGGCGCAGTGGTGGGTCACCTCCGGCTTGTTGAAACCGAAGAGGTTGGGGATCGTCTCTTCCCGGTGGACCTGGATGTGGTCGCGGATCCAGACCGGGGGGTTCTTCGTCCCCTGTTTCACCTTTTCCTCCGAGGTGAAGATCATCGCGCACGCGCCGTCGGACTGCGAGCACATGTGGATCAGCCGAAGTTCGCCGACAAGCGGCGGGGAGTTGGCCATCAGGTCCTCCATCTGGCTGTACTCCAGGCCGAAGCGGCGGTGGGCGCGGGGGTTCAGCATCGCGTGCTTGTCCATCATGATCCGGTAGCGCATCGCGGCCCGTTTCGCCCGTTCGTCGCCGAACTCGTCGATCATCTCCTGGGCGGTGGTGCCGGTCAGCGCCCCGGTCTGGAGGTTCCGGAACCAGAGCGGATCGGCCATGTTGGTGATGCCGCCGGTGGTGTTCCCCTCCTGGAGCTTCTCCATGCCGATCGCGAGGACCGTGTTGTAGAGACCGGAGGCGACGAGGTTGTCCGCGGCGCAGACCAGCGTGGCGCCGGTGGTTCCGCCGGTCGTGATCCGGTATTCATCCTTCCCGTAGGCGCCGGTTCCCAGGGAATGCCAGAGGTCCGGGGCGAACTGCATCTCGAAGAGCTCCATATTCCCGTGGACGATGCAGCCGATGTCCCCGATTTTGAGCCCCGCATCGGCGAGGGCGGCGATCACGGCCTCCTGGACCATCTCCACCTGGTTCTGATCCTCCTTGTGGGAGGAAAAAGAGGTCTGGCCGATCCCGATAATCGCGACGTTCCTGTTTTTTGCATGCATTCTCATGGCTGAAGGCTCCTTATCTTTCCAGGATCAGGACGGAATGGAACTGCCCCGCCGCCCCGGTGGTCGAATGGGCGACGGCGCGGTGGAGATCGGGGGCTTGCCTCTCCCCCTCCTCGCCCTTGAGCTGGAGGGCCGCCTCGGCCGCCCGGTAGAGGCCGGCGATGATGACGGGGTTTCCGGCGAGCATTCCGCCGGAGAGGTTGACACGATACTTTTCCTGGCCGCCCTGATCAAGAAAGCGGGCGCCTTCGCCCTCGCCGCACAAACCCAGGCCCTCAATCCAGAGGGGTTGCTGGTAGGCATAGGCGTCCATCACCTCCACGAGATCGATCTCTTTTTGGGGGTCCGAGATTCCCGCCTTTTGGTAGGCCCGCCCGGCCGCCTGCTTCAGCGCGAAATTGGCGGTGAGGTCCCGGTCGCCGAGGAAGTAGCTGTCCATGCAGTTGGCAAAACCGGCGATCCAGACGGGTTTGTCGGTGAACTCCGCCGCCCGCTCTTCGGAGGCGAGCAGCATTCCGACGGCGCCGTCCGAGACGGGATAGACGTGAAGCTGCCGGATCGGATCGCAGAGCTGGGGCGAGGCGATGACCTTTCCCGCCTCGACGAGTTCCCGGGCGTTCGCGCAGGGGTTCCGTGCCGCGAACTCTCTGGCCCGGACGACAATCCCGGCGAGCTGCTCTTCGCTGAGTCCCGCCTTCCTCATGTAGGCGCGCGCCTGGAGGGCGGCGGCATTCAGGCTGTCCAGGCCGACCGCCCGGCCGTAGAAGGGGTCGAACCCCATGTTGGCGATCATGCGCCGGCTCTCCGACTGGGATTCCTTGCAATGGCCCATCACAAGGACCAGGTCTGCGTAGCCGGAGAGGATGACCGCCTGGGCGTAGCCGACGGCGTTCAACCCTTCCTGGGCCATCTTCTCCTCGCCCCGGTACTGGGCGCCGAGGACGTCGGTCACGCCGTTGTTGGAGATGGTCCGCGCATCGAAGAAATCGTCCGAGCAGCTCACGATCGTGTTCACCCCGGTCTCTTCGTCAAAGGTGAATCCCGTCTTCGCCTGGAGCTCTTCCAGGACGTCGAGGAGCATCCCCTGAAACCGCTTGTGCCAGAGATCGGAGTCGTTCTTGTGCTGGGCTACGGCACAGATCGCTGCCCTTTTGGTTGCCATGGCTGTTCCCTCCTTGAAGTTAGGACTGAGGACTGAGGACCAAGTGCTGAGGACTGAGGACTGAGAAGAAAAACACTCAGCACTCAGCACTTGTTTTTTCTTATACGAACTGCACCACGAATTTCCGGTTTTCAAAGACGGCGGGCGTCCGTCCGGCATGGCCGTTTTGGAAACGGCCCTCGCGGATCGCGAGGATGATCGCATCCTTCTCCCGGGGGCTGTCGAGTTCGATCCAGCCGCGGCCACAGTCCGACCGAGCATGAGAATCGTCCGCCGCCACCCTCGGGTAACCGATTTCGGGGCTATCGAACAGCGGGGTCGGAAAACCGTGACTCGTCTCCTCGACGGCGTCCAGCGGAAAACGTTCCGCGACCTCGGCGATGCACCGCAGGATTTCCTTGAGCGGCAGACCGCAATCAGCCGGGTGGTTGAAGATGTGAAGGAGTTCCCGCTCTCCCTCGATCCGGCTCACATGGACGTACCCTTTGCGGCAGGGGACGGTCAGTTCGACGCCAAGGAAGATCAGCAATTCCGAACGGACGGCGGCGATCGTCTCCCCGTAGGAGGCCTTCAGAAGATGATCGTGATCGGTGAAGGCGAGAAAATCAAACCCCATGTCGGCATAGACGTCGGCGACCTCCTGCGGGGTTAGATTCCCGTCGGAACAGGTCGTATGGGTGTGGAGCTGACCTTTAAGCATCATATCGTGTTATCCTATCGCCGCCCCGTGGAGAAACACCTGGATGATGCCGTCGATGATTCGCTTTTCCCTGCCGGGGGTCAACGTCTCTTCTCCGAGGATCATGACGGACAGAAAGGTGTCGATGGCGCCGAGAAAGACGTAGGTGAGGTAGCGGGCCTGGATGTCGCTGCGCAAAAAGCCGTTCGTCTGTCCCTCCAGGATGATCTCCTGGCAGAGGGCGAAAAGCCCGTTGAATTTGTCCCGGCCCTTGCTGTGGGCATGATAGACAAATCCCCGGGAAACCTCGGTCACGAAGATAGAGATCTGGTTCGGCTCGTTTGCGTAGACGCTGAGGAGGTAGCGGATGATCCCGATGAGCTTTTCATCGGTGGGCATGGGGCTCTGCTTCAGCAGCTCCAGCTTGTCGTAGAAACCGGTCCACCACTCCTCGACGATCGCGTCAAAGAGCTTTTCCTTGTTCTCGAAGTAGTGGTAGACCAGTCCGTAGGACATCTCCGCCTCCCGCGCGATGTCCGCCATGCGGGTGTCGGCGTACCCCTTTCGACTGAAGACCTTCAGCGCGGCATCGATGATGATCCGTTCACGGTCCGGTTTGTCCATGACCGTTTTGTAACCAGATATTGATTGACATGTCAATCAATATCTGCCGGCACGCAGGATGCCGAGAACAATCCGGTTATCCACTTTTCTGTCCTTCCCGTGAGAAAATATGATATCCATGTCATCCCTTGGCAAATGCGAAAATCGATGGAAGAGAAAAAGATGTGCACCGTCGAGTACGGGAAGCGCACGCTTACGCAATGGCAACGGCGAAAGGATGCACGAGATGCGCTGGCCTGGCTGCAGCGCCGCGACGATGTGCTGCCGGATCGCGTTGCGGTGCTCGGATGGTCGCATGGCGCGAGTACGATGCTGGCAACCATCAACGCGAAACAGCCCGCCGTTGCTCACTGGCGTGATCGCGACCCTCCCCAACCCTATTTTCAAAAAATATTTTCCTACTTCCGACGCTGTCAATAAGGCTCTTAGGTCACTGATCGAGATCATTCCGGAAAAAAAGAGCGCGGCCGGTCATCGAAAATGAGACCGCATAACTACCGAGTGCACCGGGCCGCCGATAAATCCGGCTCCCGGTGACCCGCGTGTTCGCCAGAGGAAATGGATAAAGCCAAGCTCAATCATATCAAGTTCATCCTTCACAACATGGCGTTACTTCCCCGCCTCCTTCTTCAGAGCCTTCACCATGTCCGTCTTCTCCCAGGGGTAGTCGTCCATGAAGAGGGTCCGCGGGATACGGCGGTAGATGTCGCTGTTGAGGAGGTCGAAGCGATCGATCATCCCGGCGGGGGTCAGGTCGAAGAGCTTCTCGATGATTCCTTCCAACTTCT
>CAYSSF010000175.1:0-7704 GCA_964433455.1 uncultured Syntrophaceae bacterium
GTAGAATCGCCCGGGCGATTACGGAGAAACGGACGAGCTCGCCCATCCGAACAACGGCCGATCTCGCCGGAATTGTGGCCCGGGCGTTGCCCAGAACCCACGGACCCGCCCGGATCCACCCGGCCACCCGGACCTTCCAGGCCCTCCGAATCGCCGTCAATGACGAACTCGCCAACCTGCGGAAGGCTTTGGCGGACGGAATGGAGCGTCTCACGGATGGCGGACGTTTCTGTGTGATCTCCTTTCATTCGCTGGAAGACCGAATCGTGAAGAATGCCTTCCATACGGAAGAGAAAGGCTGCATCTGCCCGTCCGACCTTCCCCTCTGCGCCTGCGGCCGGAAACCGTCGATGAAAGTCCTGACACGGAAGCCGGTGGTGGCCGGCGAGGCAGAGGTCCATGAAAACCCGCGGGCCAGAAGCGCCAAAATGAGAGTCGCAGAGAGGATCGGATCATGCAGGCCGTAGAGGTTCTCAGACAGACGGTTCGCCCGCAGGAGGATTCGTCCGGCCGCATCGGATATTCGACGTGGATCTTCATCGCCTCCGTCCTGATGGCGGTGGCCCTGCTCTATGTATGGAGCCATATCCACATGACGGAGCTGGAGTATCAGATCGCTCGGGAACTGAGCAGCCGGGAACGGATTACGGAAGAGCAGACAAAACTGAAGGTCGAGCTTGCCACGCTGAAATCACCCCAAAGGATCGAAACCATCGCCCGGGAAAAACTTCAGTTGACGTATCCGGAAAGGGAACAGGTGATCATGCTGAAATGACCGGTGAATCCAGAAAGTGGATGAAATTCAGGATTGCCACACTGCTGGCTTTCTTTCTGGTGCTTTTCATCGCCCTCGCCTCGCGCGCGTTTCAACTGCAGATCCTCTCCGGCAAGGCGCTGAAAACGCTTGCCCAAAAGCAGCATACGCAGACCCTGCTGCTCCAGCCCGAAAGAGGGATCATCTTCGACCGGAACGGTGAGAAGATGGCCGCCACCATCATGGCCGATTCCGTCTTCGCCGACCCATCCAAGATCGACAACATCGGAGAGGTCGCCCGGCGGCTCGCCGCCATTCTCCAGACAGACAGAGCGCTCCTTCAGAAAAAACTGTCCGGATCGAAGTATTTCTGCTGGATCGCCCGTGGAATCGCCCCGGAACAATCGAATCTCGTCCAGGGACTGGGCATGGACGGAATCTTCATCGTCAAGGAACCCAAACGTTACTATCCGAGCGGCGAACTGGCCGGCCATCTGATCGGTTTTGTCGGTATCGACGCCGTCGGCCTTGAAGGGCTTGAACTGCACTATGACCGCTATCTCAAGGGCGCCCCCGAAAAACTGATCTGGACGAGGGATGCCAAGGGAAAGCGGCTCTATCCACGTGTGGAGAGGCCGGAACCCATACAGAAGGAACATTACAATCTTGTTCTGACCATCGACAACCGCATTCAGCACCTGGTGGAATCCCATCTGAAAGCCGCCGTAAAGGACAAAGGCGCCAAGGGGGGGTTCGCCATCGTCATGGACCCCCGGACGGGGGAAATCCTGGCCTTGGCCAATGAGTTGGGATTCGACCCCAACCATTTCTCCGCGGTCAACCCCACCACCGGGAAAAATAAAGCGATCACGGACAGTTTCGATCCCGGATCGACCTTCAAGCCGTTTCTGGTAGCCGCCGCCCTTGAAGAGGGGATCGTCCAGGAAACGGATCTGTTCAACTGCGAAAACGGTCGTTATGCGATTGCCGACCGGGTGTTCCACGAGGCGAACCGCAAGCGCCATGGCGTGCTCAGCGTACACGATATCCTGAAGTATTCCAGCAATATCGGATCGATCAAGATCGCCGAAAAACTGGGCAAGGAGAGGTTCTCCGAGTACATCCGCAAGTTTGGGTTCGGCGCCAAAACCGGAATCGATCTCCCGGGCGAGGTAAGCGGGCTCCTCCGGCCGGTGGAAAAATGGACCCGTGTGGACGCCGCGACCGTCGCCTTCGGCCAGGGGATCTCCGTTACGGCCATCCAGCTCATCACCGCGCTCTCCAGCGTTGCCAACAACGGGCTCCTGATGAAACCCTTCATTGTTCGCGGCCTCATGGACCGGAAGGGAAACCTCGTTCGGACCTATCAGCCCGGCGCGGTCCGCCGGGTCGTCTCCTCCGAAACGGCAAAGCGTCTCACTGCGATCCTGACCGACGTGGTCGGCATGGAAGACGGGACCGGAAAGCATGCCCGCATCGTAAATGTCGCAGTCGCCGGAAAGACGGGCACATCGCAGAAATTCGATTTTACCCGGCGCGCCTACTCTTCGGACAGGGTCAAAACCTCTTTCATGGGTTTCTTTCCGGCAGAGAACCCACAGATTGCGATCCTGGTCATTCTCGATGAGCCGCAGCGGGACCGGTGGGGCGGCGTCGCAGCGGCCCCGGTTTTCAGGAATATCGGGGAGCAGCTTCTGACCCGTTTCAAAACGGACATCCGGGAGAACCCCGTTGGGGACACCTTGCCGCAAGGTGTCCCCGATGAGAAACCCGTCAGTGGCGACATGAACGTCAGGCTTGTCTCCATCCGGGCTCCGCTCACGGAGCTGCCGGGGACAGAAACAGAGCTGGATGAAGCCGCCGTGCCGGACTTTCGGGGAATGACGATCCGCGAGGTTGTTAAAAAATCGAAAGAAAAAGGGATCGAAGTCCGTGTCATCGGAAGCGGTTGGGCGATCGCTCAGAAGCCGGTAGCCGGAATGCCCGCGCCGGAGGACCGCCTCTGTACCGTCACCTTCGGGATGGGTTCGTGAGGTGTCCGATGCAACTTCTGCAATTGGTAAAGGGAATCGAAACCCTCGGGATCTCGGGAGATCCGCCCGGAGAAGTGCACTCCATCCGTTACGATTCACGTCTCTGTGAAGAGGGCAGTCTGTTTGTGGCAATCTCCGGCCTCAAGACGGACGGCCATCAATTTATCGGTGACGCCCTGACCCGCGGCGCCCGTTTCATCATCCATGAGCGGAATTTCACCCCGCCCGCCGGCGTTACGGCCATCCGTGTCCGCAACAGCCGTCAGGTTCTCGGCCGCCTTGGAAGGAATTTCTTCGGCCACCCCTCCTCCTCTCTCTGCCTGATCGCCGTGGTCGGAACGAACGGAAAGACCACCATCACCTATCTTCTGGAGGCGATTCTCCGGGCCGCGGGCCATTCCGTCGGTGTCCTGGGGACGGTCAATTACCGGTACGGAGACAAGAGTCTCCCCGCACCAAACACCACACCCGAATCCTTCGAGATGCAGCGGACTCTCCGCGAGATGGCCGATTACGGGGTCACCCACTGCGTGGCCGAGGTTTCCTCCCACGCCATCGACCTTGGCAGGGTCGATGAGTGCGCGTTCGACCTGGGGATCTTCACCAACCTCACACAGGACCACCTCGATTACCACCAAACGATGGAAAACTACTTCCAGGCCAAAAAACGCTTTTTTTCCGAGGTTCTCCCCGGCGGCGGGAAAAAACACGCCCGGCAAATGATCGTCAACGGCGACGATCCCTTTGGGCAGCGGATCATCCGGGAAGTCGGAGGCGGCTGCATCACTTACGGTCTCGACAACCCCTGCGATGTCCATCCGTCCCGCTTTCATCTCTCCCTTGAGGGGATCGATGCAACGCTGAACATCGAGGGCGATGCACTCGACATCACATCCGCGCTGATGGGAAGGTTCAATCTCTACAACATCCTGGCCGCTGCGGCGGCCGCCCGGGCCATCGGGATACCGGGACCGGTCATCCGAAACGGGATTACCGGTCTGACCCGGATCCCCGGACGTCTTGAAAAAGTAAGCACGGCGGGGCAGCCCGCCGTTTTTGTCGATTACGCCCACACGGACGACGCGCTGAAGCGGGTCCTCCAGAATCTGGCCCTGTTCCGGACGGAGAGGATCATCACCGTATTCGGATGCGGCGGGGATCGGGACCGCGGGAAGAGGCCGCTGATGGGCGAGGCCGCCGCGGCTTACAGCGATTTGACCATCGTAACCTCGGATAACCCGCGGACGGAGGATCCGCTGCAGATCATCCGGGAGATCGAAATGGGCATCCGGGCGCCGAAATTCACCGATATCGAACAATTCGGACGAATTCCGGAGCAGAGAGGTTATCTCGTGCTCCCCGACCGGAGAGCGGCCATCACCGCGGCCATCGCTCTCGCCGGCCCTGCGGACATCGTCCTGATCGCCGGAAAGGGCCATGAGGATTACCAGATCATCGGCAGCCGGAAGTTTCCGTTCGACGATCGGATGGTCGCACGGGAGGAACTGAGGCTCTGGCAAACCGGAAGGGAAAGATCATGACGGATGAAGCACAGGATCTTTCCGCCGCGGAGATTCTGGGAGCCACGGGAGGCGCCCCGCTCCGGGGCGGCTGCGGCTGGTCCTGCAACGGGATCTCCACGGACACGCGAACCCTGGTCGCCGGAAACCTGTTCATTGCCCTTTCAGGGGAAAATTTCGACGGCCACGACTGTCTGGCCAAAGCCGTGGAACGCGGCGCCGCCGGCCTCCTGATTCGGGCGGATGCTGCGGAGAAGCTCGCCATGACCCCGGAAGCGCTTCCGGCGATCGCCGTTCCGGACACCCTGAAGGCGTTGGGCGACATCGCCCGCGCATGGCGGCGACGATTCCCGATCCCGGTGGTTGCGATCACCGGCAGCTCCGGAAAGACAACGACAAAGGAGATGGTCGCGGCGATCGCCTCCCGCACTCGTAACACCCTGAAGACGGAAGGAAATTTGAACAATCGGATCGGCCTTCCGCTGACCCTGCTCCGACTGCGGAAGAACCACGAACTCGCCGTCGTCGAACTGGGGACGAACAGCCCGGGAGAGATTGCGATCCTCGCGGCCATCGCCGCACCGGACGTCGGTCTGATCACCAACATCGGTCCCGCCCACATCGAGGGTCTCGGTTCCATCGAGGCGATCCGGGAGGAGAAGGGGGCCCTTTTTAAGGCTATGGCCGGACGGGGCGCGGCGATCGTCAACCACGACGATCCGGAGATCGGTCTCCTCGCAAAGCGCCTGCAGGGAAAACAGGTGACCTTCGGCCTCGGTCCGGGCACCGCGATCACCGCCCGGAATGTCGAGACGGCCGGACCGGAGGGGGTGCGTTTCGACATCGTCATCGACGGAATCGGCGCCCCGGTCTTCCTCGCCGCCGCCGGGGAACATAATGTTCGAAACGCGCTGGCCGCCGCAGGCGCCGCGTGGGCGCTCGGCTTCGACCGCAGTGAGATCGCGGCGGGACTGACCGCTTTCCGTCCGGTCCCGGGGAGGAGCGAGATCCGTCAACTCGGCAACGGCGCCTATTTGATCATCGATACCTACAACGCCAATCCGGCCTCGGTGCGGGCGGCGCTGAAAACCCTGCTCGGACTTCGGGGAAGTGGAAACGCCGTCGTGATCCTGGGCGATATGCTGGAACTGGGACATCGGTCGAAGGAGTGGCACGAGGAGATCGGGGTGCTCCTCGCGGATAGAGACATTCAAGATCTTTTTTTGAAAGGATCGCTGACCAAAGCCGTGGCCGCCGGCGCGATCCGGATGGGGTTTCCGGCGGAGCGGATTGCATTTTTCGACGACCCTGAGGAGGTTGTCTCTTCTCTGCGATCCCGGTTGAAAAAGGGCGACTGGGTCCTGATCAAGGGATCCCGAAGGATGAAGCTGGAAGAGGTCGCGGAGGGGATCATCGCGGCATTTGACCTGAGGCCGCAAACGGTGTAGGGTGCGCCGCACGAGAGCCAACAGGCGCCACGGGAAGGTTTCAATAAATGATTTTTCATCTTTTATATCCGCTACATGAGCAATATTCCTATTTCAATGTCTTCCGGTATATCACCTTCCGGACGATCTATGCCGCGATCACCGCGCTGGTGATCTGCTTTGTCGTCGGTCCCTGGCTCATCCGCAGGCTGCAGGAACTCCAGATCGGTCAGATGATCCGCACGGATGGGCCAGGCTCTCATCAGGTAAAAAAAGGGACGCCAACGATGGGTGGTATCCTGATCATCTTTGCCGTCACCATCTCCACGCTCCTCTGGGCAAACCTGACCGTCGGCTGCATCTGGCTTGTGATCATGGTCACACTTGGTTTCGGCCTGATCGGATTCCTCGACGACTACCGGAAGTTCACCCGGCAGGACAGCCGAGGTGTGCCGGCGAAGATCCGGCTGGCTGCGGAGATCGCGATCGCGCTGTTCTTCAGCATCATTCTCTATACCAAACCGGGCTTTAATCCGTACGTAACCATTCCTTTTTTCAAAACGGCCCTGCCGAACCTGGGATGGGGCTACATTGTGCTTACGACCTTCATCATCGTGGGCGCCGCAAACGCGGTCAATCTGACCGACGGGCTGGATGGTCTCGCCATCGGCCCGGCGATCACCTGCTTCATGACCTACCTGCTGTTCGCCTATTTTGCCGGAAACGTGAAGATCGCAACATACCTCCAGATCCCCTACGTGGCGGGAACCGGTGAACTGGCGATCTTCTGCGGCGCGGTTGTCGGCGCCGGAATCGGTTTCCTCTGGTACAACGCCTATCCGGCCTAGGTCTTCATGGGGGACGTCGGCTCCCTCTCCCTGGGCGGCTCCCTGGGCGCCCTCGCGATTCTGACGAAACAGGAGATCCTGCTCGCGATCGTCGGTGGGATTTTCGTCCTGGAAACCTTCTCGGTCATCTTCCAGGTCGGCTGGTTCAAACTCTCCGGCGGACGGAGAATGTTCCGAATGGCCCCGATCCATCACCATTTTGAGCTCAAGGGGTGGCCCGAACCCAAGGTGATCGTCCGCTTCTGGATTATCTCCGTGCTGCTGGCGCTCGTAGCCATCAGCACGTTGAAGTTGCGGTAAAGGAAACACAATGGAGTTGAAAGCAAAAAAGGTGGCGGTCATCGGCGTCGGAAAAACGGGACTCGCAACGGCCCGCTTCCTTGCAGGCCGGGAAGCCCGGATTGCGGTGACCGATGCAAAGCCGGTATCGGCCTGGGGAGAGGCCGCCGCTGCCCTGGAAAATCTGCGCGCGGATCTGACCGTTGCCCCCTATGGACCGGAAATCCTGACCGATGCCGATCTTGTCGTCCCTTCGCCGGGAATCTATCCGGACAACCCGATCCTGGTCGAGGCGGTCCGGCGGGGGATCCCCGTATTGAGCGAGCTTGAACTCGCCTCGCGGTTCCTCACAACCCCGCTCGTCGCCATCACCGGCACGAACGGCAAGACGACGGTCACCTCCCTGATCGGCGAGATCCTCCGCGAGGCGGGGAGAGAGGTTTTTGTCGGCGGAAACATCGGCGCCCCGCTGATCGGCTACGTCGACGGACCGCAGCGCGCGAACTGGGCGGTCGTGGAGGTGAGCAGCTTCCAGCTCCAGTGGGCCGAGACGTTTCATCCCCGGATCGCCGTGCTGTTGAACGTCACCTCCGACCATATCGACTACCACGGGAGCTTCGATGCCTACAGGGAGATCAAGGAGCGGATCTTCGCCCGCCAGAACACCGGAGACCTCGCAATCCTGAATGCGGACGAAGAAACCACCGTGTCTCTGTGCGGGCGTCTGACTGCCCGGACGGAGCTTTTCAGCTCCTCCGGCACCGTGGGCCAAGGAATGTTCCTCTGCGGAGAGACCCTCGTTCATCTCCTTGCGAAGGGAGAGACAGAGGAATATCCGCTGGC
>CAYSSF010000175.1:7714-8358 GCA_964433455.1 uncultured Syntrophaceae bacterium
GACGACATAACTGCGAAAATGTGATGGCGGCGATCCTCGCGGCCCGGGCTTGCGGCTGCCCCCCCGGGGCGATCATCCGTGCGGTGGGCGATTTCCGGGGAATCGCCCACCGGATCGCGTACGCCGGGGAGAAGAACGGCGTCCTCTTCTACGACGATTCCAAGGGGACCAACGTCGGCGCCGTCATGCGGGCGCTGGAGAGCTTTTCCCAACCGGTTATCCTCCTTCTCGGGGGGAGGGACAAGGAGGGGGATTTTCAGACCCTTGCCCCGCTGATCCTCCGGGGAGTGAAGGAGATCGTTCTTTTCGGCGAGGCGAGGGAGAAAATCAACGGCCTGGTCGGCGGCCTGGTCAAGACGACCCTCGCACCGACGATGGAAGAGGCGATCGAAAAGGCCTACGGATCCGCATCGCCCGGCGACGTCGTCCTCCTCTCGCCGGGGTGCGCCAGCTTCGATGAATTCAAGGACTACAAGGAGCGGGGCAACCGCTTCCAGGAATGGGTCAGGCGGCCGAATCGATGAAAAATCGGACCGAAAGCGTAAGAAAACCGGATCTGATCCTGCTGCTGGTCACGCTGCTCCTCGTGACCATCGGGACGGTGATGATTTACAGCTCCAGTTCCATCCTTGCGATGGAACGGT
>CAYSSF010000176.1:0-8354 GCA_964433455.1 uncultured Syntrophaceae bacterium
AAGGCGCTGAGCATTCTGGTGAGCATCGTTTCCCCCATCCTGGAAAACACGGCGCTGTATATCCAGATCCGCAAGGCCGAAGAGAATTACCGTTCCATCTTCGAAAACGCAATCGAGGGAATCTTCCAGCGATCGCCGGACGGAGGGCTTATCTCCGCCAATCCCTCTTTCGCCCGTATCTTCGGCTATAACTCTCCCGAAGACCTCATGGCGAACGTCATCGATTTTGTCCATCAGGTCTATATCGATCCCGACCGGAGTACCGAATTCGCCCGCCTGATCGATACCGAGGGGGAGGTCCGAAACTTTGAATACCAGGCGCGCCGCAAAGACGGCTCTCAGGCATGGATCTCGGTCAACGGGCACGCTGTTCACGATGAAAAAGGCGTTTTGCTCTATTTTGAAGGAATGAGCGAGGATGTCACCGAGCGTAAGCTTTCAGAATCAAGGCTTAAACTGTCCAAGGAGATCCTTGAAACGCTGAACCGCCCGAACGATATCGTAAAGCTGATCGGGGATATCCTTGGCTTGCTGAAGGAACACACGGGAGTCGAGGCCGTCGGCATCCGCCTCAAAGAGGGCGAGGATTACCCTTATTACGTGTCCAACGGTTTCTCCGCCGGCTTCCTGGAAACCGAGAATCACCTCTGCGTATTCGACGACGCCGGTGTAATCACCCATGATGCGCAGGGCCATCCGATTCTGGAATGCCTGTGCGGAGACGTCCTGAGCGGCCGGACCGATCCTTCTCTGACATTTTTTACTGAGGGCGGGAGTTTCTGGACGAACAGCACGGCGGAGCTTATGGCCTCAACATCCGAGAATGGGCGCCAAAGGTTCACACGAAGCCGGTGCAACAGCGAGGGGTACGAATCCCTCACGCTCATTCCGCTGAGGTCAAGAGGGGAAATCATCGGCCTTCTGCAACTGAACGATTCGCGGCGGAATGCCTTTACGTCCGAGAGGATACTTTTTTATGAAGGGATCGGCGCCAGCATCGGCATCGCTGTCTCACGCCTACGTTCCGTGGAGGCGCTCCGGGAAAGTGAAGAGAAGTATCGCCTGCTGTTCGAGAACGTGACGGACGTGATCGTTTCGATCGACTCCGCGATGAAAGTGATCAGCATCACCCCCTCGGTCGAGAAATCACTCGGATACCGGCCTGAGGAAGTGATCGGCAGATCGCTTGGTGAACTCGGTATCGTGGCAAAAGAATTTCTGGAAGGGGCCTTTTCCGACATGCAGCGCGTGCTGGCGGGCGACACTATCCCGTCAAAGATGTATGAATTGATTGCCAAAGACGGAGCGCGGATGTTCTCCGAGATCAGCGCCGCCCCCTTGCGTCGCGACGGCAGGGCCGCGGCGGTTATCTGCGTGGCGCGGGACATTACCGAACGGAAACAGGCGGAGGAATGGCTGCTCCGGGAGCGCAGCATGGTGGACCGCATCATGAGGACCAGTCCGGCGGGCATCATGATCGTCAACCGGGACGGCCGGATCGTCTTTGCCAACAAACGGGCCGGAGAGATCTATGGCCTGACTGCGGATCAAATGACCGGACGCGCTTATAACGCACCCGAGTGGCGGATCACCGACTTCGACGGGAATCCTTTCCCCATCGAGAAGCTCCCTTTTGCAATGGTGATCTCCTCCGGCAATCCGGTCTATGGGGTCCGGCATGCCATTAATTACCCCGAAGGGCGACGCGTCTATCTTTCGATCAACGGCGCCCCGATCCATGAAGAAAAGGGCAATATCAACGAAGTGGTGTTCACCATCGACGACGTCACCGAACAGCGCCGCGCTGAAGAAGAAATCAGCAAGACCGTTGGAAAGTTGAAGCGTGGCATCGACGATACCATCCGGGCGATGGCGATGATTGTTGAAGAGAGAGATCGGTATACTGCCGGTCACCAGGAGAGGGTTGCCAAGCTGGCGACGGCCATCGCTCAAGAGATGAACCTTTCCGGAGAACAGATCAACGGCACTCGAATGGCGGGCATGATCCATGATATCGGAAAGATGAAAGTCCCTGCAGAAATTCTCAGCAAGCCGACCAAACTGAGTCCCATCGAATTCGATCTGATCAAAACCCACGCCGAAGCCGGTTATCGAATTCTCGAAACGATCGCGTTTCCTTATCCCGTCGCAAAGATCGCCTACCAGCACCACGAACGGATCAACGGCTCCGGATATCCGCAGGGGCTGAGCGGGGACGAGATTCTCATCGAGGCGCGGATTCTGGGCGTGGCCGATGTCGTGGAAGCGATGGCATCGCACCGCCCTTATCGCGCCGCGCTGGGCATTGAAGCCGCGCTGGAAGAGATTGAGAAGAATGGAGGGGGCCTGTACGACAGTGCGGTTGTAGATACCTGCCTGAGATTATTTCGGAAGAAGGGTTATGAAATTACGTAACCTGGGGAGAGATCGGATGATATTCCGTCGAAACGTATCCAAGTAAGTTTGACGAGCTCGCAAAAAGCCGCAAATCTGTCACTCCTGCGGAAGCAGGAATCCGTATTCGTACTCTTCGGAACCTTTCGCCCAATAGCACTCTGCTCAGTGAGTGGAATCCACCATCAGCGAACCGATTTGCCAGTCATGGATACCACTCGAGGGGGTATCGATCCGCACGGTTCCATCTTCCTGCATGCGCAGCAACGTCGGCGCCTCTACCGATGAGTACCAGACGCCGATCCGGCGGTCGTTGTTATCCAAAAGTTCGAATCCCTTCAGCAGGTAAACCAGGCGCCTGGAGTTCATGTCCAGAACGATTTCCTTCATCTTCGCCGGCGTCATCTGCACCTCCCGCCAGAGGGTGGCCGGGTCGAGCCGGTAGGATCTGCTGAGCCCCATCAGGGCGTTGGGGCGGAGATTCGAGCCGCTGATGTAGTAACGGAAATCGTCGTTAACCTGATAGCTTGTGATGGCCTGGTACACTTCGTTGCTGGGATTGAACCGGCCGTAGTTCCGCAACATGCCGGTGCAGGCCAAAAGGCTCAGACACGCCACCAGCAGCAAACAAACACGGATACATCTCTTCGTTTCCATAATATTCTCCCGATAAAGCACCAATTTCTGTTTTTCCCGCCTTAACCCGGCAATGGATTTTTTATGCGCGGATAGATCCCGATACCATCCCTCTCGCGTCCGGAAGGATCATCACAGGGCTGGCTTTCATCCGCTGTCGGTTCTGTAGAATCACCGGATCGATGACGTCCCCGCAGATCACACATTTTAATCCAGTAAACTGTTCATGGGGTCCAAAGAAACTTTCATAAACCATGTTCCCACCACAGCGCGAACATCTTGCATAAGGCGATTTTTTCATTTGTTTTCCTCCCCGTTGCTCTTGCATAAAGGAAAATATCCACCATTTCATTCGCCCTTCGGTTAGATTCGTCGGGCGCTCCGGTTTGTTTACAAACTAATGGAACAAATCTTTAAAATCAATGCGGGTAAAGTAGAAGTCGTTTGGTAGGTAATTACTACGAGTCATCGGCACGCGATGCCGTCAGGTAAGCCGAATCTCTAAAAACGACAGGACGTTTCGGAGGAGAGGTCGTCGACGAATACCCTTCACTCCCCCTGCCTGAGAATCCACAGGCATATACGGAGATGGTTCGCAAATTTGATCATAACCGGGAGGTCCTACTGGGGACCTCCGGTATGACACTCACTGCATAGCGTCTCTTTCCAAGCGTCTCCGATATCCACCGGATGTTGAAAGTCGAGCCCTTCGGGAGACATGCTGGGTTTGCTCTTGCCCACGGCACCCTGGGAGAGGATGAGATGGCATGCGTTGCACGTCGTCGTGATCGCAACTCCCCCTGCCGTCTTGTGCTTGCCGTCGTGACAGCGGTCGCATCCCAGGAAGTTGAGGTGGCCCAGGTTGTCGGGGTGCGTGTCCCAGCGCACCTTCATGGTTGGGAAGATATTCTGGCGGAAGATGTTCTGGGTTTCGGCAATCGCCGCAGAGATGGACGGCTCCTTGGCCTTGGCCAGTTGGGGATAATTTTCGCTGTAGAACTTCCGCATCCCCGTTTCGATCTCCCGGAGAGCCGATTCCTCGGAGTCGTAGGGGTTCGCCAACAACTGGATGGCCGTGCGTTTGAGGAACGGGAGGGAAGGGTCCATTCTATTGTAGGCCAGGGACAGGTTCACAGAGTAGTTCGGTGGACGAAAGATATGAGAGGGACGGTTGTGGCAATCCATGCAGTCCATCGTGCGGACATTTGCCTTCGCGATCTCCGCGGGGGCGAGGGGTTTTTCGGTAAAGTACTCCGTTGTCTTCCCGGATTTGACGTTCGTCATCCTCACCCAGAGGATGTTCTGCCGCTTCTCGTCGGCTGCGATGTACTCGATCAGGTTGGAGATGTTCATGTGCCAGTGGATCCCCTCGGTCAGACTCGTCTCCGGGCTTCCTCCGCCGGTCTTGATGAGCAGATTGATCTCCCAGCGGGTGTTGGCCTCGTCCGGCAGGAAGTGTACGATTTTCTTCTGTTGCCCGCCGTAAAACGCCTCAGGCCAGTGGCACTGCTCGCAGGTATGCTGGGCCGGCCGGAGGTTATGAACCGGCGTTGGTATCGGCCTTTGATAGGATTCGGCGAGGACGGCGAAGATCTGGGGGATGCCCGAAATCTTTGAACGGACGAACCAGGTGGCGCCCGGTCCGACATGGCACGCTACACAGTCCACACGGGCGTGGGGGGAACTCCGGTAGGTGGTGTACTCAGGCTTCATCACGGTATGGCAGAGGGTGCCGCAGAACGTCACCGACTCCGTAAAGTGGTAGGCCTGATAGCCGCTCAGGGTAAAAAGGAACAAAACGATGATGGAGCCGGAGACGAAGACCAATGCGGCGTTTCGGTGCCGTGAGTTGTTCATGTCGATAATGGGAAAGGGGGGGAGGGGTTGCGCCCCTTCTTGCCGCCGCCTCTTCCACTCGATGCCCATGCCCGCCGGAACAAGGAGCAGGCCCAGCGTGAGGATGCCGGGAACGAGGACAAAGGTGACCAGACCCGCATAAGGGGCTCGTCCGGTCGCGAAGAGCGCTTGCAGGGCGAACAGAAGCACGAAGACAATGAAGGCGATAGCGGCGACGGCTAGCCCAAGGTAACTCACCCGGTTGTGAACGAGCCTCGGAAATTTCATGGCGAACCCCCCATATTGGATTGGTAAAAACGAGCTTTCTTGCGTTGCAGGGATACAAGAACCGTCCCTTCCATCTTTGCCAAAGCGTTAAAGCGTCTATCATGATCGGTGGTGCCCCTGCAACGGAGCTTCTCCCTTATTCCGTTGATTCTATCTAATCCCTTTCCTTTTCGTTCTTTCTATCACAAATTTGTCACATGAAAAAGAGGGCCACTATCATTTGTTCCCAATATCTCTTCTCCCACTATGCGAAACTATCGGGAAGCCCTCTTGGGGGAAGCGCCAATTTTCATGACTTGATGATATCATGTTTATCGGTTCAAATCCATTCTTTCCCGAAAACTCCCCATAGGCCTTCCGTTGCCAGTTCTCCCTGTCTATTCCTTGCATCACCGTGACCGGCCGGGCCTTTTCTGCCCATGAAATATTGTAAATGAAACCGGCGTCTGGATGTATCAGCCGCCAAACCTGGATCAATGAGGCCGGGGCATTTCTGTCCCGGAAAATGCATCAGTTCTGACCACATGCAACTCTCCAATCTCGTAATGATTATTGAGTTGATGAGGTCTTGTTTTTGTGGGCGGATGGAGGATAAAGGAAGCTTCCTGCCCATCAAGGAGATTTACGACTCGAATTGCCTTAGGGGTCATAAAGCCATCTTCCGACAGGTGGTAAATGATGTATAACAATGTTAATATACGTTCTAATCGCAGAATATTAAATATATTTAAAAAAATCCTTGACATCATAAACGAGACATATAGAATGCACATCGTGACATTATTTTGCACAATGTGCATAAGGAAATAAGATGACACTGATCAAATCCGTTGAAAAGGCTGTCGATATCCTTTCCTGTTTCACGATCGAAGCCCCCGTTCTGACAGTAGGAGAGATCACACGCCTAACCGGCCTGAATCAAAGCACCGTTTCCCGGCTTCTGGCCACGCTGGCCAAAAAAAAATGTGTCGAACATGTCGGACCCGCCGGCAAGTATTGTCTGGGGGTGAAATTCTATCAGTGGGGCAGCGTCCTGCGGCAGAAGACCAACCTGGCCGATCTGGCACGGCCGGTCATGGAGAGGTTGAGGGACGTCTGCGGGGAGGAGGTTTCCCTGTATGCCCTAAGCGAGGGAAACCGAATCTGCCTTGAAGCCGTCAAAAGCCGTCACGGTCTGGCCAGGGTGACGGCGGTCGGCAAGATCCTGCCCCTCCACTGCGGTGCCGCCGGGAAGGTTCTCTTGGCCTACCTCTCAAATAAGGAACGTAAGAAAATTCTCCACGGGAAATCCTTGGCCAAGTTGACATCGATCACTATCACCGACCCCATTCTCCTGGAGGCTGACCTGGAGCGGATCCGCCGGGATGGATATGCCGTCAGCATCGGGGAGCGCGAAGAAGGGGCCTATTCCGTGGTCGCCCCGGTCGTGGGTGGAAAAGGAGAAATCGTCGCCAGCCTTTCGATTAGCGGGCCGATATTCAGGCTTCCCGAAGAGCAAAAGGGCACTAATATTCAGGCGGTTATGAATGCTGCCCATGAGATCTCGACCCTTTGGGAAGGCGCTGATAGGAGTTGAAGCTCCACACACCGGGATCGAAAGAACCTTCGATCTGATGAAAGAAACCAGGTAATGAATTGAGCAGACTAACTTTTACAAGGGTATCGAGTACGTGGCTACCCATACCTATGAACCTGATATCGCCCTTGACATTATTTTTGACTACCTCACGACCAGAAAGAAAAGCCCGATTCTGAAATTGAATTATTGGAAAGGTTTAAATTAGTAGCTAAATAAAAAGGAGGAGTCTGAATATGCATTTAAAAGATTCAGAGGCTGTAAAATTGACCCAAGAGTTAATCAAGATTCCCAGTGAAAACCCAGTTGGTACAGAAGAGGCCATTGGGGAGTTCATTTATAAATGGCTAAACAAGTTGAATGTTGAAGTTAAGAAGGAAGAAGTTGAACCGGGGAGGTTTAATATTGTAGCAAAGCTGCCTGGCGAAGTATCACATCCTAACCTTGTCTATATTGCACATATGGATACAGTGCCTATCGGTGAAGGGTGGACTCACGAACCATTTTCAGCTGAAATCATAGATGGAAAACTCTATGGGCGGGGCAGTGCTGATATGAAGGGTGGCGTGGCCGCAGCCATGGTTGCTTTTAAGAGGATAGTATTAAGTAAGAAAAAACTAAAGAACGATTTTATATTTATTGCAAGTGTGGATGAAGAGGGTTTTGAAATGAAGGGGGCGCTTGCTGCAATTAAAAATGGTTGGGTTAATAGGGATAGTTACGTAATTGCTACCGAACCATCTGGGCTAACAGTTATGACGGCTCATAAAGGTCCAGTATGGTATGAAATTATAACTCATGGAAAGGCAAGCCATGCAGGAAACCCCCAGTTTGGAATTGATGCTATACATACTATGGCTGAAACCCTAACTGCACTTAAACAGATTGTATATGAGCTGCCATATGAAGACAATTTACTCGGAAAACCAACTGTAACTATTGGTAAGATCTATGGAGGTGGTAAAACTAATATTGTTCCGGCAGAATGTAAGGCAGAGATTGACCTTCGCCTAATAGTACCAATGACTATTGCGGATTCGAAAGCTATTGTTGAAAAAGCTATCAGTGAAGGTATAAAAAGAGTTCCTGGATCAAGTGCAACATTTAAAATGCTCACTATTGAACGTCCACCAATCAAAGCAGCAGATGATTCTCCTCTTGTCCTTTCAGTTGCTGAGAGTGTTAAAAAGATAACTGGCAAAGAACCTGAATTTCGTGGGTTACCTGCTTACACAGATGCTTCGATTATTGCGGCAAGAACAGAGAGTCCACATTGTATTTCTTTTGGACCAGGACATCTTGCTCAAGCTCATACTATTGATGAATATGTACCGATTGAACATATAGACTTGGCTTCTGATATTCTTACTGAAACCGCTTTGAAAATAGTTATATAGGAAGGTGAGAAGGTGAGATTTTCGCCAGCCTTTCGATCAGTGGGCCGGTCTTCCGGCTATCCGAAGAGCAGAAAGTCGCGAATATCCAGGCGGCGCTGAATGCTTCCCGTGAGGATCTCAGCCCTTTTGGGAGGCGCCGATAGAGAATAATGGATTAAAAAAACCGAAACGCTCCAGGCTATCCTTAGTGACGCGAGTTTGAGGAGGAAAGAACCGTGGCTCTTCTA
>CAYSSF010000177.1:0-8333 GCA_964433455.1 uncultured Syntrophaceae bacterium
CGCGGGTCACGATCGATAATTAGGATATAAGTGCTAAATTTTCAATTTCCGGTTCTGTAAAGAAAAGAACCGGAGCCAAAAAAATGCGCTGAATTGCTTGTTTTGATATCCTCAAACCATTTAGCACCCGGCTTCGACAGCGGTAGGCAGACGATTTGGAATATGAAGACAAGAACTTTCGCAATTCTGCAATCGTTCGCTACTTACCGTGAGTCGTCATCTAAGGATGGTCTGCAGGTAAAGGGACTGCGGGCTTTTCGTTTGACTCGCGGTAGCCTTTCCGCTATAGGCTTACGCGTAGACTCAGCAGTGACTTACACGACCCGGGATACCCGTCTCGCAGAAGTACTGGCTCCTTTTCTTCTGCTCTTGCGGAGGTGATCGATCATGAATGCCGATTCCAAAACCTGGAAGCGGTCGTTTCCGACCGCGTCGTCGGGGGCGCATCTTTTTGCCGAATTCGAGACACGGGCCAGGGCGGTTTCCGCTGAGGTGTTTCGGGTGCCCGATGCGGCGGCGGCCAGGAAGGCCCTGATCCGGCTTGTTGATGAAGCGGGGGCCAAAAAGGCGGTCGTCGTCGAGAGTCCCCTCCAGGAGGCGGCCGGCATCACCAAGGCGCTCCGGGCGCGAGGGGTCGAGGTCTACACCGATCCGGCGGAGATCGCCGACCACGCCCCCACCGCCGACATCGGCATCTCGGGGGTGGAGTTCGGCGTTGCCGAAACGGGCAGCGTCTTTCAGGAGGGACGAGAGATCGCAACCCGGCTGGTGACGATCCTTCCCCCGCTCCACGTCGTTTTCCTGCCGAGCGCAAACATCGTTCCCGGCATCGCCGAGGCGTTCGAGATCATCTCCGAATCCTTCGATCGCGGCTATATCGGTTTCATCACCGGCCCCAGCCGCACCGCCGACATCGAGCGGGTGCTGACGATCGGCGTCCACGGCCCCAGCCGTTTTGCGATCATCGCCGTCGACGAAGAGCCGAAGGGAGGCGCCGCCTGATGGAAGCCGAAGAGAGGAACCTCCGCGAAGAGATTACCGAAAAACTGAAGGACGAGACCCTCCGCGGCGCCCTGGGCCGTTTCGCCGAGGTCTACCCGGCCGCCCGCGCCAAGGCGTACGAGAACGCCGGCGACATCGAGACCCTCCGCGAGGCGGTGCGGACAATGAAGATCGACACCGTCGCACGGATCGAGGAGGTGGCCGACCGCTTCGAGGCGGAGGCGACCAAACGCGGCGTCAAGGTGTTCCGGGCGAAGGACGGCGACGACCTCAAGACCTACCTCGTCAATCTCTGCAAAGAAAGAGGGGTGAAGCGGATCGTCAAGTCCAAGTCGATGGCCTCCGAAGAGATCCACCTGAACCCCCATCTCGAAGCCGCCGGGATCACCGCCACCGAGACCGACCTGGGCGAGTGGATCGTCGCCCTGGCCCACCAGAAGCCCTCTCATATGGTGATGCCCGCCATCCATCTGAGCCGCTTCCAGGTGGCCGAGTACTTCTCGAAGGAGTTGGGGACGAAAATCGAGCCGGACATCGCGATGATGGTCCAGGCGGCGCGCAAGGAGCTCCGGGAGAAATTTCTCCAGGCGGACATGGGGATCTCCGGCGCCAACTTCGGGATCGCCGAAAACGGCGCGATCGGCCTGGTCACGAACGAGGGAAACGCACGAATGGCGACCACCCTCCCCCGGATCCACGTCGTCATCATCGGCTACGAGAAGCTGATCCCGACGATCAAAGACGCGGCGACGATCCTGAAGGTCCTCCCGAGGAGCGCCACCGCCCAGTTGATGACGAGCTACATGACGATGATCGCAGGCCCGACGCCGGTCATGGTCAAGCGGGACGGGAAGTGGGTCGAAGAGGAGAAGGAGATGCACATCATCCTCCTCGACAACGGCCGGCTCAAGGCCGCGCATGACGACAGGTTCAAGGAGATCTTCCAGTGCGTCCGCTGCGCCTCCTGCCTGAACGTCTGCCCGGTCTACACGCTGATCGGCGGCCATGTCTACGGCCACATCTACGCGGGTGGGATCGGCGCGATCCTCACCGCCTTCCTCCACGGGATGAAGGAGTTCGAGCAGTTCCACGAGCTCTGCATCGGCTGCCGCCGCTGTACAACGGTCTGCCCGGGGAAGATCGACATCCCGGGACTCATCGAGGAGCTCCGGATCCGGAAGGTCAACGAGAAGGGGCTCCCCTTCCTGCTGAAGCAGGCCTTCGAGAACGTGATCTCCAACCGGAAGCTCTTCCACGCGCTGCTGCGTCTGGCTTCAGTCGGCCAGAAACCCTTTCAGTCGGGAAAGCTGATCCGCCACCTGCCACTTTTTCTCGCAGGTCTGGCGAAGGAGCGGAGCCTCCCGGCGATCGCCGAGAAGCCACTGCGAGATCGGGTCGCTAAGATCAAGAAGAAGATCGCCAAACCGGACAAACGGGTCGTCTTCTTCGGCGGCTGCACGATCGACTTCGTCTTCCCGGAGACGGGGGAGTCGGTATTCAAGGTCCTCCAGGATCTGAACATGGAGGTTCTCTTTCCCGAGGGGCAGTCCTGCTGCGGAAAGCCCGTGATCGCGATGGGGGACGTGGAGACGACGAAGAAGATCGCCCGCGAAAACATCGAGGCCTTGGAGAGTGAGAACCCCGACGTGATCATCGTCGCCTGTCCCACCTGCACCGAGACGCTTCAGCACTACGCCGAGCTCCTGAAGGAGGACGCGGAGTGGGGGCCGAAGGCCGCTGCGATGGCCACAAAGGTGAGGGAGTTCTGCAGCTTTGTCGCCGAGGAGTACCAGAAGCGCGGCCGGCTGAAGAAGGCCACGGGGGGGCCGAAGGTGACCTATCACGACTCCTGCCACATGAAGCGGGTGCTGATGATCGACAAGGAACCGCGTCAGCTCCTCGAAGCCGCCGGATGCGAGCTCGTCGAGATGAAGGACGCGGACAAGTGTTGCGGGATGTCGGGGATCTTTGGCGTGAAGTACGCGGAGCTCTCGATGCCGATCCTGGAGCAGAAGATCGACAACATCCGCGACACCGGCGCCCAGATCGCCGCATGCGCCTGCTCCGGCTGCATGGTCCAGATCCAGGGCGGCCTCGACAAGCAACTCCCCGGCGTCCGGATGAAGCACGTCGCGGATATCCTGGCGGAGAGAATCAAGTCGTGATGGCGGTACAGGATATGCGATAAAAAAGAGAGCAACTCCTCTCCACATAGCCCTGGGTGGGGATGGTGGCCACCTGCAGTTCGATCCCCGGTGTCAGGAATTTTGTGTTTGATCTTCCCGTCCTGGGGAAGACGCCGTTCGGTAATATCCAAGTTCGACATGATCTTGATCCGCGAGACGATGGCGGAACGGTACTCGTAGGGGCAGGTCTTGAAGAGGATACACTCCCCGTCGATCCGGAAATGGACGTTTACAATCTCCAAAACATTTGAGGGATGTATGGCCGAAGGCCCGGAAACTCAATTCAGAAGCTTCTTCAACTGATGCATCGACTGTCTCAATTGCGGATATAAATCATCGTAAATGTCAAAATATCCATCATAGATTCCCTTGTTTTTCAGATCGGGAGTCACGCGTTTTGAAATTGCATCGAGGAAGGGAACGGCATGAAAATCCGGATAAATCCCGCAGGCAATGCCTCCGAGCATCGCAGCTCCATAGGCGGATGCATTCTCGGTTTCTATGCAGGCCAGCTCTTTTTCCGCCCATATCCGCGATGATCCCGGAAAATTCATGCCCCAGAATGGAAGGAATCCTGACGTCCTTTGTTTTTTTCCCCCGGTATATCCTCATATCGGTACCGCATATGAGACAGGCGGCGACTTTGACAAGCAGGTCTCCCTCCCGGGCCGCGGGAGTGGGCACTTCCCTGACCTCCATGAGGTTGGGGCCTTCAAACAGCAGTGCTTTCATGAGATCCCGCCTCCCCGGGCAAGCCTTTCATCCCTTGAAGCCCTTATAGACTTCAAGAGCCTCCTTGACGCCCCTTCCCTCATGCACGATTGCCTTGATCGCGTTGATCACCGCGGGAGGATTGGGGTCATCGAAAACGAATCTCCCGTATGTTACGCCAAAAACGCCAATTTGCATCGCTTCTTGGGTCATCTCGAAATAGGATTCCAGGCTTTTCCCAGGCGACCCGCCGGCGAGCACCACTCTTGCCGGACATGCCTGCACCGCCTGGGCAAACGCCGCAGCCGATCCGTTCCAGTTGGTCTTTACGATATCGACCCCGAGCTCCGCGGCCATCCGGACGGCATAGGCAACGGCGTCCGGGTCTTTGGGGTCCTTGACTTCGGAGCCGCGAGGATAGATGTGGCAAATCAAAGGCATGCCGTAAGAAGCCGCGTCCTTGCTGATTTTTGCCAAATGGGCCATCTGCTCTTTTTGTTCCGGACCGCCGACAATAACGCCTACGGAGATTGCGTCCGCTCCGAGCCTCACAGCTTCTTCCACGTCTGCCGTGGGCACGTCGTAATTCATGTGGTAGGGGGAGAAGGATGTCGATTTAAGCAAAAGAGGAATTCTGCCCGCATAAGGCTTGAATACTCTCTCGGCATAATTCACTGATCGTTTAGATTGGGAAAGCAGAGGTTCGCTTCAATGGAAATCTCAGGTGTGCCCGCCTTTTACCGCATGCAGGATGCTCAAGACCTCGATGAGGTCTGTCTCCCCTCGCAGGACCTTGAGGATGCCGCCCTGGAGCAGGGTGGTCATCCCCTCGCCCACGGCCGTTTTCCGGATGGCGGCCATCGATTTGCGGGTGATGATCATCTGTTTGTTATTTTGATCCCGTCATAAAAAAATGACCGCTACTCGCTAAGGAAGGATAAACACGCTCTCCTTATTAACGTTTAGCATGTACCCCGCCTTCGGCCTTGTGAAGATGAGTGTTTCCAGTTCGCCCGTCCCGATCTCGATTTTCCCTGCAAATCCCTTCCTGAACTGGGCAATGCAGCGTCGCTTGTGGTCGGATATCCGGCTAATCTTACTTTGCCCTCACAAACCCCGGCCAGACCAGGCCCTTCTCATCAACAGCCAGAAGCTCCTGCTCGCGAAGTTTGCTCAAATCCCTCTGTTTGGTCTTGTCACCCAATTTGGCATAGAGGGCCTCATGCCAAGGTGCGCGACGCAGTTCATCGATCTTCAATGGTTTGTCACGCTCCATCACCTGCGTGAGAATGACGTATTGGCGTAGATTGATCTCCTTTGTGTCTCGAAGATGCTTTATGCGTGTTTCAAATAAAAGTAGTCTTACGATGGCGTTCACTCGGTCGTGAAGTCGATTAATGCCGGCCAGCATGCCTTCGAGATGAAACAGGACAAAAGGCGAGTTGGGGTGTGCCGTTTTCTTATCTGCCTGTTTGCGGCAAAGATTGAAGAGTGTAAAGTACCGGTCGATCCGCTCCAGGTAGTAGCGGGCCATGGCGAAAGGCGCATAACGGAATCCGGCGCCATGAAGAACCGTCGCTTCGAGCACGCGGCCGACACGACCGTTGCCGTCCCAGAAAGGATGAATCAATTCAAAGTAGTAATGCGTCAGCGGCGCGCGAATCAGAGCCGGTATTTCAGCGGCAGCCAATTCATTATGCCAGGCTGCCAGATGATTGAGTAAAAGCTCAATATCGCCTCCATACTGCGGCGGCTTATAGATGCCGCCATGCGCTGTGTCACCGACATGGGTTACGATGTTTTTGGGGTTACTCCGTATCAGGCCGGGTCGACTGAACTTGTGGGCTATGCCATCAGTAATGGCGGCATGGATCTGTTTAATGAAATCGACCGACAAGCGCCAGTAAAGGTCTTGCGCTGAATTCTGGGCAAGATCATAGGCTGTCTTGATGTTGACGGCACGTCGCTGCTCTTCGACCTGCACCTGCGCGGGGTCGATATCGAGAGCATCTTTCGTTTCTTCTTCAGTAAGCGTTCCCCCCTCAATGGTGTTCGTGCTGAAGATACTGCTGACCAGAACTTCCTGCTCCAGGCGGTTAGCGACCTGGGAAACAGGAGAACTCAAGAAGCGTAACTGTGCATCGGCAACACGTTGCAGAAGCATTTCCACCTCATGTTCATCCACGCCGATTTGAAAGGTAAATGGTCCGAACCGAGAGGTTTCCACAGGTTTCTTGAGATCACCGGATAATATTTTGTCTACAGAAATGTCCATAAGAATGTCCGGTTATATTATTTAATAACGCTATATGAATACAGCATAATCATAATTTATCAAGGAGAATTTGTCTTAAAATATGTCCACCTTCCTCCATCGAGGAGATGGCCTCCATGATCAAGAACAGCGCACAGAATGCCGCCCAGACGAACCAGCTCATGTCTGCATCGCAGGACGCTGTGAGTTGAATGGTTATGAATGATCCAGAAAGGCACTGCCTGAAGGCCCTTGATATCGAACGCCTTGGCGTTTCCCATTGTTACGGGGTAAAAAACGGCATCCCTGCTGGCCTGCCGGTTCGGAGAGCGGTTCTTCTTCTGCAACGTGGGAACGGTTGTCGAAGCATTAGGAGGCAGAAGCTATGCCTTCGTGTCTGCCGGGACCTTCAGCGACCGGTAATAGCTGTCGATATTGTAGATGGCCGCCAGCGGGTTGTGTCCCAACAGGCGGTCCTTGACGGCAAAGACCGTGCAGGGGGCTTCGGCGTATTTCAGGAACAGCGAGTCGTGGCCCACACAGAGACCCATCATCACATTGAACTCGGTCTTCTCCGCGTTGAGCAGAAATGCCTGGGCGATGGGGTTGCACATCGACTCGAAGCAGCCGATCCGGATCTTCTGATCATCCCGGACCCCGATCGCCTCCTTCGGCGCCCGGCCCATCTTGCAGATTCCCGAGACGACCGTAAAGCCGTTCACGGCGAGGATCCTCTCCACGACCTTGGCCTCCTTGCGAAGGCCGATGCAGAAGACGAGTCCGATCTTTTTGTAGTTCATCTTTCCGGCAAACTCGATCGTCTCCAGTATTCTCGGCTTGAGGGGCCTTGCGTTGGCATAGCCGAGTTCCCGGTCCGCATACCCCTCCCCCTCCTGGATCGAAGCCTGTTTGGCAAATTCAAGGATATCGGGCTTTTTCAACTCTTCGAGCGCATGGGCAATAACGGCCTCTTTATTCACCGTGGGACAGAAAGGGGGTGCCTTCCCCTCTTCATTCTGGCAGATCCGCCCCTGCGGTTCAAACGGACAACGTGCACACCCGGGAAGTTCCTGGTCCATATCATTCCTCCTTGAGAAAGCGTTTCGCAATCAGATCCGCGAGCCCCGCGGCATCGTCCCGGTCGAAGCAGGGAACCTCCGCGATGGGAAACGGTCGATCCCCGGCCAAAGCGATCAGGTTGTCCTCCGGGCCACAGAGAAGCTTACGATTGAGTTCGGTCCGGTAGACCTCGATCTTCGGATGGGGGTTGATCTTGAACCCCTCGGCGAGGATGATATCCGCGTTTTTGATGTAGCGATCCCGGATTTCGGCGAGGTCATAATCCTTGGGTGTATCCTCGATCAGCGCGGCCAGACCGGGCGAGGCGACGACGGTGGCGACGGCGCCGGCGTGTTTGTGGCGCCAACTGTCCTTCCCCTCGTGGTCGATATCGAAACCGTGGCGGTTGTGCTTGATCGTCGCCACCCGAAAGCCGCGGCGGGTCAGCTCGGCGATCAGCTTCTCGATCAGGGTGGTCTTGCCCGAACCGGATTTTCCGACGATGGAGACGATGGGTATCATGGGGCAATGATAGCCCAACCGGGAGCGATTGGCCATAAAAATTTCAGAACCGCGCCTCGCCGGCCGTTCCTTCCGTTGCTCACGCCTCTCCGATCATCCGGAAACAACGGCCGGGTCCAAAAAAAGGCCGGGCCAATTTTGGCCCGGCCCTGCCTATTGAATCGCCGCTCCGCAAAGGACGGGGTGGATCGACCCGCGCTTCAAGGTTACCTGATGATCCCCATGCCTGCCAGGACCGACAGCATCACCGCCGCGGCGATGACCGATCCGACCTGGCCGCCGGCGTTCGCGCCCATCGCGTGCATCAGCAGGTAGCTCTTCTTGTTCCATTTGGCGCCCTCCTTCTGGACGACGCGCGCCGCCATCGGGAAGGCGGAGATCCCGGCCGCCCCGATCAGCGGGTTCACCTTGCCGCCGGTAACCACCCGCATCACCTTGCCCATCAGGACGACGCAGACCGTCTCAAGACAGATGGCCAGAAAACCGAGTGCAAGGATGATCAAAGTCTCCGTTTTGATGAAGGCGCTTCCCACCATCGTCGCGCCGATGCAGAGGCCGAGGAAGAGGGTCACGATATTGGCGATCTCATTCTCCGACGC
>CAYSSF010000178.1:0-3068 GCA_964433455.1 uncultured Syntrophaceae bacterium
TTACCTTTTTCCATTCCGATTGTCAGTGTACCATTTTCAACAATGATTTTAGAATTTTTTACAGAAAAATATGTTGAAGGATGGGCTTTCATTTCCCCCCCCCCCGATAAATGTGAAATATCGTTTGAAAAAAATGAAATTGTGTAAATTAAGGAAACTATCAGTTACGATATTTATTATATTATGAATTGCAGTATTCACTACGCCATTTAATTTCACTCGAAAATGCACCTCCAATACATTGAATTAATTATATGTTGAAGCCGATGCCCCCGACCTTTGCGGCGAGATGGACCACGATATCGGGCCTCTGCTCGTCGAAGAGCCGCTGGATGTCCTCCGGACGGATAAGGTTGTAATCGGAAGGTCCGCGATGCAAGGTTCTGATATCCTCTATTTTGGAGGCTTTGATGAGGTGCTTTCCAGGGAAACCGTTGCTCCGATGATTGTGATGGGTTTTTCGCGAAGTTTTGAGTGCACGTCCATTACATTATCCCAATTTAGCGACTATTTGCATATCCTATTTTTTCTTTCTTTTCACAATCGAGGAATTTTAAATTCATCGTTATCGAATGGGTTACGGGTAGCGCCCTCCTCGGAAGTTGATCTTTGTAAAGTGCTTCGCTCAGATTCGTGGGTTATGATCGATTTTGTGTCAACAAATTAATCAGATATTCGCCATACTGGTTGCCGGACAGCGGTTTGGCCAGATCAAGGAGCTGATCTCGTGTGATATAACCTTTGCTGTAGGCAATCTCCTCCAAGCATGCAACTTTGAGCCCTTGGCGGTGCTCGATAGTAGCAATGAAGTTGCTGGCCTCCAGAAGGCTCTCATGTGTTCCCGTATCAAGCCATGCCATGCCACGACTGAGGATCTCGACTCTGAGTTTGCTTTCTTTTAGGTAGATCCGGTTCAGATCCGTGATCTCCAGTTCGCCTCTGGCGGAGGGCTTCAGGTTCTTGGCAATCTCCACGACGTGGTTATCATAAAAATAGAGGCCAACAACGGCATAACTGGACCTTGGTTGGACCGGTTTCTCTTCTAGGCTAAAGGCCCTTCCAGTCTCGTCAAAGGTAACAACACCATAGCGCTCCGGGTCCTTCACCCAATAGCCGAAAACGAGAGCGCCATCGGTGGGTCGGCCCGCCTTTTCCAGCATTTTGGAGAGACCGTAACCATAGAAGATGTTGTCGCCGAGAATAAGGCAAACGTTGTCGTTATCGATAAAATCTTCGCCGATGATGAAGGCTTGAGCGAGGCCGCCGGGATGAGGTTGCTCGGCATAGGCAAGGCGGAGCCCAAGTTGCGCGCCATCGCCAAAAAGCTCTTGATAGAGAGGGAGATCCTTCGGCGTCGAGATGATCAGGATGTCTTGGATCCCGGCAAGCATCAGTACCGACAACGGATAGTAGATCATGGGTTTGTCGAAGACAGCGAGAAGCTGCTTGGAGACGGTTTTTGTAATCGGGTAGAGGCGCGTGCCCGCACCCCCTGCGAGGATAATACCTTTCATTCCTAGGTCCTTCTGTACCAATCGATCGTTTTCCCGAGCCCCTCTCGAAAGTCGGTCCGCGCCCGGAAACCGAATTCGCGGAAGGCCCTGCCCGTATCGAGCATCCGCCGCGGCTGGCCGTCCGGTTTGGTCGCATCCCAGACCACACGGCCCCGGAATCCCGTCAGTTCGACAATGAGCCCGACCAGTTCCCGGATCGAAATCTCGAAGCCGGCGCCGATGTTCACCGGCTCGGAACTGTTGTAGCGCTCCGTGGCAAGGCAGATCGCCTCCGCCGCATCCTCAACGTAAAAAAATTCGCGGGTCGCGGCGCCGCTCCCCCAGACCACGATCTCTTCCTCGCCCCGCGCCGTTGCGTCCACGCACTTCTTGATCAGCGCGGGGATCACGTGGGAGGAGCGGGAATCGAAATTGTCGCCGGGGCCGTAGAGGTTCACCGGCAGGAGGAAGATCGAATTGAAACCGTACTGCTGCCGGTACGCCTGGGACTGGACGAGCATCATCTTCTTGGCTAGGCCGTAGGGGGCGTTGGTCTCCTCGGGATAGCCGTTCCAGAGGTCATCCTCCTTGAACGGCACCGGCGTGAACTTGGGGTAGGCGCAGATCGTTCCCAGGGCCACGAACTTGTCGATCTTCCGGAGATGGGCCTCGTGGAGGAGCGGGATCCCCATCATGATGTTGTCGTAAAAGAGCGAGCCGGGATTCTCCTGGTTGAAACCGATGCCGCCCACCTTTGCGGCGAGGTGGACCACGATATCGGGCCGCTGCTCCTCGAAGAGCCGCCGGATGTCCTCCGGACGGATCAGGTTGTAGTCGGGCAGGTCCGCGATGGCGAGGTTCTGATATCCTTTGTCTCGAAAAACCTTGATGAGGTGTTTTCCAAGGAAACCGTTTCCTCCGGTAATTGTGATGCGCTTTTCGCGAATTCTCTTATCAAATTCCATCATATTATCCTATGGTCGCTATTGGTGTGTATGCTTTTGTAGTTTTCTAGATAATTGGGCAGCCCGGGCACTGCGCGGCGATCATCGCCATCGTGGGGCCGCCGACATAGCCGGCTCCGATACAGAGAATCGTCTTTTCAATCGTCATGTCATCCTCACAGAGAAGAAAGGTTCTTCAAATGATGGTGCGGAAATAGGCGATGGTCTTCTCAAGTCCTTCGGAGAGCTGGATCCTGGGCTCCCATCCCAATTTTTCACGGGCCAGGGCAATGTCCGGCCGCCGTTGGATCGGATCGTCCTGGGGGAGGGGGTTATAGATGATCCGTGATGCGGAGCCCGTCATCCGGATCAGTGTTTCCGCCAGTTGCAGGATGGTGAACTCCTGCGGTGTGCCGAGGTTCACGGGGCCGGTAAATCCCTCCGGGGAGTTCATCATCCGGATCAGGCCCTCGATCAGATCGTCCACATAGCAGAATGAGCGGGTCTGGGAGCCGTTGCCGTAGACGGTGATATCCTCCCCCTTGAGTGCCTGGACGATGAAGTTGCTGACGACGCGTCCGTCATGAACCGCCATCCGTGGGCCGTAGGTGTTGAAAATCCGGACGATCTT
>CAYSSF010000178.1:3078-8261 GCA_964433455.1 uncultured Syntrophaceae bacterium
CTCCTGTTGCGGATGGATCTCCGGATCGCCGTAAACCTCCGATGTGGAGGCCTGCAGGATCCTCGCCTTCACCCGCTTGGCCAGCCCCAGCGTGTTGATCGCGCCCATCACGCTGGTCTTGATCGTCTTGATCGGGTTGTACTGGTAATGGACGGGGGAGGCCGGACAGGCCAGGTTGTAGATCTGATCGACTTCGAGGTAGATCGGATTGATAATGTCGTGGCGAATGCATTCAAAATGGTGATTTCCGAGCAGATGGCGGATGTTGTCCTTGCTGCCGGTATAAAAGTTGTCGAGGCAGAGAAGATCCTCTCCTTCCGCGAGAAGCCTCTCGCAGAGATGCGATCCGAGAAAGCCGGCGCCGCCGGTGATCAGAATCCGTTTCATGTTGCCGATCCCTCAAGGAGCAAGTGGTTCACACTTTTGTGTCCACTAAACACTGTAGCTATGTCCAATGAGATACACCGCAGCAAGCTACGGGGTGTCTGACGGTGCTTACGGCTAATCGAAGTAACTTTTTGGTAATATAACCACAACAGATTCACATTTCTCCTTATTCATTATGGCAGTAAACGGTATAACCGTTTTGCTTGACCAGTTCATCCCGCTCGGCGGTCTTGAGGTCTTCGCGGACCATCTCGGCCACAAGTTCCGCGAATGAGATCTTCGGCACCCACCCAAGCTTTTCTCGGGCCTTGGTCGGGTCGCCAAGGAGGGTTTCAACTTCCGTCGGGCGGAAGTAGCGGGGATCCACTCGAACGATGGTCTGCTCCGATTCCACGCCGGAAGCGTTTTTCCAGACCCCTGTTTCATCTACTCCGTGACCTTTCCAGAGGATCTTCATCCCCAACTCGTCCGCTGCCGCGTTGATGAAATCGCGGACACTGTACTGCACGCCCGTGGCGATGACGAAGTCGTCAGGCTTTTCCTGCTGGAGCATGAGCCACTGCATCTCCACATAGTCCCTGGCATGGCCCCAATCCCGTTTGGCGTCCAGATTGCCAAGATACAGGGTTTCCTGTAGGCCGAGCTTGATCCGGGCCAAAGCCCGGGTAATCTTGCGGGTGACGAAGGTTTCGCCGCGAACCGGGGATTCGTGATTGAACAGGATGCCGTTGCAGGCATAGATCCCGTAGGCCTCGCGATAGTTCACCGTAATCCAGTAGGCGTAGAGTTTGGCCACGGCGTAGGGGCTGCGAGGATAGAAGGGGGTCGTTTCCTTCTGAGGCGTTTCCTGCACCTTGCCGAAAAGTTCGGAGGTGGATGCCTGATAAAACCGGGTCTTCTTTTCCATCCCCAGAATGCGGATGGCTTCGAGAATGCGCAACGTTCCCACCGCATCGGAGTTGGCCGTGTATTCCGGCTCCTCGAAGGAGACGGCCACATGGGATTGGGCCGCCAGATTGTAAATTTCCGTGGGCTGGACCTGCTGAATGATCCGGATCAGGCTCGATGAATCGGTCAGGTCGCCGTGATGGAGGACAAAGCGGCGATCCCCCACATGGGGATCCTGATAGAGGTGGTCGATCCGGTCCGTGTTGAAAAGCGATGTGCGCCGCTTGATCCCGTGGACCTCGTAACCTTTGCAGAGCAGAAAATCAGCCAGATAAGATCCGTCCTGGCCGGTGATGCCGGTGATGAGTGCGATTTTGTTCATGAACGATGCCTTGGGGGTTTCCTTGGGGGTCAGGTCTTTAAAATTAGCGTTTTGCCGGGGGGATGATTACGCCGGGTTCTGGTTGAAGGGGCCTTTCCACTCCTCGGTCCAGGCCGAGATTTCGAGATCGCGCAACTGGGATGGAGCCCCTGGAATCAAGATGTTCTGGATATCTCTCGCTCTAACTTATCAAATCTAAGTTGCATCTGGAGAAATTGCTGTTTCAATTCTTTGACCTTTTCTTCCAGGTCGGAACGGTGAATTGGTTTATTTTCGATACCGTCCTCTATCCGTTTCATCCCTGATACAATCATTTGGTATTCTTCTTCAAGTTTCCCCAAATGTTTGTATAAGTCATCAAAATGACCTATGATATCGAGGAATTTATCATCGTGTGCCGCCTGCTTGTCACGGATGGTCGAAAATTCCGGTGCAAGGATCTTTTGATAAAACTCCATCAAAGCTTCGGACATTTCCTTTTTCATCGGCACCTCCATGGCAAGTCCTTCGAGGCAATCTTTGGGGGTCACAATCTTTGGGGGTCAGGTCTTTAAAATTAGCGTTTTGCCGGGGGGTCAGATCAAGCGCGTGCCGGTTTCCAAAATCTCCCGTACAAAGGGATCATCAAAAACAAAATCTTCCGGTCGAAAAGGAATGGTTTCAATGTCGCAGCTCACTCCGAGCGTTATCTTCCGTATCTTGGCGCGATCGGCACTCCGGGACCCCTCAAAGGCATCCGATACGATTGCCAAATCAATATCACTCCATTCCGTAAAGCCGCCAGTCGCATAACTCCCGAAAAGAATCGCCTGCCTTACAGGAATTCGGTTCTCCTCAAGCCTTTTGATGTACAGGGCAATTATTCCTTTGATGTGATCCGGGATCTCAGCCATTGGTAAGTTTCCTTGATCTTGCCGAACTGTTCCGTTGTATATTCCATCGAACAATGGAGATCAAATGCCTTCTTGTAATCCGGATACCTGATTTCAAGATTGAAATCATTCACTTCATCAAGAAATACCTTTTGATCATCCGTAAGTTCAAGCGATGATTTCTCGGCCAGCTTGACCAGGTTATGCGTCTTGGGTGGAATTTTTTCACTTTGTTTCTGGATCAGTATAGCTTTCAGTGTCTTCTCCAAAACGAGGTGGCCTAGAAAGAGACACCAGTCGTATTTCCCGGCTGCAAACAGGCTTTCGGCGGCATCGAGATCATGAGCCGCACCCTCCAGCCAGAATTGAATGTGTTCCTCGGATTTCATTCAGTTGGGGATTTCCACCCTTGGGGGGTCAGGTCTTTAAAATTAGCGTTTTGGAAAATAGGAGGTGGGTGGTGATAGGTGTTACTTACCCGAAGAACCGTTTGTAGTCGTCGTGATCACCTACCCAAAACCACGTCACAGTATCTCCATCAAGCACGCCCAGAGATCGAACGCCTAACGTTATCCTGACAGGACCAGATGCCTTCCTCGTGGTTGATGCATTTGAATCGAAGAGAGGGATGAAACGAGTCTGCAACCCAGAGCCGGTAGGCCTTTCTCGCACGCTTCCGCATATCCGGGTCGAGCTTTCTGTAAGTCTCCCAGAACGAAGGCAGCGTATTTGATTTCATAGGTCTTCAACATTCATCGGCGTTGCTTTGCCCTGCATGATTTCTTCCCGCGCTTGTCTGGCGGCTGCAATGAGCTTGTTCTGGGAATTCCCAAAGGAGTCACTCCACTTGAGTTCGTCTCTGATGTCCTCAATATATTGTTGCATATGCTCCAGAGCGCGCTCCTGCACAGGTTCCGGGAGAGATTCAATCATTTTCATTATCGTGGTGCTTGCACTTGTCGGCATAGCATTATGCCTCCTTTCCGGTAATGATTTGATTCTAAACTCGGCCATAAATCATGTCAATGATAATAATGACGACATCGCCCCCGGGGTCAGGTCTTTAAAAGGCGTTTTGCCGGGGTGCTTAAAACTGTTTCGGCAGACCGGCTTGTTTGAGAACGCCGTTGGCGGTGTGGCGCGATCTGATTTTCCGGTCCACTGGGAAGCGGAGCTTCGTAAGCGGGCTGTACCAGATTTTGTGGTCGCCTTTCCCCTGACGCTCCAGACGACATCCACTCCCAGAAAGGATCTTTCTGACGGCCGGGGCGTAATCAGCCATTTCGCGTCTGGGACTTGATGACTTCCTGCCATTTACCGAGAAGATGAATGGGGATGTCGTTCGAATCCAGGTCGCTGAGCAAACCGTTTGCCCGGAGCAGTTCGGGAATCAGGATCTTCAGCTTCTCCATGAGATGCTCCATCGTGTCCACCTCCGTGATCAGCCCAGGCACATCCTCGCTGGAGGCTACCCAAACCCGTGCTTCCTCATCCCAAAAGGCTTCCACGTTGATGTCGTTGTTTAGCATGAATTAATCCTCTTTGAGGGTCTTTAAAAGGCTTTTGTGATATGGGGTCAGGTCTTTAAAATTAGCGTTTTGCTTAAAAGGGACAGAGCCCTATTAATTTACGTTTTATAAATGGGGACACCTTGTGACTTGCTTCGCAAGTCCCTAAGATTTCCCCCCATTTACCCCCATTTACCTCCGGGACACGCCCGCGGATGCCGTAGGCTTTAAAACAGGTCAGGTTCGCAGGGGTCATATTCAGGGGGTATGCCGGAGCTCCGGCATAGGTAAGGCTATTGACATTGTTCGATAATTAGCGACGGCCAAAAAGTTTTGCCTTGCGGAAAGGCGTGGGATCGCATCATGGGTTATGGGTTACCGCCTGCTTATCTGTTCACTGAGACCACTGGCACGGACATGATTTCGTCAGGTATAATGGCGCTCTCATCTCTCATGATTTCACCAATGTTTTCTGCCCACTTGCCGGGAATGTATTGCTCGCCGCACTGATGGCACTGATAAATGGGAATATCCTTGAAAATAACCATCTTTTCGTGTCATTTTCACGCGGCCGTGCGTCGCGAACATTTCACCACCGCATTCAAAACACTTCATTCGTGGGTGTCCGGTTCGTATACCGTTATGATCCAAAGGGTGGCATCGGCTTTTCCGCAAACAACATGGATATGCTTACCATCTCTATTCATGCCGTATACCAGGCAACTTTCTCCTCTGCTATCACTCGGGTATTTCTCAATAATCCTTCCGGTTAGGAGAGCTTCGCGAATATCCAGGGGATTAATGCCACGAGAAGAAGCCCTTTCCATGGCATGGACTCGCATCTGATAATTTTTTCTTTTAACCTGTTGTTTTATCCAAGAACCCTTTGGGGGTCAGGTCTTTAAAATTAGCGTTTTGCGGGGGGTGACTTCTTCTTATAGACATTTGATCACCGCATCCACAATATCGGTTATATTCGGCATGGCGGATTGCACAATCGAGCCGTCAGACAGGTGTTTGTGATCGCTGAATGCCAATTCCGGTTTATGGCGGGCATTATCGTATCTGAATATCAATTGCCCGTCGGCATTCTGGTACTGGTATGCATAACTAATTATTTCAATACTTTATTTAGCATCGGCATAT
>CAYSSF010000179.1:0-8176 GCA_964433455.1 uncultured Syntrophaceae bacterium
GACATAGTAGTAGGTCGTATTGTTGATCAAACCCGACTGGAGATAGGGACTGGTCGCACCGGTTATTTTGGCGCCGTTCGCAGCAGTTACCCCGGAAGCGGTAGACCAGTAAATGTTGTAAGAAGTTGCACCCGATACGGTCGTCCAGGCAATCGTCACCTGGCCATTGCCCTGTGTTGCCGTAACCCCCGTGGGGGCTGCCGGCGTCGGCGCCGCCGATGGTATGGCGCTTACCTGGGTTGATGGCGTCGATTCCCCGTTGCCATCCACTGCGGTGACCACATAGTAGTAGGTGGCGCCGTTGGTCAATCCCGACTGGACGTAGGGACTGGCCGCACCGGTTATTTTGGCGCCGTTTGCGATTGTCACGCCGGGAGTGGTAGACCAGTAAATGTTATAAGAAGTTGCGCCCAATACTGCCGTCCAGCTAATCGTTACCTGGCCATTCCCCGGCGTAGCCGTAACCCCCGTTAGCGTTGGCAGCGGCAGTGTAGCGCTTACCTTGGACGACGGCGCTGATTCTTCTCCGCCATTATTCACCGCAGTGACCACATAGTAGTAGGTGGCGCCGTTGGTCAATCCCGTCTGGACATAGGGGCTGGTGGCATCGGTTATTTTGGTGCCAGTCGCGGGAGTCACCCCGGAAGTGGTAGACCAGTAAATGTTATATGATTTTGTATTATTCTGAGCCGTCCAGGCAATCGTTACCTGGCCATTCCCCGGCGTAGCAGTAACCCCCTCTGGCGTAGGCGGTTCGCTATCACCGCAACCAGCTATGATTAATATAATTACCGCAAAGAGGCTGATCATTGAAATGCACTTTTTGAACGGTTTCATAAAACCTCTACTCTGGGATTCATTCCCCAACCTTGGGCACATCTGCTTGAGCTCTTTTATATCACATTTCAATTGTTCTGCAAGCAATCTGAAATGATCTTCATCCGTCGGCTTTTCAATTGGTGAAGCTCACTCTTGCCGTAATGCCACGATCCGATCTTGGCCGAGCCGCCCTCGTCGAGCGTCGCCCAGGCCCTGCATATATCATTTGATCTTTTCTTACGCATTACCAAAAGAAAAGTCGCGCTACGCAAAGATGAAGCATTTATGGTGGCGCCGCCGGATGGGACAGTTTCTTCTGGATATTTATCCCATGTTATGCTGATATGGCCGCCCATCCAGGGGGACGCCGTCTTCATCGGGGGCATGCTTGTCCGGTTCCACGGATGGTGTGCGGGGAATTCCCCTTTTATGAAGGATGATAAAGGGATGACGAGGGACGTTTCGATAACATGGATCGAGGAGGTGGCCCGCGAGGCGGGGGCTCTCCTCCGGAAGAGGCTCGATGACCGGCATGTCGTCGAATACAAGGGGGAGATCAACCTGGTCACCGAGGCGGATCGCCTCTCCGAAGCGCTGATTGTAGAACGGATCCGCCGGGAATTTCCAGGGCATGACATCCTGACGGAAGAGTCGCCGGAAACCGCAAACGGCTCCGATTTCCGCTGGATCATCGATCCGCTCGACGGGACGACGAATTACGCCCACGGCTATCCGGTTTTCTGCGTATCGATTGCGCTGGAAGTCAAAGGCGTAATCAGGCAGGGCGCCGTCTATAACCCGATGCTGAACGAGCTTTTTACGGCGGAGAAAGGGGCAGGCGCCTTCCTGAACGGCCGGTCCCTAACCGTATCCCGGACGGAGGCACTCTCCCGCAGTCTTCTGGCAACCGGTTTCCCCTATGATATCCGCGAGGACCGGAACAACAACATCAATTATTTCCGGGTGATGGCTTTAAGCGCCCAGGCGGTGCGGCGGGCGGGTTCGGCCGCCCTGGATCTGGCCTATATCGCTGCGGGCCGGTTCGACGGCTTCTGGGAACTGAAGCTTGCGCCCTGGGACACAGCGGCCGGCTGGCTCCTCGTCGCGGAGGCCGGGGGGCGCGTGACCGACCTCCGCGGTGATCCGTATCATCTTCGTTCCCGGAATATGGTCGCCTCCAACGGCCTGATCCATGCCGAAATGGTCCGCATCTTCGCCGGGACCGATCCCCTCGATGAAAACGCACATGGGTAAGTTAAAAAAACAGAAAAACAAAGGGCACGAAAGCCCCAAGCTGCTGGCGACGGCGCTCCTCGAAGAGAAAACGGCGGCCGATCTTGACCGGCAGAATTACGGCCGGGCCAAGGAATGGCTGAAAGAGCTTTGCAAGCGCAACAAAGAGCTCTACCAGCCCCGGCTCATCGCTTGCTACCAGGGCCTTGCCGAGCAGATGCTGGAAAAAGGCCAGCGCCATGAGGCGAAAACCGTATTCGAGCAGATACGGCTGTTGACGGGCCGCCCCGTTGACGGCCGAATGGAGGCGCAAAGCCTTGCTCTTGCGGATGATTATAGCGCCGCAGCGGCGGCAATGGTCCGACGGTATGGAGAGGAGGGGGGGAAAAACCTGACGGCGGCGGAAGGGGAGTCTCTGGCCGACGCCCTCGTGATCGCTTTCGAGGAGATCCCGGAGCTGCAGGAAAACCATCCCGATCTGCACAGGGAGTTGCAGGCTGTCCGGACCGCCCTGGAGCATCTGGGCGCCGACCGTTTTGCCGATGCGCAAAACGAGATGAAAGCGATCGGCCGGCACTCCCCCTTCGCCGGCTGGCGGCTGTTCATCAAAGGACTATGCGCCTTTTATGCCGGGGATGACGCCAAGGCCCTGGAGGCGCTGCAACGCTTCGGCAAGGATTCCTTCCTTTTCAGGGCCGCCCGCCCTTTCATCCATATCATGAACGACGGGACGACGCCCCTTTCCAAAGATGAGGCCAAGGAACCTCTGCTGATGGATATTTGCAGGATCCTTCACCGGCCGGAACTGGACCACATCCTCCCGCGGGCCGAATACCTCTGGCGCATGGGGCGCCATGCCGATTCCTTCGAGCACGTATCGAGGATGTTGAGCGATTTTCCGACGAACGAGCCGGGTTTGCTCCGCGCCCTGTCGAGATTCTATTTCCAGGCGCTTTTCCACATGAGTTACAACCAAGGGGATAAATATGTTCGCGATCTCCACTACATCCTGAAAAAAAGGCGGAACAACGACGTCGCCAATCTTCTCTATACCCGCAGCAGGAACCTTTTTTTTGAAACCGATCAGGGATTCAGCGACCCTGATTTATTGCGGCTGTGGGAAGAATTCCTCATTTGCCATGAACGCGTCGCAGGTGAGAGCCGTCGGCTCCGCGCCCTCGTCTATGCCCATCTGGGAGATCTGTTTGGGGAAACCTTGTGCGACGATGATCCCTTCGAATCGTGGTTTGACCGCAGAAAAATGAAGGGCAGGACAAGAAACTTTCGCTTGGCGGAGGAGGCTTATGAAAAAAGCCTTGCCCTTTATCCAACAGACAAGGAGATCCACCTGAAGCTGCTGGCCCTCTATGAAAAAGGCGACCTCAGTGCGAAGCGAAATAAGAAATTAGACGAAATCAGCCGGTTGTTTCCGGATGATAAAGACGTTCTGGCAATAAACGGCAATAGCTGCATCGAGAGAAAGGCATATCTCAAGGGAATTGAGTGCTTGAAAAGGGCCGTGGCCCTCGACCCCCTGGCGCGGATCAACAGGGAAGCCCTCGGCGTCGCCTATATCAAGGCGTCCCTGCATTTTGCCAGACAGAAAAAGAGCCCGCGCTATCGGGAATTCATGAAGGAAGCGATGGATATGGGCGAGGCGGACCTCACGAATATGACCCTGGGGCGGCCCTATCTGCTGGTGCGTCAGGCGATTTTCGAATGGATCGGCGGCCGGGAGAAGGAAGGCAGCCTGCTCCTTGCCGAGGCCATGGAAAATGGCGACGGGGACGGTCGATTATCCTATTTTGCCTACCTGATCGGCAGAACCTACGAAGCCCCGCCCCCCCTCATTTCCCAGTTGGAAAACGGCATCAAGAAGATCTTTGCGGCGGCGGCGCCGGCCGTCGTCGCAGCCCTTACGGAGGTTATTCAATACGCGAGGCTGATCGTCCCGGGCAAATCGTGGCTGGACAAGGAGTCCAGGCGTCTGAACGCCTGCGCCCTGAAGGCGGCGGACCGGCCTTGCACCCCCCAGGATGCGGAAAAGATCGTTCATTACGCCTTTGGTGAGCGATGGCCGGACTTTGAGCTCATTGACCGATACGTTAAAAAAATGCTCAACCAGGACCCGAAGTCACCCCTCTTTCTCTACTTCCAGTATCTGCACGGCACCCGCTCGCATCTTTTGCAGCGGCCTCCCACGGAAAAGGATCTGCAAAGGCTGAGAGACATTCAGGCCCTTGCGGTGGAACGGAATGAACGCCTGCTGATCAATCTGCTGGGCAAGGAGATCCGGCAGATCGAGGAATTCCTGTCATCATCATTTGAGGATGACGATGACGATGATCCGGATGAAGATGATCATGACGACGACCGCAAAGCCATCAATTTCGAAAAGCTTGATGAGGCACTCGATAGAATATTCAAACCCCGCGGCAAGTCGTCTTCCCGGCGGAAAAAGAAAAAGGCTGCGACATCTCAGGCCTCACTTTTCGACGATTCAGACATCCCTTTTTGATGATCTTTGATCTCTCGGGGTAAATTCCCCGCTGCTTGCGGCGGGATAGTTCATTAGAAAGACGACGATATGATGGACCCTTATGAAGTATTGGGTGTATCTCCACAGGCCGACGATGATACGATTCGGAAGGCCTACCTGGAGCTGGTGCGGCGATTTTCTCCCGATAGTGATCCGGATGCCTTCAAGCGGATCAGCCAGGCCTACGAACTGGTCAAGAATGAAAAATTGCGGCTGGAGCATTATCTTTTCAACAGGGATTCACCCGGCGACACGCCTTTTCATGCCTTTCTGCAGCGCGTCCGGGTATGCGAAAAGCGAAAACCGATGGCCTTTGAACAGATGAAAGTGTATCTACGAAAATGCGCGAAGAAATAGAAGAAATGGAAGAACCGGCGGCGACGCCTCCCTGGCAGCATAAGATCCTGGATCATTGCCGGATCTGGCTGGAAGAGCTTCAGGAAGAACCCGTCCTCGCAGAGGCGGAAGAGCAACCCGACCTTTACTCATTCTATGAACAGCTTTGCGTTTTGCGGAGTGAATTCAGGAAAAACTCCCGGCGCAGCCAGGAGACCTTCCTTCAGTTCGGCGAGCATCTGGGGGAATTCAAGGGCGTCATGACCTCTTTGGCGCAGCGGCTGGACAACCTGACCAGAGAACAGGAAAACACGGAGTTCCTCGCCCGTCAGGGAATCCTCCTGCAAATCGTCGAAATACATGAGCGAATGCGGCGGTTTGACGAAAAACTGAAAGAAATGAACGCGCCGCCGCCGGCCGCCCAAGCCGTCGCCCGACCGGGTCTCTGGGAAAGGATGCTGGGGAGAGGCATTCCGAAGGTGACACCTTGCAGCATGGTGTCACCAAGAGGCAGGGACAAGCGGGAAGATCAGGATAAGCAGGTAAATCAGACGAATCGGCAGGCAAAGCCGGATAAGTGGGGACACGATGCGGCATCATGTCCCCATAGCGTCATTGACGGGTTTTTTCTGACCATGTCCCATTTTGACGAGTTTCTGGCCGGCGTGGGGGTCAGGCGCACGGCCACCACCGGGGCCCCTTTCGATCCCTCCGTCATGATCGCCGTCGGCGCCGTGGCCACGGATGCCTGTCCGCCTCATACGGTCGTCGAAGAGATCTCCGGCGGGTATCTTTATGGGGATCACGTCCTGAAACTGGCGAAAGTCACCGTATCAAAGCAAAAGGAGTTGTAAACAGAAATGGAAATCATCGTTGGCATCGACCTGGGAACGACCAATTCGGAAATCTCCTGCTTGCGCGAGGAAGGGAGGCCCGAGGTGATCCCCGTGGAAGGGGAAACGATCATGCCCTCGTGCGTGGGCATCGACCACGAGGGCCGACTGCTGGTAGGACGAACCGCAAAGAATCAGATGGTGGCCAATCCGGAGCAAACCATCCTGTCCATCAAGCGCCGCATGGGGGAAAAGATCACCTTCCCCCTCGGAGACAAGGCCTTCAGCCCCGAGGAAATATCCTCCTTCATCCTGGGGAAACTCAAAAGCGCCGCCGAAACCTATCTCGGTCAAAAGGTAGAGAAAGCGGTCATCACGGTTCCGGCCTATTTTGACGACGCCCAGCGGCAGGCGACCCGCGAGGCAGGCATCCTGGCGGGGCTCGACGTGGTCCGGATCATCAACGAGCCGACGGCGGCCGCCCTGGCCTATGAGGCAGGCCATGATGAGAAACAGCGGATCCTCATCTACGATCTGGGCGGGGGGACCTTCGACGCCTCCCTTGTGGAGATGGAAAACGGCATCGTGGAAGTAAAATCCAGCCACGGCGACACCCACCTCGGCGGCGATGATTTCGATCGGCTCCTGATCGATCATGTCGCGCTGCCCTTTAAGGAAAAGTACGGCATTGACCTGAAGAGCGATCTCAAGGCGGCGAATCGCCTCTGGGTAGCCGTGGAAAAGGCCAAGCGCACCCTCTCCGACCGGCCCTTCGCGACGATCCGGGAAGAATTTATCGCCGGGGATCGCCATCTCGATGTGGAAATCTCCCGGGAAGAATACGAGGAGATGATCCGGCCGCTGCTCCGCAAGACAATGAGCGCCGTCCATTCCTGCCTGAAGGACGCCATGTTTCTCCCCAAGGCGATCGACAAGATCATCCTCGTCGGCGGCTCGACCCGGACGCCCCTGGTTGTCCGCATGCTCGAGCACGACATGGGGATCGAACCGCATCATGAAATCAATCCTGATCTTATTGTCGCCATGGGCGCCGCCATTCAGGGCGCAGCGATGAGCGGGGCGAAGACCAAAGCCATCCTGGTGGACATCACTCCCTATACCTTCGGCACCCGGGCCATCGGGGAGTATGAAGGGAGAATGACGAATGATGTCTACGTACCGGTGATCAAACGCAATTCTCCTCTCCCCGTCGGCAAGGAAGAATTGTTTTACACCAATTACGACAACCAGCAGGATATTCTGGTGGATATCCTTCAGGGAGATGCGCCCCTGGCCTCCGAGAATATCTTCATCGGGAATTTCTGGATCAGGGGCCTGAGCAAGGCAAGGGCGGGGAACCTCATTCTGCTCAACCTCGAACTGGATGTAAACGGCATCCTCAAGGTGACGGCGAAGGAAAAGGCCACCGGTCTTGCCAGGACCGTGACGATGGACACGGCCAACAAGGGAACCGGGGCCAATCTGGAAGAAAAACGCTCCAATATCGAATCGTTTCTTATGGAAGATGACGATGTGGAAACAGACGGGGATGACGAAGGCGACGCCGGACAAGATGAAGGCGACGTGGTCCTGGACAAACAGGAATTGATCAACCGGGCCAAGTCGCTCCGCAAACGGGCGGAAGGGATGATCCCCGGCGTGAACGAGGAAGACGCCGCGGAACTAAAGGATCTGTTGGAGCAGAACCGGCGGGCGATTGCCGAGCATGATTGGGGAACCGTTGACAGATTGAATGAATCCCTCTCCGATATGCTCTTTTATCTGGAGGATTGATGACGATTGCCTGCCCCGCCCGCGGCAAGAAAAGTGAGGATGTGCGGGAATGCCCCCGCTGCGGCTGTGAACTCTCCATCCTGGAAATGATCACCCGTGCGGCGGCCTGGGAGCTGTTTATCGGCCGAGAAAGCTTCCTGGCCGGCGATATGCAATCGGCCATCTATCATGCAGGAAAGTCCTGGTATCTCAAAAAAAGCCCGGAAGCGGCCCGCCTCGCCTTCCTGTCCGCCCTGTCCGCCGGCGACTCGGCACAGCTTGACCGCTGGTATGCCAGGGCGAGCGGGCCTGCCGGGGATAGCGGTTCTGCCGGCGCGGGTTGAAAACGGGTATGGCCTGTTTTTAACTGCCTTTCTCTTGGTAATCAGAGGGAGTTTATCAAGAGAAAGGCTTATTGGGTTGGAACTGACAACATCTACAACTCCTTGAAAATGCAAAATATTATAAATCAATTAGTACTGTTTGAAAGGGTGGATCTCTGTCAGCATTGCCGAACGGCGAGCATAAGACGCGGCGGCTTTTTGCCGTTGCTCTTAATACCCTTGTTCTGCCATATTGCCGTTTGGATAACCCTACAACGATACATAAAGTTCAGACTCCAATGCAGCCAGTTTCCGTTTCC
>CAYSSF010000180.1:0-8169 GCA_964433455.1 uncultured Syntrophaceae bacterium
CGGAAAGGGGCATTTTCATATAAGCGGTTGCGCTTCAGATCCTGAGTCAGAAGGCCCCGAGTTGACAGGGTTTGATTCGGATCTGTTGCGTCTCGCAGGCGGCGGAGACCTCCATTCTCTTGATCCGGAGCTCGGAAGCAATCTCCCAGGCGGCCTTGCAGGGGAGCCTCCCCTCGGCGAGACGCCCACGGATCGCCCCGTCCAGATCCGGTGCAACCGACGCGGCCGGCTGGACGGCCTTGCCCGCCGGCCCATCATAACCGAATAGACCGAGCTGGCAGCGACCGATGCGAAGCTCCAGCAGATCCAGCGTCCGGCCGACCTCTTCCAGCTTCACCTCCAGCGCCGCGCCGATCCGCTCGGCTTCGGCGCAGGAAACTTCTCCTTTCAGTGCCTTTTCCCTGATCGCCCCCGCGATCCGCTCATCCGGACTCCCGCCCACCTCATGTTTGGCCGCGTAACGGCCAGCATCGGAATGTGTCATGGCTTTACCCTCAGTATTTCATGTAGTGAAATGGCTCGACGGCCGAGAGCGCCTCGGCATCCAGCGTTTGAAACCCGTTCTTCTCGAGAAGCGCCTCGGCCTTCTCGATTTGATCGACACTGACGACGAAAATCGCCTTCCGGTGTCCTTCGAGGACGAAACCGTAGGCGTTGTTGATGTTCACGTTCTCGGCGAGCAGAAGCTGTGTAAGGCGGTCGAGACCGCCCGGCTGGTCCGGAATGACGACGGCCAGGACCCGGCCCAATGTAACGGTCATACCGGCCTTTGTCAGCGCCTCCTCGGCCCGTTTGGGGTCATCGACGATCAGGTTGATCACGCCGAAGGTGTCGGACGTGGAGATCGTCGTCGCCCGGATGTTGATCTTCCCTTTCGCCAGAACCCTGGTAACGGCCGCCAGCCGTCCCGGTTTGTTCTCCGCAAAGATCGAAAGCTGATAGGAAATCATGGCGCCCCCCCTGTTTTGCCCGCACCGTTTCTAAAAAACGCTATCCGCCCCCCCGTCTCTAATCCTTCCGGTTGTCGATGACCCGCTTCGCCTTCCCCTCGCTTTTCGGAAGGCTGTCCGGCTCCACCAGATCAACCCTCGGCGTGATCAGGATGTCGCTCCGGAGCTCTTCGACGATCCGCCGCCGCAGGGCCTCCAACTGCTGGAGATTGCCGCCGAAGAACCCCTTCTGAACCTCCACCTTGACCGTCAGCGAGTCGTTGTACTCCTCCCGGTCGATGATGATGACGAAGTTGGTCCCGATACCGGGGATCTCCATCAGTTTTTTCTCGATCTGGATCGGGAAGATGTTCACCCCCTTCAGGATCATCATGTCGTCGGTCCGCCCCTTGATCCGCTCGATCCGCCGGTGGGTGCGGCCGCAGGGGCAGGGGCCGGGGATGATCCGGGTGAGGTCCTTCGTCCGATAGCGCAGGATGGGCATTCCGTCCCGGACCAGCGTCGTCGCGATCAGTTCCCCCTCTTCACCCTCGGGAAGCGCCTTCTTCGTCACCGGATCGATGATCTCGACGATGTAGTTGTCCTCCCAGATGTGCATCCCGTTCTGCTCCGGACACTCGAAGGCCATGCCGGGGCCGTTCATCTCGGAGAGGCCGTAGGAGTTGAACCCCTTAAAGCCGTAGAAATCCTCGATCTTCTGGCGCATCTTCCCCGAATGGGGTTCGGCGCCGAGAAAGGCGAGCCGGAGCTTCGTATCCCGCCTCGGATCGACGCCCGCCTCCGTGAAGACCGTCGAGAGATGGAGGGCGTAGCTCGGGATGATATGGATCGCCGTCGTTTCGAAATCCTGCATCAACTGGATCTGACGCCTGCTGTTCCCCGCCCCGGCAGGGATCACGAGCGCCCCGATCTTCTCCGCGCCGTAGTGGAAGCCCAACCCCCCCGTGAAGAGGCCGTAGGTCATCATGTTCTGGAAGACGTCGGAACGCCGCATGCCGGCCATATACATGGAGCGGGCGAGCAGATTCGTCCAGGCCGCGATGTCGTTCGCCGTATGAAAGATCACCGTGGCCCGGCCGGTCGTCCCGGAAGAGGAGTGCATCCGGATCAGGTCGTCGCGGGAGCAAGCGAGAAAACCATAGGGCCAGCCTTCGCGAAGATCCTCTTTGCCGGTCAGCGGCAACCTCTCCAGATCGGCCACCGTCCGGATCCCGTCGATATCCAGGCCCGATTCCGCAAAAAGCTTCCCGTAGTGGACCGATCTCTTCGCCCGTTGCAGGGTTTCCCGGAGCCTTGCCGCCTGCAGACCTTCGAGCGCTTCCCGCTCCATTGTTTCGATCCCTTTTTCCCAGTACATGCCCAAGCCTCCGTTGTTTATTCTATAAGGGATTTACGCCGGAATCCAGACAAAATTTTTATACATTTCCACAATACCGGCGATTCGCTCATCCGGCCAGGACGGGTCCCAGCCCAATCCCAGGTCCCGGTTCACCAGGACGACATGCAGTGCGGTTTGCGCCGGTTTGCCTTCGATGATCGTAAAGATGTTGCACCCCTTGTCTTCCGACCGGCAATCGTTGCATCTTCCGGTTGCGACGCAAGGGGTTGCCCTCTTTTTCCCGCCCAGCACCGCTGTCCGGATGTGAAAATGGGTCGGCGCGATGAGCTTGCGAATCCGTTCAAAGGCCTGATCCAGGTCCCGGACAACTTTGTTCCGTCCCACGACAACAATGGAGAGAGGATGCCCCCAGAACATCCCTGCGACGCGATTGCCGACGGCATCCACATTGACCAGCCTGCCATCCTCCGTCAGGGCATTGCTCCCCGTCAGAAAAACCGTGCACGATGTGGCCTCTTTCATGATCCTTGCCCGTTCCCGTCCATAATCGGGAATCGCCATCTCTTCCGGCTTGGGTTCAAAGGGGTTTAGAATCGCTGTTCCCCGTTCCCTTAACAAGTCCAGAATCCCCAACTGGCGCATTGAAGTGGAATCTCCGATCCCGACAACGGCATCCGGCGGGATCAGTTCCATGATCCTCCGGTTTGCCTCCGGAACATTTTCCGCGAAAAACCCCTTCATTCTTCTTGCATGAAGAGAAGAGAGCGCCTTTTCAATTGGTTGATCCATCCCGATCCCATTTCCTTCCGAACTTTTGAATAATAACCCCCATCCCCGGGCACGGGCGCAATGAAACATGAAAATCTCCCCCGTGACCCCTTTGGCAAAGCGAGGTCGGGTGATATTCATATATGCCCCGCGTTTCATACATCGATTCACAGCCTCTGCGCCAGATAAATATAGACCGGCAGCTGAGAGATCAGCTTGATCTCCCGAAACGCCTTCAATATCTCTCTTCTGTTCGACTTCCCAATCAACGGGGAAAGGTAGACGACCCCCCTGTCCCTTGCCGTTGTTTCTGCCGCAAGAACGGTTTTGATCGCCTCCGGATGCCGGGGAGGGAGATCCCGACCCAGCACAAAATTACAGCTTACGGCAATGTTGGGCCGGCTGCGGTTTACGGCCACCATTTTCCGGAAGGCCTCGCGCACCCGTTCCGCCCGAAGCGGCTTGCCCAAACGGTCCAGCGTTTCCTGATCGAAGGATTCCATGCCCACATTGATCGACGTACGGTAAGGCAGGCGTTCCAGGCGATCCAGCAGCGCGTGATCCGCCCCCAGAAAAGAGTCCACACTGCCGAACAGAAAGAGGTTGGGTCGCCCCCGGTGGTAAGAGGCGGAGAGGTTCAGGAGTTCATGGGCCATCCCGGCGGCGCCCACAAGGAGGTCTCCCCCCGCCGCCAGCGCATCGTTCTGCCCCAGCATCACAGAGTTGTAATTGATCAGATCGTCGCCGTAAAACTCTTTCAGAGAGCGGATCTGTGCGGCAATGTTCCGGGCGCTTCTCACCCGAAATCCGCCCGTCGTTTTGAAGAGGCAAAACCGGCAGTTGTACGCGCAACCCTCGGTAAGGATCAGCGGAATGACTTCATAATCGACGTCGATCGTCTCGGGCGGCAGCACCGGCAGATTCGCGCCGATGATCCGGTGCAACCCCCTCCCCTCTTCCGCCAAACCCACCCGGTCCCGGACGGCAACCCGCTGCAGGAACGCACGCGGCCTTTCGCAGGCGACCGTCGCCGCCAGCCTGCCGGCCTCAACGGTCAGTTGGTCGAAGTTCTCCAGGGCGCGCCGTACCGTAGAGCCTTCCAATGGATTTTCATCAAAAAGATCGGAGTTATAGATCCCATTGAACGGCACATAGTAATTCTTGATCAAATCATAACTGGACTCGTAACCGTGGACTCCGTAATAGATGAGGTCGTTTCCATCCGTTCTTTTGAGCACTTCCTGGGGATCGGGCCATACGCCCGTTCCGCCGGAAACCCTCTTCAATCCCCCGCGCAGATTGAAATCATATCGGTACCCCCGCCAGTTCATCTTGACGGGGATGCCATACCAGACGGGAAAGCTGAACTTCCCCCAGTCATCCCGTCCGGCGCAGTCGAAGAGGATCTCCAACCCTTCCAGTTGATAACGTTCCATTGCCCTTGCATCCCTTAATGCGCCGTCATCACTAACGCTTTCAGGACAAACTTTCAAGGAAATTCAAAGCGAGGCGAGGGCAAAAGGTGCAGTCTATCTCTTCAATGCGGCAATGACATCCTCCGGGCGGTCTATCGGTGATGACAGGCTGCTGCTCCGAACCGGTAAGCCGCCGGGCGATACAGGGCGCACCTGTTCTTTTAGATAGAAATCCATTTCGCCTACCATGATCCTGCCGTTGCTATTCATTAGAACATGACATGCACCGAACCCCTGATCCCACCTGTCACACTCTTATGCCGTGAACTCCACGGAGAGGCCAGGAATCGCGATGCCCTCCAGTTCAGTTCGCCAAGTTTCGCCGGTACGAATCGACAGCGCAGTTGTGATGGTGCCTGTGGTCACCATCTCGTTTGCCTGCAGAGGCATATAATTCGGTTGCTTCCCGAGTACGGCGGTCAGATGCGCGATGGCGGCCAACGGACTGCCAAGCACATTGGACCCTCTTCCCATCTCGCGAACTGTTCCATCACAAGACAAAGCGATCGAAAAGCGTTTAAGCGCTGCTATCAGATCTGTCCCTAAAAGGTTGACCGCTTGGGGTTCTCCCACCAGGAGTGTTCCGTGCAGCGCTCCGTCTGCAACGGTATCTGCGGCCTGAAACTTCCATCCGGGAAAGTGCGATTGCACAATTTCAAATGCGTGTGCGACCCAGTCAATGCACTCAAGTATTCCTGAAAGATCTCCATCGACCGGGGGCGCTGAGTGGAAGTGGAAGACGATCTCGGGCTCGATCTTCGGTTCAGCAAATCGTCCGATGCTGCACAGTTCGCTCTTGGTGGACAGGCGAACGACGGTGGTGTCATAGATATAAGCCCATATGGGCTCGCGTACTCCATACAGGGACCACATCTCGGGATTGGTAAAGCCTATCTTTCGTCCAACGGGAATGGCTCCTTCATCAAGACGTGCCTTGTGAATCAAGTGTGCCACTGTGTAAGCTGAGGTGACGTCGAATCCGCTCAATTGCGATGTTAACGACTCGATCTGCCGACCATTGTCCTGCGCGGCCTTCATCTGATTCGCTATAGCGCGAAAATCATGTGAATTCATTAAAATGCTCCAGAAATTAATCAGCCCCTTTGCATTTGAACAGAAAATGCCGGCTAATGTTCATCACGTTTCCTGTCCGGCTAATGCTGTGACTGTAATCTCCACGCAGGCTCCCGCTGGTAACGATTTCACTTCCACCGTCGTGCGGCCCGGAGGTTTTGCTTTAAAGTACTCCGCGTATACTGTGTTCATCTTGGAAAATTCACTCAGATCCGTCATAAACACAAACGTTTGGACGACGAGATCCAACCTGGAACCCGCCTCCTCAAGGATAGCTTTGATATTCTCCAGAGTTCTTCGGGTCTCTGCCTCGATGCCACCAGGCACAATCTGTTTCGTCACTGGATCCATCCCCTTTTCTCCGGCCGCAAATATGAATCCGCCCGCCTTAATGCCCTGAGAATAAGGACCGACTGGGGGCCCTGCCTTAGATGTCTGAATAACCTGAATCGGGTTTTTCTTTGCTTGTGCCATGGGACATCTCCTTTCTGTTTTGGATATTGGATCATTGGAAAAAACATTGCTTCCAAGGGATCGAAGTATAGGGGGGCTGTTTTTGCCTGTCAAGAAATGATCAGCACGTATTTTCGCTTGACTCAAAGAAGGCATGCCTTTCCATCGGGAGTGCCAGAATACACGGTTTCTACCTTCCAGAGTTCAAGCAGCATTCAACGGTCTGGCCTAATGATTTGCCCTGAGGACTTGTATTTGAAGTCCCCGTGCCAGAGCAACAAAGTCAAATCAGATGCTCTGCTTCAAAGAGGGGGGGGGTTGCCTCCACCAGTTTTCCGTGCCTGTCATACAAACCCGGACAGCTTATGTGTTCCTGACATTTCTGTATTTTTTTGTCATTTTTTTCTTGACAAAAGAGATCAATAAAGAAATAATTCATTCACCAAAATATATTGATGAAGGATATATTACATGTCAATCAACGCCCTTCTTGCTGACAAGCAGATACAACTGACCGACGCCCAGAAACGGGCGGCGCAGTACATCATGGACCATTACGAGGAGTCGATCTTTCTGACCGCATCGAAACTGGCCAGAAAAGTGGGGGTCAGTGAGGCGACCATCGTACGGCTCGCACAGGTCCTGGGGTTCGATGGTTATCCCCAATTGCAGCAGATGATGCGAACCGAGTTCCAGGATCGACTCACCACGGTCACGCGCCTCGAACAGACCGTCAAGAGCATCCGGACGGACGGCGACATCCTCACGAAGATCATGCAACAGGACATCCGGAATCTTTCCGAGACCCTCCGGGATATTTCCCTGGACACGTTTCGCCAGGCCGTCGCCGATATGAAGAACGCCCGGCGCATCTTCGTCGTGGGGCTCCGCGGGGCCCATGCCCCCGCCCTCGTTTTGGCCCTCTACCTGCGCTTCCTCGGAAAGCAGGCAACGCCCGTGATCCCCGGCTACGGGGATGTCTGGAATACACTGCACGGAATGGGCGCTGAAGATCTCACGATCGGGATCAGTTTTCCGAGATACACCAAGCTGACAATCGATATTCTGGAATACGCGAAGGAAAACGGCGCCCGGGTCGGCGCCATCACCGATTCCCTCGTCTCCCCCCTCGCCCGCAACGCGGACTGGGTGCTTCCGGTCCACTCCCGACTCGATTCTTTCATCGAATCCTTTACCGCAGCCATGAGCCTGGTGAACGCCCTTCTGACGGAGCTGAGCATCCAGAATCCGGAGGAGACCATGAAGGCCCTGAAGGAAAGGGAACTCCTCTGGCAGAAGAAGGAGATCTATGTCATGCCCTACGCCGACTACAAGAACGGGCGGAAGAATAAACCCTGACATCGACAACGCCGATCATCTCGGGAATTGGATGGCAGGCCATTAAACCACCGGGATGTTGCGAAAATTCTTGTTATTGTTGCCTTTCGTGCCTTTTGGAAAAATAAATAACGCGGATTGAGGAGGATGTCATGGAATCGCTGAATCGTCTTTTCAACCCAGCCTCCGTTGCGGTCATCGGGGCCTCCGAGGTTCCCGGAAAGGCGGCCGAACGGCGCACAAGGAGTCTGATCCGGGGCGGCTTCCCCGGCAAGATCTTCCTGATCAACCCCAAACGGGATGCCCTGTTCGGGAGAAAGGCCTACCCCTCGATCCTCGATATCGGGGAAGAGGTGGATCTTGTCATGGTCGTCGTCGCCCCGAAGTTCATTCCGCAGGCCGTGGCCGACAGCGTGAAGATGCACGCCAAGGGGATCGTGATCATCACGGCAGGTCTTGGTGAAACCGGAGAAGAGGGCAAGAGGATCGAAGCGGAAATCCTCAGCACCGCGACCGCCGGAGGCGCAAAGATCATCGGTCCCAATTGCTCGGGCCTCTTCTCTGCCTCCGGTGAACTGAACCTCCTGGGCGTCCCGCCGATCAAAAAGGGACCCCTTGCCGTCATCGCCCAGAGCGGGAACATCATCGACTCGATCACCCACTATGCCGAGATGCGCGGGGTGGGACTGAGCCACATCATCTCCGCCGGGAACGCCATTGGCGTAAAGTTCCACGAGTACATCGACTACCTGGGACAGGACGAGGGAACCAA
>CAYSSF010000181.1:0-8161 GCA_964433455.1 uncultured Syntrophaceae bacterium
AAAGGTCGTCAAGTTCCTCTCCGAGATCCTGAACGTCGAGAAGTTCCCGTTGACCGTTCTCGACCGCCCGATCGAGAGCGAAACGAGCAAGATCGTCGAGAACTCCTACCGCGCCACGACCCTCGCCTTCCTGAACGAATGGAGCCTCTTCGCGGAGCGCAACGGCGTGGACCTGATCAAGGTGATCAAGGCGATCAAGGTCCGCCCGACCCATTCCAACATGATCTTCCCCGGCCCGGGGATCGGCGGCTACTGCCTCCCCAAGGACGGTGGGCTGGGCGTCTGGTCCTACCAGACCCTGATGGGCTTCGAGGACGACATCTTCAAGATCACGCCGCTTGCGATCGACATCAACGACACCCGCTCCCTCCACGTGGCGGAACTCGTCCGGGATGCCCTCCGGAACATGGGGAAGATCGTCGCCGCCTCGAAGATCGCCCTCCTCGGCGCCTCCTACCGGGAGGACGTGGGGGACACCCGCTACAGCGGCTCGGAGATCGTGGTGCGAAAGCTCACGGAGATGGGGGCGGATATCGTCATCCACGACCCCTACGTGAAGCACTGGTGGGAACTGGAGAAGCAGGAGAACTACCCCGCCCCGGGCCATTCCTGGTCGCGCTTCTTCCGGAACCAGGAGAAGCTCAAGGACAGCAAGGTGGAAAATGACCTGGGCGCCACCCTCAAGGGGGTCGACGCCGTCGTCCTCGCCGTCCGCCACGAGGCCTACATGACCCTCGACCCCGCGGAGGTCATCGGGATGACCGGCCGCCCCGTCGCCGTCATCGATTGCTTCGGCATCCTCAATGACGAAAAGATCAAGCGCTACTTCGAGCTCGGCTGCGAGGTCAAGGGCCTGGGCCGGGGGCATGTGAGACGAATAAAAGACCAGATAAAAGCAGAAAACTGAGGGACGGGGAATTTTGTGAGGCTCTGCTCCCCGGTATTGCCGGAAATTGAGGTAGAATGATGGAAGTGCAAGCAGTTTATGACCGAGATGCAAACCGATTGATCCTTCCCGGGGATATTCGTTTTCGAAACCCGAAGGTTCCGGTGCGGGTTACGATACCGGATCAAGAAATTATTGAAGAAAATGATGATAAACAACCGAGTGTGGTTTATTCGGAAAGCCGAACAGATCGGAATCTTCAGGAGATTCTTTCCCTGTTGGGGCCGAATTGGGAATATATTGAGAATGGCCGGACAGATAAAGATCGGTTTGCGGAAGCGTTGGCGGTATCCGAGAGGTACAAGCCTTGAAAAATATTCTTTTGGATGTCAATATCGTTGCCGATTTCTGCCTTCAGCGTTTTCCCCATTTTCCGGCTGTTCACCATGCCCTTAATCATGCTGAGCGATCAGGCCACAGGCTCTGGCTTTATACGGGCAGTCTGCAAACCATACTTTACGTCTTGGAAAACGAGATACGCCGACACGCCAGCCTGCGAAATCAGTCAATTTCTCAGACGAATCCTCTTGATATCGCTAAAAAACAGATGCAAATTTTCAGCCGTGATAAACGGTGGCTTGCTGCGCTGGCCGAGGATGGAGATGTCTTTGAAGATGTAGACCCGGAAGATCAACAATGGATCAAGGCGACGTCACGATTGGGTAAAGATGGGCTTTTGATGACCCGAGATAAAAAAGTACTGGCAGATTGCCCGCAAGCAATCTCACCACAGGCCTATCTGGAAACAGAACCGGCTACCGGTCCTATGGATTTCATCGATTTGCCTTATCAGCAAGACTGCATCCGGCCATCTCTCGAAAATAGAATCTTCAGCGTTTTGCGTCATGGCCAATACATCATGGGTCCGGAAGTCAAGGAACTGGAAACGAAACTGGGGTCCTATGTCGGTGCAAAGCACGCGATCGGCTGCGCCTCCGGAACGGACGCCCTCCTGATGGCGCTCATGGCCTGCGGCGTCGGCCCGGGCGATGCGATCTTCACGTCGCCCTTTACGTTCATCGCCACGGCCGAGGTCATCACGCTTCTCGGGGCGACTCCGGTCTTCGTCGACATCGATCCCAAAACCTACAACATCGATCCGGCCAAACTCGCTTTGGCCATCGAGGCCGTCAAAGCGAATGATCCCTCATCGCACCCGTTACCCTTAAACTCAGTCCTCAGCACTCAGCACTCAGCACTGATCCCCAAAGGCGTGATCCCCGTCGATCTTTTCGGCCTGCCCGCCGATTATGATGCCATCAACGCCATTGCCAAAGATCACGGTCTCTTCGTCATCGAGGACGCTGCCCAGTCCTTCGGCGCGGAATACAAGGGCAAGAAAGCCTGCTCGCTGGCGGATATTGCCTGCACCTCCTTCTTCCCGGCCAAACCCCTGGGCTGCTACGGCGACGGCGGCATGTGCTTCACCGATGACGATCAATTGGCTCAGATGATGGAATCGATCCGCGTCCACGGCAAAGGGTCGGATAAATACGATAATATCCGGATTGGGATCAATGGCCGCCTCGATACCCTCCAGGCGGCGATTCTTCTGTCCAAATTTGCCATCTTCGCTGACGAACTGATATTGCGTCAGGAGGCAGCCGCGCGCTACAACAGGCTTCTGCAAGAGGGGGCGGAAGTGGAGACACCGCAGACGCCTGCGGGCTACGGCAGCGTATGGGCGCAATACTCCGTTCTTGCGAAAGACGGCGATCACCGGAGTGCGCTACAAAAGAGACTTCAGGAGGGTAAAATTCCGACAGCGATCTACTACCCCAAACCCCTGCACCGGCAGAAGGCCTTTGCTTTCCTGGGTTATGGACCGGGTGCGTTTCCGGTAAGCGAAGACGCCGCAAGCCGGATCTTCAGCCTGCCCATGCATCCATATCTCACAGAGCAGGATCAAACAAAGATCGCGGAGGCGATCAAGGGCTGAAAGCAACTGCATGAAAATCGCCGCCATCCGCCGCTGCTTCTTCAGCACCAGATCCTGAAATACGGACATCTTATTTGTGAAAACGACCCGACCGAGCGCGTCCGGCAAGAGGTTCAGGCGCGGGCCGAATACCTCGACACGCGACGCCTCTTTCGGGAAGTACGATAAAGGCACTATAGCAATCCCATCGTAAAATCCGTGCTGACCATCCGGTAGATCGAAATCCCTGCGAAAAGGAGATACGAAACGAGGCATACCAGGGCAAGTCTTTTCTGGACCAGGGGTAAAATTCCGGAAAGGCTTGGGATTTTCCGAAAAGGCATCAAGACGCCGACCCCCAGCCCGCAGACGGCGCCCGTGAGGAGGGCGGCATAGAGGAAATACCCGATATAGCCGTACTCCCGCTGCAGCACGCAAAAAGGGCAGTGGTGGGTCGGAAGCTCGTAGAAATAGAGCGAGATGAACGAGATGAACGAGACGCAGGCGACCAGGAAAAAGAGGCCGCTTGCGAACGAGAAAAGCCTCCCCAGTTTTCCCTTCAGCCAGTAAACACCCCCCAGCACAAAAGTCAGCGCAAAGACCAGATAAAATCCCCCCATCGCAACCTTCGCCGGCAGGGCCGCAATGTCCGAGCTGATGCCGTTCCCTGCGGAGCCGAAGAGGCTTCCGCAGCAGGAGGTAATCACATCCGCTTTCATCCGGGTGAAATAGAGCGTCTGGGTGATCGATTCCGCCAGGATCAGCGGCGCCAGGATCAGCAGCAGGGCATATTTCTTCCGGATCAGCGGATAGTCGTAGGCCCGGTTGTCCACATGGTTGACGATCAGCCACAGGCCGGCCAGGATGACGTTCATGATCTTCAACAGGAACGTCGGATAGCCCCAGGGGTCGACGTAAAGGGCGCCTGCCGCGCACATCGCCCCGACGAACAGGGTGTGGAGGCTGTCCGCCGTGTAGATGAAAAGAAAGAGCGAGCCGATCTCAAAGACGAGGACATAGGAGATGATCGTCGAGATGAGGTAGGTTTGCCTCTCCAAAGCAAGCTGTTCCTCGCTGCCGCTGGCGAGGTCCCACCGCCGGATGATCCGGATCCCGAAAAACGCGCAGGAGAGGCTCATCGCGGTCATCAGAAAAGAGACGATGACCAGGGCAACGATGGCCGGATGGAGTATCACTGCCCGTCACCGTCGAGCAGGCCGTCCCGGACGGTGATCACCCTGTCCACCATTGCCGCGCCGAAGACGAGCGGGTCGTGGCTGGCGATGATGGCCGTTTTCCCCTGCTCCTTGAGCCGGGTGATGATCTCCATGAACGCCACCGAAAGCTTGCTGTCGAGGTGGGCTGTCGGTTCATCGGCGATGAGGACCGGGGGATCGTTCATCAGCGCCCGGGCGATCGCCACCCGCTGAGCCTCCCCCCCGGAGAGCCATTCCACCTTCGCGGCGGCCCGCTCGCCCAAGCCGAACATCTCCAGCAGGGCAAGCGCCCGCTTCCTGACGACCCCATGCTTTTCCCCCAGGGGATAGGCGGGCAGCATCACATTTTCGAGCACGGTGATCCCCTTCACGAGGTTGAACTGCTGGAAGATAAACCCGAAGGTTTGCCTGCGGATCTCCGTCAGGAAACGTTCGGGAAGACTCGTCACCTCCACTTCAGGGGTATCCCCCACACCGGAAAAACGACTTCCGCCCAAAATTCCGTTCTGAAGGGTGATCCGGCCCGAGGTCGGCCTTGCCATGCAGCCGATGAGGCTCAAGAGCGTCGTTTTCCCCGAGCCGCTCGGCCCCTTCAGGACCGTGACCCGGTTTGCCTCCATCGCCAGCGTGACCCCGCCCACCGCGATAAACTCATTCGACCTGCCGAGATTGAACCCTTTTCGCACGTTTCGTAACGTAATCATTACTAAGACCTCATTACCGAGTCTGGATCTATGATGCCGCCCCGCCAGTCGAAAACCGAATCGTAGGTTCGCGTCATCTCATCCCGGATGATCGGCCGCGTGTCGGGGAGCAGATCCGCCACCTTTTGGGCGATGGTGAGCAGCTCTTTCTTATTCCTGACCGTGACCACGATATCCGTCGCCAGCGCGGCGGGAAAACCGAAGAGCCCCCGGAAATCGACCTCCGCCATCAGGATCAGATCTGCCGACACAAGTTCCGATTCCGGGGAGATCTCGCCGTCGACGGTGAAGTTCTTTTCAATCCAGTTTGACATGGCGCCTCCGCAGCCCCGCGGGAGGGCCTGCAATGGAACCCGTAGGAAAATGTTCCAGCGCGGTCGGGTGATCCTGAAATGCCGAGTGGAAATCGGCTTGGGAGAGATGGCGCGTGTAGCGCGCCTCGGTGAAGAGCGCCAGATCCGTCAGCTCCAGATTCTTGACGACCCCGGCAACGGCATCGATCAAGGGAAGATCGGCCCGCCGCTGCAACCGGGCATGGGTAAACATCAGGCCGATCAGCAGCACGCCGATACCCGCCAAGGTCAGAGCCCGGCTCGATTTTCTTGAGAAAAATCGGGTCCGGCCCTTTTTTTTCCGGCCCAGTTCTCTAATCAAGGGTCTTGATCACCTCCGGCGTCGCTTCGGAGAACCTGATGATTCTCTCACCCTTGTGATCCTTCATGAACTCCTGCGCGTCCGCCTCCTTCTCCAGGGGGATGAGTTCCCTGCCCATGGGGCCGTACACATCGCTGCCCAGGACATACCAGGCCTTCCGCGCATCGATCCATGCAAGCCCATAGTAATCCATGACCGCGATGGTCTCGATATCCGCCGGCTTCCTTGCGGGGTCATACTTTTTCGGATCATGAAGGTACTTGAACAGGTCCTTTGCCCCGTCAAAGTAGACGTGCGATCCATCCCGGAGGCGAACGGCGGCCAGCCAGTCGGGATACTTGGCCACAAACATCCCGCATACCGGGCATTTGTCCCGGGCCGCTGGCTTCGGCATCCCGATTTCGGCCGCGCCGAGGGGAAATGGAAGCAGAACCCCGACCAGGCAGAATAGCCAAATCAAAAGGATGCCCCTCGAACCCGGTATCGCGTACCGATTGCATCTTCCCTCGCACGGGACAGGGTTTCCCGGCAGGGAATGCATGATGCGCCCGACATCGAACCCCGCATCACCGCCTGTAGGGTATCCCCTCCCGGTCATGCCCCCGGTCACGGCTTGTGCTCCATCATCTTCATCTTTCTCATTTTTCTCCGCTCGCGGATCATCCTGGTGTCTTCGGCGAGATCCTTGTAACCGGCTTCGAGAGCCTCGTCAAATGTAGCCAGGCGGCCGCCGTTTTCCCGCTGGTACTTTTCCGCATCCGCCTTGTCGGCAAAGGCCCACTTGGCGTTTCTGGTCATCACCCCCGGCTTGCTCCCTCCGATGACCCAGGAGGCCGTGTCCGCGTCGATCAACATCTTCCGGCCGTAATCGCCCACCCCGATCGCCTTGGGCGCCTTGTCCAGATTCAGGGCCAGATCGACGGCGGCGCAGTGGAGCGAGCAGACCCCCTCTTTCGTTCCGTCGCTGTATTCGATCAGCATCCGGCTGTGGGCAAAGGTCTCCCGGTTCATCCCGCAATACTTGCATGACGGAAATTCCTTGATATCGTTATCGAGCGCCCAGAGCGCGCTCCCCAAAGAGAGGCAGAACGCGACCAATACACAACAAAAAGCCATTCTTTTCATGACGTCTCCTTATCTTATCGTCATTTTTAGACATTTTTCGATCGGTGTACCGCCCGATAGACAGAGTTCCACCGGCAATCGATGCCGCATCGGGCGGACCGTTTCTGCGGAGCATTGGATGGCTCAGGCGTTCTTCGGGGGTTTGTCCGGAACTTCAGGGTAGGCGGTTTCCGGCGATCGGACAGCCTCATGATCGCCATAAACGACGTTAAAGGGGGTCATTACGGGAAAAGACTCCGGAACCATCTCCGGTGACCAGCGGTCGGCGGAGGTTCCGGCATGGGTGCCGCAGCAACCCTCACAGGAGATCATGGCGCAATTCTCTCCCATCGCTGAACAGCAGTAGCAGAGAAGCCCTGCGCGCGGATCGGTGTCGCACGGCCGCCCGAAACCGAAGGGGCCGCCGACCAGGATGACGAGGGCAATGATCGCCGGGATCAAGGTGCGTATTTTCATGAATCAACCCATCCGTCGCGCAGTCTGCCAACCAAAGATATGACCCGAATCACGGTCACCGTTCATGAAATCGTGCATATCATGTCTCTTATCGAGCGGATAGTAAAGAGGGGCATTATGATAGGGTAATGGTAGGCATTTGCATACTGTACAATGTCCAGATGATGAATTGCCGTGTTATAACAGTGATCTTACAATCTTATCCAATCCCTCCGACAGGGAGTGACCCCTTTCCCCCCGTATTTGCCATACAGCGACTCAAGGGCCTTCATCTCCCCGCGGCAGGTGGGACACCAAAATTGGGGACCCGGGAATTCTGGACCCGCGATTAACGCAGCGCCCCCAGACAATGCCGGCGCCGGCTTCGGAACAGACCGGACCATCGTCGCCGGTATCGGGGATTGGGAGCTCCGGTACATGGCCGCCCACCAAGAGCAGCATAGAACAGACGCGGCAAAAGATAGAAGAGGGGCGGCAGATGCGAATGGAGCAAATGCAAAAAAAACAGTGATCGCTCAGGCCCCTAACACCTACCTTGACGGGAGGAATTGATTCGCATATCCCCTATGGCCTCAATATTGTCTTGACTTTCGATGACGGTTTGATTAGGTTTTATGCAATGTTCACGGAATGAACGCAATGGGGCAAGCGATGTCCGTTCAAATACCCGACCAACTCGAAAATGAAAAGGCGCTCCACGTCTTCCGGGAGATCGGCAAATCGCCCGAGCTGACCCAGCGGGAACTCTCCTCCCGGCTGGGGATCAGCCTCGGCAAGGTGAATTTCCTCATCAACGCCCTGGTCGGGAAGGGGTTTGTCAAGGTAGAGAATTTCAGGAAATCCGACAACAAGATCGCCTATTTTTACTGCCTGACCCCCGTGGGCATCGAGGAAAAAAGCCGGATGACCTACCGCTTTCTCCAGAAGAAGATGAGGGAGTACGAACAGTTGGAAGGGGAGATCCGGCAGTTGAGGGAAGAGGTGCAGGCGAACGGCGCCCCTTCCGGTCGAACAGAGCCATAGCTGAAACGAACGCAACCATTTTTCCCGGAGATGTAATCCAGAGGGCGGAGCTGTATAAAGAATGGGGTCAGGTCTTGCAATTTAGGTGCGCCAAGCGAAGCTTGGGCGAGGAGGAGGT
>CAYSSF010000182.1:0-6436 GCA_964433455.1 uncultured Syntrophaceae bacterium
TCATCATTTGTTCTTTCGCCATAGTATTGATCCTCCTTTAGAAAGGTTTCTCCAACCGAACCACGCCATCCGGAAAGTCGAGCTCAGGCACCGCGGTGAGCGCCCCGGTCGGACACTCCTGGATGCAGATCTGACACCCCTTGCAGAAATTCGCGATCCAGTACATTTCGTCTACCGCTTCCTTGTACTCCCAGCATGCATCCGGGCAGCTCATATAGCAGATGAGGCAGCGCGTGCATTTCTCGTCGTCCTTAACCGGGCGCTTAATCCGCCAGTTTGAGGTTTGAAACAGATCCTGCGTGCAGACCGGCGCCGGGGTTACGGCGCCGAACGGCACTTCTCTGTCCTTGGGAACGTCTATGGTCCCGTACCCGGGAAGTTCTTTTACCATGGTATATCCTCCTTAGTGCATCTTTGTTGTGTTTATCTCCGGCATTTCCGACCGACAGATCCGGAAATACCCAGCCGAACCTACCCCAACTTCTTGATGTTGACCTCGTTGTATCCCCGTTCCATGCCGGAGACATCGCTGACGATCTTGGCGAGATTTTCCTTCTTGATCATCCCGGTTACCTTTGCGATGGCGCCTACCAGGGGCGCCGCGATGCCCTTGCCGATACCGGATTCATCAACACCGCCTTCCGAACCGGAGAAATCGACGGTTCGGACGCCGGTTATGCCGTCGGCATCCACCGTGGCGATTGTGGCGAGCAGATCGGCGTTGGGGATGAATTTCAGGAGATCATCGACAGAACGCTTGGAATTCACGATGAGGGTCCCGCCCTTCTCCATGCCCCGCAGGATATCGATCCCTTTGATGATGGTCTCCTCGGCGATGACGACCACTTCCGGTTTGTCGTTCGTATAGACGTACTTATGTTCGATCTCCTCGTCGCTGAGCCGGACATATTTACGGACCGTCACGAGGACGCGGTCGGGCAGGTCTTCATAGTTATCAAATGCCTGCGCGAACTTGCCATCCATCTGCGCCGCTTTGGCAAAAATATTGATAACGTCCCGCCCCTCCTTGTCCATGATCACGCCCCGCGCCCAAACAGTGATTTCGTGTACCTTTGCCATACACACCTCCTTGATGTTCTGCGTAAATTAGGGTCATACCTCGTTCCCGCGTTTTCTCCACATTACCAAACTGACGCGCCCCGAACGGCAACCACCCCCCCTCTCTTATTTTTTAAAGACGATCCTCTCGATCGCTTCCAGGTGCTCCAGCATCAACTTTTTGGCGGCTTCACAATCACCGTTCCTGATTGCGGCAAGAACCTTCTTGTGGCCTTCCAGCGAACTTTCCGGCCGCTTGTTGTCCCGCTCGTCATCCTGAAGATAATTTTCACGCGACTCTTTTAAAAAGTCGACCAAAGCGATGGTGAGGCGCTCCATGACCCGATTCTTCGCGGCACCGGCCATCAGGTTGTGAAAAGTGGAATCGGTCTCGATAATGCTTTCATCATGTTCAATACAGATCTCCTGTTTGCGGAGGATCTCTTCCATCTCTTCGATTTCCTGTTCGGTGGCGTTTTCCGCCGCGAGCGCGGCGACATGGGGTTCGATGATTTTCCGGACATAGAAGATTTGCCGAATGTCATCCTTTGCATTGAAAAGCGCCGCCGCCAAGGGTTGGATCAGATCCTCCTCCCTCGAGGCGAGAACATACGTGCCGTTCCCCTGGCGGCTCTGGAGGAGCTTCATCGATTCCAGGGTGCGGATGGCTTCACGGACCGTGGTGCGGGATACCTTGAAGATTTCGGTCAATTCCCGTTCCGAAGGAAGCTGATCGCCCTGCTTCAATTTGCCGTTCTCGATCAGATCGAGCACCTGTTGCACGATGCCCTCATAGGCCCTTTTCTTCTCAATGGCTCTCAATTTTTCCCGCATATGCCCTCTTTCGCAATGGACCGCGTTGTCCGGCTATTCATCGTCAGGCCTTACCCGTGCATGACCTCTTCCTCTGTTCGGGGAGCTTCACATTCCCGAAGCTCCTGAAGTGCGGCCGTAAAATGTGCCGCAGAGACCAGGAGCGAAGCGGGTTTTTTTTCCTTCCGCCCATGAATGATCTCGGCAATGGCCAGCATCACCGCCCTCTTGCAGAGGAAGGCGATGTGGGATCCGACCATCCCCCCCGTCATGCTTGCCAGCACGCCGAGATTCACATCGCTTCCGAGCGGCCTCCCCTGGGTGTGGATGCGGAATATTTCGACGCGCTCCCCCTCATCGGGGGCGCAAAAATTGAGAACATAATCGAGACGGCCGGGCCGTACCAGGGCCGGATCAAGCAGTTCCTCCCGATTGGTCGCCCCGATCACGATCACCTGAGAGTGATCGCTCAGCGAGTCCAACTCGCTGAAAAACTGGCTTGCCACCCGTTCAATGGCGCCTGATCCCGTATCCCCGCCGCGCTTTGGCGCCATGGCATCGATTTCATCGAAAAAAAGAATGGTTGGAGCCGATTGCTTGGCTTTTTTAAATATCCCGTGCAGCGCCTTTTCCGATTCCCCCAGCCATTTTGAAAAAAGGATGGAACTGCTGATCGGGATAAAATTGATGCCGGTCTCCCCGGCCAAAGCCCTGACCATCATGCTCTTCCCGGTGCCGGAAGGACCGGAGAGCAGGATGCCGCGTGACGAAACCTTGCCTGCAGTGAAGAGGTCGGGATATTTCAGCGGCCAATCGACGATCGAGAGGAGCGTCTCCTTGATTTGGTTGAGGCCGCCGACGTCGCTGAGCTTCAAGGTGGATCTTTCGTTGAAGAATTCACGGGTTGCCGTCGGTTCGACCTCCCGGAGCGCCGTCAGAAAATCTTCACGGGAAATCCGCATGCTTTCCGGAGAGACCGGGAGACGGTCGGAGTTTCCCAAAGCGCCCACCGGCAGATAACGCCGCACGGCGGCCATGCCCGCCTCCTTGCAGAGCGCTTCCAGATCGGCCCCCACAAAACCGTGGGTAATCTGTGCGATCTGATCGAGATCGACATCGGATGCGAGGGGCATTCGACGGCTGTGAATCTTCAGGATCGCCCGGCGTCCGTCCGCGTTGGGCGCCGAGATGCCGATTTCCCGGTCGAACCGGCCCGGTCTGCGCAACGCAGGGTCGATCATTTCCGGAACATTGGTTGCGCCGATCACGAGAACATGACCGCGGGGAACCGTGCCGTCCATCAGGGCCAGAAGCTGCGCCACCACCCTCTTTTCCACATCCCCCACAACCTCGGCGCGCTTCGGGGCAATGGCGTCGATTTCATCGATGAAGATAACGCTCGGCGCTTTGCGTGTCGCCTCTTCAAAGATCTCGCGCAACCGGGCCTCGCTGTCGCCGTAATATTTCTGGATAATTTCCGGCCCATCGATTTTGATGAAGTGGAGCTTCGCCTCCCCCGCAATGGCGCGGGCAATGAGGGTTTTCCCGGTTCCCGGAGCCCCATAGAGAAGCAGCCCTTTCGGCGCCTGGACGCCCAGCCTTTCGAAAATTTCCCCGTAACGCAGCGGAATTTCCACCATCTCCCGGATCGATCTGAGCTCCCGGTCCAATCCGCCGATATCCTCATAAGAGATGCGGGAGTCCGCTGTTTCGGTATAGTCCGGTTTGTTGACCTTGAATTTGGTGTACTGGTTGATGATGACCGCGCCGGAGGGGGAGGTGCCGTCCACGGAAAAGAAACGGTCCTTGCCTCCAAAAAGCGGGATATTCACCTTGTCGCCGGCAATGACCGCCAACCCCTGCAGGAGCTTGCCGATATATCCGACTTCGCTTTCATCGGGCCACCAGTTTCCCGAATCGATCGGGGTGAGGACGATCGTGACCGCGGTTTTCCGGGGCGCCTTTTTAATCTTCACCGTGCCGCCGATCTGAACCCGGGCGTTCTCACGGGTGTTCCCGTCAATCTGAACGATTTTTTTGCCAAAATGTTCGGGGAAAATCCCGGAAATTCTGGCGACGGTTCTCTTCTCTCCAATGATTTCTACGATATCTCCAAGAGAGGCGCCCAGGGCCGCGACGTCGTCCGGGTCAAAGCGGGCCAGCCCCTTGCCAACGTCTTCGATGAAAACCTCTGCCACCTTTAACTCGATTTCAGACACCTGAGCCTCATCAAACATAGAAAACCCCTCTTCAGTATTTCGGGTTGTCATTGGACTGATGGTTGGACCATTTGGCATTTTGGCTATTATACCTTATACGGTTTGTCAAGAAATATTTTAACAGAAATATTTTTCAACGGGAAGGTAAGCGGTTTGATATCACTTTTGTAATAAAGACCGAGCGGCTGGATGGTTGGAACTTCCGGAATGGGTAAGCGGCGTAACGGGGCAAGCGGGGTTGCATGCGGCCTTTATCATCTGCAGAACGGCTCGGACGTGGGTTTCATCCATAGATACCGAACCGCCATACCGGCAAGAAGGATCGCATAAACAAGACGAAGTTCCATCTCCGGGACGAGATGGGCAATGCCCCCGCCGACACCGACCCCCGCCAGTACCCCGACGATAAGGCCGGGCAAAACGGCTCTCCGGACGTTGCCCATCTTCCAGTGGGTCCACACCCCGACCGTCGAGGCCGGAATCATCGCCAGCAGGGAGATGCCCTGGGCGGTATGCTGGGAGGTGTCGGCAAAGAGCACCATGATCGGAATCATGAAACTGCCGCCGCCCACGCCCATCATCCCGGAAATGAAACCGGTGATGAGACCGAGGAGGACCAGGACGAGCCACCGGATCCACAGGGGCAGCGACCCTTCCGCCATCTGCGGCAGCAGGGTCTTCAGGATCAACAGCAGGGAGATGAAGAGCAGGAAGATGCCGAAGTACCGTTTCAGCTTCGATTCGGGAAGAAAGCAGCAATATCTCGTCCCGAGACGGATCGTGCAAAGCGCCATGCCGGCCAGAACCGCTGCCGCCGGGAGTTCGACGGTACCATGGAGATAATAGACAAAGGAGCCCGCCACCGCGGTGACGACGACCGTGACAAGGCTTGTGCCGTGGGCTTCCTGTTGCCTGAATTTGAGCAGGTCCGTCATCAGCGGCACCACGACCACCCCGCCGCCGACGCCGACGAGACCGCCCAGCAGACCGGCAATCAGACCAACCGCAAACCCTGCCATCAACACCCCTCTTCCTTCAAAAGCGGCTGCCCCGATGGGTCAATTCCGGTTCAAACCTTTTTCACTTTTTCTGATCTGAAAGGGAGACCACACCCCATCTTCTGTCAGTTTTGCACGTTTACTACGGCGGGAAATCGGCTGTCAACCCTTTCCTTCGAGAATATCCCTCTTTACAATCCCCCGTCCTTTTGTTAATGAATGCAATAAGTCCTTGCCGATCAGAAGTGCGTGGTGCGGAGCCGTCTCGGCGCTGACTGATTTTTGGAGAAGCAAGATCAACGGTTGAACCGGTCATAGGTCATGAACAAAAATGCCGTTATAAAAATTTCGTTGCTGCTGGCGATGATCCTCGCCGGCATTTTCCTATTCTACCATTACGACCTTTACAGCCTCTTTCTCAGCCGGAAGAAGCTCATCCATTTCGTAAGCTCCTTCGGCCCCCTCTCCGTAGTGATATTCATCGGTCTCCAGATCCTTCAGGTCCTGGTCGCACCGATTCCCGGAGAGATCAGCGGTTTTATCGGCGGGTATCTCTACGGCCCCATCCTGGGGACGATCTATTCGACAATCGGTCTTACCATCGGTTCGTGGATTGCCTTTCTACTGGCCCGCTGGCTCGGCCTGCCGTTCGTGGAGAAGATCATCACCCCCCAGATCGTTCAAAAGTACGATTATTTCATGGAGCACCGGGGCATCCCGGTTACCTTCATCCTGTTTCTGATCCCCGGATTTCCGAAGGACGCCCTCTCCTACATCGTCGGACTGAGCCACATGAGGACGACAACCTTTCTCATCCTCAGCACCGCCGGACGGCTTCTGGGCACAGTCATGCTCTCCGTGAGCGGAAGTTGCGTACGCAACGACCAGAGTACCGCCCTGGTGGCCATCCTCGGAATCAGCATTCTGGTCACGCTTCTGGCCTGGTATCACCACGAAGCGCTACTCAACCTGTTGCGAAGAAAGAAGTCCTCTTAAGGAGGGAGAGCACTTTGGAACCGATCTTGATTGAATTTGTGATCATTTTTCTTCTGATTTTGGCCAACGGTTTTTTCGCCTGCGCCGAGCTTGCAGTCCTCTCCGCACGGAAGAGCCGGATCGCCAGCCTCGCCTCGGCCGGCAACCGCCAGGCCGGGCTCGTCGAGCAGATTCAGAAGGACCCCCACCGTTTTCTCGCAACCGTCCAGGTCGGCGTCACGGTCGTCGGTTCGCTCGCGTCGGCCATCGGCGGTTCAGCGGCGGTGCAATATCTGAAGCCGCTGCTCCAGTCCGCACCCGTCCCGTTCATCCGCCATGCGGCGGAACCCCTTTCACTGGCCATCGTTGTGC
>CAYSSF010000182.1:6446-8069 GCA_964433455.1 uncultured Syntrophaceae bacterium
GGGATCTCTTACCTCTTCCTCGTCCTCGGCGAACTGGCGCCCAAGACCATCGGGTTGCAGTATGCGGACCGGATCGCCCTGAGCGTCGCCCGGCCGATCCATCTGCTGTCGGTCGTCGCGGCCGTCGCCGTCCGGTTTCTGACCATCTCCAATCGGGCCGTCCTTTCGCTCCTGGGGATCACGCCGAAGGGGGGACACGCCTTCGTCTCCCGCGAGGAGGTGCAGCATTTCCTTGCAGAGGGAAGCGAAGCGGGCGCACTGACCGAGACCGAGCATCGCTATATCGAGAAGGTCTTCGAATTCTCACACACCTTTGTCCGCGAGGTCATGGTGCCAAGGACCCGGATCATCGCCATCAACCTCGATCAGCCGCAGCAGGAGATCCTCCGGACCGTCCGGGAGAACATGTACTCGCGCTATCCGGTTATCCGGGGCGATATGGACCATGTGGTCGGCTTCGTCCACACGAAGGACATCCTGATCGGAAACCTGTGCACCGAAAAAGCATTCGACATCGCCGGGATCATCCGCGCCCCGCTGTTCGTCCCGGAGGGGAAGAAGGTGAGCAGCCTCCTTCGGGAGATGCAGCGCAAACGCATCCAGATGGCGCTGATCGTCGACGAGTACGGCATCCTGAGCGGCCTCGCCACCACGGAGGATCTGCTGGAAGAACTGGTGGGAGAGATCGAGGATGAACATGACGTCGGCGAGGTGCGCCGGGTGCAGAAACTCCCGGACGGGAGCCTGCTGGTAGACGCGCTCCTGCCCGTCAATGAACTGGAGGAACATCTCGGCATCACGCTCGGCGAGGGACTCCCCTATGACACGCTGGCCGGGCTGATTCTCGACCGTCTCGGGAAGTTCCCGGAAAAAGGTGAGAAAATCGAATGGCGGGAGTACCTGCTCACCTGTGAAGAGGTAACGAAGACGGCCATCCTGAAGGTCCGGATCGAAAAACAGGAGGAATCGGCCGCCGGCGCGGCGCCTCCGGAAAACAACATACCGCTCGGCTGAATACGATCCGGGGTTTACGACTTGGCCGTCATTGAGACCATCCACCGAAACATGGCAAATCGTCATTCCTGAGAAAGTAGGAATCCAATCTCCGCCGTGACTTCATTGATTCCCGCTGGAGTTTACCCTCGCGAAAGCGGGGGCGGTAATGGCATAGAGGTTGGATTTTCAAAGCACTTACGATCAAAATCAGGCCGCATCAGCGTCGCAACCTGGGGTCGAGGGCGTCCCGGATCCCCTCCCCCAGCAGGTTGTAGCCGAGGACGGTGATCAGGATCGCGAGCCCCGGGTAGAAGGAGAGCCACCAGGCGATGTCGATGTTGTCCTTCCCTGCCGTGAGGATGTTCCCCCAACTCGGCGTGGGCGGCTGAACCCCGATGCCGAGGAAGCTCAGGGCGGACTCCGTGAGAATCGCGCCCGCCACGCCGAGTGTCGCCGTGACCAGGACCGACGCCATCGCGTTCGGAAGGATATGGAGAAAGATGATCCGGAAATCCGAGGCGCCGATCACCCGCGCGGCCTGGATGAAATCCCGCTCCCTGAGCGAGATGAAATCCGCCCGGACGAGCCGCGTCACCCCCATCCAGCCGGTCAGGCCGATGACGATCA
>CAYSSF010000183.1:0-8052 GCA_964433455.1 uncultured Syntrophaceae bacterium
AAGAAATTCGGGGTTCCCCCCCAGCGCCATCGCGATCTCCAGGACTTTACGGTCGCCGTGGGAGAGCAGGGCCGTCGCCCGGTCTTTCTTCTTCAAGAGGCCGACACTTTCAAGGATCTCATCCGTCTCCTGAATGGCCAGGCTTGCCGAAGGCGTAAAGAGGTTCCAGGTCTTTTTCTCGCGTGACAATACGGAGATCTGCACATTTTCGAAAACGGTAAGCCTTTGGAACACATTGACGATCTGGAAGGAACGGGAGATCCGCTTCCTGCAGACTTCATAGGGCGGAAGTCCGGTAATGTCTTCACCTTTAAAGAGCACCCTGCCTGAATCCGGTTTGATAATCCCGGTTATGAGGTTGAAGAGGGTTGTTTTCCCCGCCCCGTTCGGTCCGATGACCGCGACGATTTCGCCTTTTTCCACGGTGAGGTTCGCATGGTTCACCGCTTTAAACCCATCAAAGGTTTTTGACAGGGATGTTACCTCTAACACTTATTGCTCCTCGATTTCCGGTTTCATAAATCCCTTGTTGAATTTTGCCTCGACATAGCCAAGGATGCCGTTGGGCAGGAAAAAGATGACGAGCATCATGATGATGCCGAGAACAAGCGCCCAATAGTCCGTATAGATGCTCACGAAGGTTCTCAAGGCTACAATGACGGCAGCGCCGAGCATGGGTCCCAGGAAGGTAAACCACCCCCCCAGCAAACACATGATGACGATTTCCAGCGAGAGGGTCCAGAAAAGCATGTCGGGGAAAACCGTATTGTCCACGACAACGAAGAGAGAACCTGCAACGCCCGCAAAAAACCCGGCAAGGACAAGGGCGAGGAGTTGATGCATCCGGACGTTTATCCCGATCATCTCGCTTCTCACCGGATTGTCCCTGATCCCCTGGAGGACGCTTCCGAACGGTGAGCGGATAATCTTCCAGATGATCAAAAGAGATAGGAGGGTAATGATGAGCGTAAAATAGTAGGCGCTCTTCGGTGATGAAAGCATCTCGGGCATGGGTATTCCGTGTATCCCGTCGTCGCCTCCGGTAAAGGAATACCAGCGGTAGACAATGGCCCAGACCAGCGAGCCGAGCGATATCTGCAGCATGCCGAAGTAAAGCTTGGAAAGGCGGATGCAGATGATGCCGAGAACAAGGCCGAATGCGGCAGATACAAGAGGTCCCGCAATGAATGCAAGCATGGCGGGCAGTCCTGTCTTCGTCAGCATCAGCGTTGTTCCATAGGCGCCGACCCCATAGAATACGGCATGGTGGAACTGGAAAATCCCTCCGTATCCGAGGACAAGGTTCAGGCTTGTGGCGAGAAGACCGTAGAGCAAGATAATCGAGACGAGATAAACGTAAAATCGTGGGAGAAACAGGGGGAGCAACAGAAGAACGATAATGCCCGCACCCAGCCCCAAAAGGGTTTTCCTGCTCATACTTTACTCCATTACCAAGTGGACTTGAGGAGCCCGGTCGGCCTGAACAGCAAGACGACAACCACGGCGAGATAGGGGAAAATAATTCCAAATTTCGGCCATATGAGAATGCCCAGCGACTGCGTAAGGCCGAATATCAGGGCGCCGAGCAGTGCGCCCCAGATGTTCCCCAATCCTCCCATAATGACGATGAGAAATGCCTCGATAATGAGGTTATGGTCCATGCCGAGGGTAACGCTCACCGTAGGCGCCACAAGGACGCCCCCAAGCCCGGCCAGGTAACAGCCAATGACGAAAACGGTGGCAAAGACCCGGCTTACGTTGATGCCGACGGCGCCGACCATCTCCCGGTCCACTGCCGCCGCCCGTGCGATCTTACCCATCTTTGTCCTGTTCGTCAGAAGCCAGAGGAGTATGGCCACAACGGGACCCGCAACAAGCAGGAAGAGGTTATAGCGGGGAAAGGGAATGCCTCCGAAGAGGGGCACAAAACCCTGAAAAATATGGGGCACCGGCACCGATTTGTACTCGCTGCCCCATACAAGTTTCACAAGGTCGCCAAAAACGAGGGAAAACGCAAAGGTAAGGAGGAGGAGCATGAGGTGCTCCCGTTCATAGAGGAACTGAAACATCCCCCTTTCCGCAACAAGGCTTATGAAGGCCACAACCAAAGGGGCAATCACAATGGCCGCCCAAAAACCGGCGGAGCCGCCGCCAAACAGCTTTGTCACGCTGAAGGCGGTGAATGCACCGATCATATAGAGTGAGCCGTGGGCCACATTGGGGATTCGGAGGACCCCCAGAATGAGGGTCAGGCCTGATGCCACAATGAAAAGGATGGTGGTCCGGCTCAGACCCACAAAAACCTGCGACAAAACACCCGCCGGTATGATCGTGTAGACGGCGTCCATGTATAGAACTCCTGTGAGAAGGCTCCTACTTACGGGACTTGATGACCTCATCACAGGTAGGCATATAATCTTTTGCCTGGATCACCTGAACATCGCCCGCTACGAGAAAGTCATACTTGGGATTCTTCGCCGTTACCCCGAAATACATGGGAAGCTCAAGCTGGTGGTCGCACCCCCTGATTGCCATTGGACCGACAGGGCTGTCGAGCGACATGCCTTCGAGGGCCTTGATCAAGGCTTCTTTATCGATCTTGCCGGCCTTTTTGTACCCTTCGGCGATGAACCTGGCCGTCATATACCCGGAAAGGGCCTATTCTCGGCTCTCGGTTGTATGCCTTCTTGAATTCATCGACAAAGGCCTTGTTCGATGGGGTATCGGGATAGTAGAAAAAATAGTTGGCTGTTCCGAAGACACCTTCAGGTGCATTTTGTCCCTGGGGTTTCAGAACGGAAAGCTCGATCGCCGTATGCTGATAGAATGGTATGGTCTGGCTTAAACCGGTTGCCTTTGCGGCCTTCTGAAAATTGACCATGCCGGAGCCGCCGGTGGCTACGATGATGAAATCAGGCTTGGCGGCAAGAATCTGAGTAATATATGGGGTAAAATCGGCTTCTCCGACCTTCCACCACGACTCTCCGACCTTCTGCACCTGCGGTTTCAATTTTTTCAGGTTATCCCACAGGCTGTTTGCAATGGCGTGGCCGTATTCATAATCATCGCCGGCGATCCAGTATTTTAAGTAGGGCTTTTTCGACAGCGCAACGGCGGCGGCCTTCCCTACCATGGCGGTGTTTTCGTTCATGTTGAATATGTAGGGGTGTCCCTTTTCGCCGATGATCTTCTCGCTTTTCGCAAAGGTCACAAAAAACGGCAGCTTCTCTTTTTTCACGAAATCGGAGATGGCAAGGGTGGTCGCGCTGTTGATCGTACCCATGAGAATATCGACATTTTCTTTCAGCACAAGCTCCTTTGCCATCGCCAGGCCGATGTCCGGTTTAAATTTCTCATCGCGGGTGGTGTATTCAATCTTTTTTCCGAGGACGCCGCCTTTTGCATTGATGTCATTGACGGCAAGCTTGAAACCGTCCAGGACATCCATGGTAAACGTCGTTGCGGGCCCCGTATAGGTGTCGACAATGCCAACCTTGATGGTGTTTTGGGCATGCGCGAGCGGACATACCATGAACAAACCGACAAGAAACGTCAAAGATAGGGAAAGCAATACTGTTTTTTTCATCATGACACCTCCTTTTATTTTACCGCCGATGATCCCCTTTTATGTGGAACCCATAAAATAGATGGCTCTATTTGTCAATCTGAATCCCTTCCCTCCAAACTATGAAGCCTGGGGGTTTAGACCGGACATCCGTTCAAGCACCTCATAGACGGCCGCGGTATCGTGGTCGGCATGTCCTGAGGTCAGAGCCGCGGTGTAGATAGGTATCGTAGCCAAAAACAGTGGGGCAGGGGTGTCGGCGGCCAGAAGCGCCTCGCCGATCAGCTTCAGGTCCTTTTGAAAGACCGTGTTGGTGATCATCGCCTCATCCCAGGTTCGGTTCACCATCGATGGACCGCGAACCTGGAACATGCGCGAGCTGCCGGCGCCGTCGCCGATCACCTTGACCACCGTTGCGGGGTCGAGCCCGGAGCGCGCCCCGAGCAGGATTCCTTCGGCCGCTGCCACATTGTGGATCGCAACCAGGAGGTTGGCGACCAATTTCATTTTCATTCCGTTGCCGAATTCGCCGAGGTCATAACAGACGCGGGCAAAACCGTCGATGATCGGAAGGCATTCCTGAATCGCCTTCGCGTCTCCGCTTGCATAGACTGCCAGATCCCGAGTTCTGGCCTGCGCCCCGGTTCCGGAAAGCGGGCAGTCAAGCAGCGTGATCCCGCAACCGGCCAGGAGGTCGCATGCCTGTCGCTTGCCGGCGAGCGGCAACGTTCCGGTCTCGATGACGATCGTTCCCGGCGAAGCGTTTGCGGAAAGGTCGGCGCAGACCGCATGGAGCGCGGCCTCCGATGGCAGCGACAGGATGATGCGACGGCAGCGCCTGCCGATTTCGCCAGTGTCGGCAACCGTTCCGCCCGCCTTGTTCAGCGCATCGCGGGATTCGGCGATCAGATCCGTTCCGACGACTTCGAACCCGGATCCGACCAGGTTCACCGCCATTGCCAATCCCATGTTGCCCAGCCCGATCACGCCTACCGGGCCGATATTGTTTGAAACCGATTTTGCCGGGTCGGACATTTCAACACCCCCCGTTGGTGAATCTCTTCGAGTTCCCCGATGCTTGCCGCGGTCGTGTCATTCGTTGAAGCATTAACAACGCCCCATTCTTTCTGTAGTTTCGGAAGCGCGAATGACCCTGGCTGATAGGAATATCTAAATGGGCCTGATCTGTCAAGCTGATCCGACAAATTATTCAACCGGCGACCAAAGGGTTCACCGGGGGTTAATCTCGGATTGCTTTGTCAATGTGATGGCGGCCTGTTTTCGCGTTTTTTGTCTCCATGCCTGTTTCACGGATCAGATCATTCCTTGACAGGGAAACCACTTCATTCTATGTACTCAGATTCAAAAAACGATGACCGCCGCCGCGGCGGCAAAAGAGGGGGATCATGCAGTACTTACAAAGACAGCTCAACCACGGATATACGAATCGCGTCCTCTCCATCGACCTGGGAAACGGTGAGATCCGGATTCCCGACATCGATCCCGGGGTCAGGGACTATTTTATCGGCGGACGGGCGCTCGGGCTCTATCTCCTTCATCAGGCGATAGAGCCCGGAACGGCGCCGGGCGATCCCGAAAATCCGCTGATCTTCGCTCCGGGTCCGCTGGGGGGCATTCCCCAATTTCCGGGGACGAGCAAGTGCATGGCCGTTTCGCTCTCCCCGCTGACGGGCATCCCCGGTGTTTCGAATTTCGGCGGCCACTTCGGCGCTTTTCTCAAGTACGCCGGTTTCGATGCGCTCACGGTCACCGGGAAATCGGGCGGGGAAGTGATGATCCTGATCGACGGGCTCCGCGGGGAGATCTCCGTGGCGGATGCGCCCGCCATCGATCATGTCTTTGGCATGGAAAAGGAGATCGTCGATCGCTTTGTCCGCGAAGGTCATGATAAAAAAGAGATTGTTTTCTTGACGACCGGCATCGGCGCCTCCCGGACGACCTATGGATGCATCAACAGCCACTATTTCGATCCGGCCAAGCCTGTGGACGGAACCAAGGGGCTTTTCCGGACCAAGCAGGCCGGCCGGACAGGCTTGGGCACCGTCATGCAGGACAAAAAGATCCGCGCCATCGTCATCCTGGCGAAATATCCGCATGGGGCAAATCCTTACGGCGCGGCCGATTGGGAGAAGGTGAAGCGGGCGGGGGCGAGGTTGGGCGAGGTGGTCCGGGAGGTCGATCCGCAGTCGCTCAAGATGTACCGCAAGGGCTCTGCGGGATTGATCAGCTTCATGAACAAGGAAGAGTACAAATCCCTTCCCGTGAACAACTACCAGTTGGGATCCGATCCGCGGGCGGACCGGATCAGCGGGAAATTCTACGCGGATCACCTGTTCGATCACCGGGGGATGGACGGCTGCTTTCCCGGCTGCAACCTGCGCTGCACCAAGGGCGGCTGGGTCACGCTGACCTCGGGCGCGGAGCAGGGCCGCCGGGTATGGGTGGATGGTCCCGAGTATGAAACGGCCGCCGGTTTCGGTTCCAATCTGGGCATCTGGAATCCTGAATTCATCATGGAGGCCAACTGGCATTGCGACAACTACGGGATCGATACGATCACGCTGTCGGTCACCGTCGCCTTTCTGATGGAATGTCTCCAGCGGGGCTACTTGACCCGGGAAGATACGGACGGGTTGGATCTGACCTGGGGCAACGAAAAGGCGGTCCTCGAGTTCATCCATCAGCTCGCCGCCGGCGATACGGAGTTTTACCGGCAGGCCGGGAAAGGGATGGTGGGCCTCGTCGGCTGGATCTCCGAAAGATATGTCTGGCGGACCGGCAAAGCCGATCCGCGGGAGGATCTGCTCCGTTTTGCGATGCAGACCAAGGGGTTGCCATTTTCCCTCTATCGAACCCACAGGTCGCTCTCGATGCAGGCGTCCTATGCCGCCGCAAGCGACATCGGGGCGCATCATGCGGCGGCATGGCTGGTCAAGATCGACCTCCTGGGCGCATTCCCCTCGATGGAAGAGAAGGCCGCGGCGTTGATCACCTATCCGCGGGTCCGTCTCGGAAACGACAACCTGGGCCTCTGCAAGCTGCCGTGGGTGGATGTCTTCAATCCCGCCTCCGGAAAGATGAAAAATACGGACATCTACATCAATCCGGCCTCCCAAGAGCTCTATGCAGATTTCTACAACGGGATGCTGGGGACCCGGATGACCTGGCAGCAGATCTTCGCGCAGACCGACCGGGACATCAACCTGCAGCGGGTCATGAACGTCATGGTCTATGGAAAGGAGACGGCCAGGCAGGACCGGATTCCGGACCGGGCCGTCGGGCCGACCGATGACCGGCTCTACGATGCCGAGAAGGATTACAACGACCGGGAACTGGCCGGATTTCTGGGGAAATCCGTCGCGGATGTTCAGGACCTGCCGACTTCGGAAAAGCGCGAAATGCTGATGAAAAGAAGAAAAGAGCAATTGCAGGAGTTGATCCAGGTCTATTACCGCGCGCGGGGCTGGAACAGCTCCGGCGTCCCGACCCCGGAAACGCTGAAGCAAATCGGCCTGTGGGAATTTCTGACCGAGGAGGCAAAGACCAAAATCCTTGAAATGGCCGGTTAAGCGGAACTTTAATCCTTTTTCCAGATCTTTTCCAGGAACTGGTCGCGCCCCGATCCATGCCGGTAATATTTGTACCGGATCGGATTCTTTTTGTAATAATCCTGATGGTACTCCTCCGCGTCGTAGAATCTTGTGAATTTCAGGATCTCCGTGACGACCGGCTTGTCGAAACGCCCCGATTTTCCGAGGGCCTCCCGGGATCTCTCCGCGATCCGCTTCTGTTCTTCGTCGTGGTAGAAGATCACACTCCGGTAATAGGATCCCCGATCTCCGAATTGTCCGCCGGCGTCCGTCGGATCGATGTGCCTCCAGAAGATATCGAGAAGCGCTTCGTAGGTGACTTTCGCTGGATCGTAGAAGACCTGCACCGCCTCGACATGCCCTTTTTTCCCGTAATCGTCATAGGTCGGGTTCTCTCCCGAGCCGCCCGTATAACCGGAGACGACCTTGAGAACCCCGGGCGCCTTTTCAAGATCGGACTCCACGCACCAGAAACAGCCGCCGGCGAGGGTGGCGATCCGGGTTTTTGCATTCACCTGGTCCATGTTTTTTACCTCCTGTTGAGCGGCCTGCCCCGTTGCAAATGCCAACACAAAAAGGAGCGCCGCGATATAGACAAGAATTTTTTTCATATCATTCTCCCCAAATTCGGTGTTCGTTCATGGCTGGTAATGTAGCGATGAACCTGCTTATGTCAAATCGCCGGCGCTCTCCTTCAAATGCAAGTCCTCAGGGCAAATGATTAGGCCAGACCGTTGAATGCTGCTTGAACTCTGGAAGGTAGAAACCGTGTATTCTGGCACTCCCGATGGAAAGGCATGCCTTCTTTGAGTCAAGCGAAAATCAGCGATGTCCGGTTAAGGATTTGCATGTAATTGATCCAGGTTTGGCGGCTGA
>CAYSSF010000184.1:0-8007 GCA_964433455.1 uncultured Syntrophaceae bacterium
CACATGGTGGAGTTTTCCTAAACACCTTGGCCGCGCGCCGGTTATCGCGGATGTTATCTGCAGAGAAAGGATGGACTGATGGTCGCGAACCTGTTTGAGCTGGGAAAGCTGGAAAAGGTCGATCTCCGAAACGTATGGACGAGTGAAGCAGAACACTTTACTCCATGGTTAGCGCAACCCCAAAACCTTACCCTTCTTGGTGACGCCATCGGAATCGAATTGGAGTTGGAAGCTCAGGAGAAGACTGTTGGCCCCTTTAGGGCCGATATTCTCTGCAAAGATACGGCAACGGACCACTGGGTACTGATAGAAAACCAACGGGAGAAGACCGACCATGTTCATCTTGGGCAGTTGCTCACGTATGCATCAGGCTTGAAAGCAGTCAGCATAGTCTGGCTAGCCCGTAAGTTTACTGAGGAACACCGGGCCGCCCTTGACTGGCTCAACGAGATTACGGATGACCAATTCAATTTTTTCGGCCTCGAAGTGGAACTTTGGCGCATTGGCGATTCTCCCATTGCCCCGAAATTCAACATCGTGTCGAAACCGAATGATTGGAGCAAGACCGTGGCAGTCGGTGCAAGGGAAGTCAAAACGACGGGGCTCAGCGATTCGAAGATTCTTCAAAAGGACTTCTGGACTGCTTTTGTTGATTTTGCAAAGGAGAAGAGCGCGGGTACTAAAACGACGAAGCCCTTGCCTCAACACTGGATGAACATTCCGATCGGCCGGAGCGGTATGCGACTCTGCGCCATAGCATCATTCTGGGATTCTGTCGCTGGCACCTTCAGCACCCACGAGTTACGAGCAGAACTCAAAAACATACTTTAAAGAACTCGAAATGGACAAAGAGCAAATAGAAAAGGAAATCGGGGAACCGCTCACATGGCATAATCCCCTAGAGAAGCGTACGTGCAGAATCTATGTCCGGAAGTCAACGAATCTGCAGGACAGGAGCAAATGGCCCGAGCAGCATGCTTGGCTGGTTGAGAAACTTGAGCTATTCCGAAAGGTGTTCGCCGAAAGGGTAAAAAAACTATAGACCAGATAACAACGTGATGCGGCTGATCCTTACGCGCCGGCTGATCGGCCCGTTATGCAAAAAAATACTGCATTATAGCCATACCTATAGGCCCATACTATTGTATTGCAAAGTATCCATGATTCTTGTATAGTAAAATCATGAAAAAAGCGACCTTCGAATGGGATAAAGAAAGGACAAGGAAAACCAATCCAAGCATGGTATTTCTTTTCTGACTGCTCAACGGGCGTTTCTTGATCCTCACCGTGTTATCGCGGAAGACATTACCCATAGCACTGAAGAAAATCGGTATTACTGCATGGGCTGTGTCAGCGAAGGTATTTTAACTGTCAGGTTTACGTATCGTGGTAACGTAATTCGTATCTATGGTGCCGGTTATTGGAGAAAAGGAAGGAAGATATATGAAGACCAAAACAAAATATACTGAAGAATCTATGGGTGAGCTGAGAATCGTTAAGGACTTTCTCCCACCCCCGGATAAGTTGGTGCTGAAGGAAGATAATGTGAAAGTAACTATCTCTTTGAAGAAATCCAGCATCAGTTTCTTCAAAGAACAAGCAAAAACGCAGAAGACTTCTTACCAGAGAATGATCAGGGAAGTAGTAGACTGGTACGCCTCACATTATCAAAATAACGCATAACAAAAGCAATCCAGCCGATCGCCTGGCACGCCCGGCTCCTGCTGATTTTTTCGTTCAAATCAGAAAGGACGCATAAACCGGGCCTAAGCTTCGATCAGTTTGGTTTCCGTTCCCAGATAGGGGATCGACAGGGCCATTTTCCGGAGGGCCTGTTTCTCGATCTGCCGGGCGCGTTCCCGCGTGATGTGATATCGGTCGCCGATCGCCTGAAGGGTCAGGGGGCTTTCAGCCATGACGCGGTTCCGGATGATGAAACTCTCCTTCTCATTGAGTCCGGCGAGCGCGCCGGCAATATGGTGCTGCACGAGTGCCATCTCCTCCTTGCGAATCAGAGCCGTCTCCTGGTCCTCGCCGGCATAAGTCAGATAGTCCATGTGCGTGGACTCCCCATCCTCGCCTACGCTGGCATCGAGGGAGAGATCGCGGCCGCTCATCCGAACGTCCATCTCTGCAATCTCCTCCGAACGGACACCCAGGGTTTCAGCTATTTCCGCAAATTCAGCACGCTTTTCAGAAAGGCTTTCCAGTTTTTTCCGGGCTTGGCTGAGCTTGAAGAAGAGTTTGCGCTGGGCCTGGGTTGTTCCGATCTTGACAAGACTCCAGGATTTGATGATGTAATTTTGGATATAGGCCCGAATCCACCAGACAGCGTAAGAGATGAGTCGGTAACCTCTATAGGGATCAAACTTCTTCACGGCATGCATAAGGCCGATGTTTCCCTCCTGAACCAGATCGGCCAATTTGATCCCGTAATTGCGGTACTCGTGGGCAATCTTGACCACAAAACGCAGGTTCGAGACGACGAGCTTCTCGGCGGCCTCCATATCATTGTACTTCTTGAGTCTCACGGCAAGACGGAACTCCTCCTCCGCCGTCAAGATCGAAAAGCGATTGATCTCCGCAACGTAGATATCGAGTGTTCCTGTAACCGCCGGAACTTGCAAATTCCTTCCTCCCGGTACGAAATAATGATTTTCTTTTTATACAAGGATGTTTCCGGGCCGTCAACCCCTTTTGCTGGATCGAACGGACACAGGTACCTGTCTTGACATCCCTCACCCCTATGTTTATTTTACTGATCAATGACGATGTATAATGAAACAGGAGGAATCGTTAATGAGATTCGACAAATTCACATTGAAAGTTCAGGAAGCGCTTCAGGAGGCGCAAGGCTTGGCCGGACAGGGCGGCCACCAGGCGATCGAAGTGGAACATCTCTTCGTCTCTTTTCTGAAACATCCCGAGGGAATTGTTCCCGATATTTTGAAGAAGCTGGGCGCAGACCCCGGACGTATCGAGCGCGAGACAGGCAAAGTCCTGGAGAAACTGCCGAAAGTTGAGGGGGCGTCGGGCGGGCAGACTTATATTTCCCCGAGATTGAATCGCGTGCTTGATGCGTCGATCAGCGAAGCGGCGCGTCTTACGGATGAGTATGTGAGTGCGGAGCATGTTCTCGTCGCGATGGCCGATGAGAAGGAAGGGGCGCTCGCGAAAATCCTGGCCGGCAATGGCATTACGAAGGACGCGATCTTCAAGGTTCTGGTAGCGATCCGTGGAAATCAACGCATTACCGATCCCAACCCGGAGGAGAAATACCAGGCGCTTAAACGCTACGCACGTGATTTCAATGAATTGGCCCGGAGCGGTTCCTTCGATCCCGTCATCGGCAGGGACGATGAGATCAGGAGGGTCATGCAGGTACTCTCCCGCAGGACCAAGAACAACCCTATCTTGATCGGAGAGCCGGGCGTCGGCAAGACCGCGATCGTCGAGGGTCTGGCCCAGCGGATCGTCAATGGTGATGTACCCGAAAATCTCAAAGACAAAAGGGTTATCGGCCTCGATATCGGGGCCCTTGTCGCCGGTGCAAAGTACCGCGGAGAGTTCGAAGATCGCCTGAAGGCTGTCCTGAAGGAGGTCACCACCGCCCAGGGGGAGATCATCCTCTTTATCGATGAGATCCATACGGTGGTTGGCGCCGGGGCGGCGGAGGGCTCCGTCGACGCATCGAATATGCTCAAGCCGGCTCTGGCAAGAGGCGAGTTGCGTTGCGTCGGTGCAACCACCTTGAACGAGTACCGCAAACACATCGAAAAAGACCCGGCCCTTGAAAGGCGGTTCCAGCCGATTCTGGTCAAGGAGCCATCGGTCGAGGATACCATTGCCATTCTTCGGGGGTTGAAGGAGCGCTATGAGGTCCACCACGGCGTCCGCGTCAAGGATGCAGCGATCATCGCTGCGGCAACCCTCTCCAGTCGGTACATCAGCGACCGGTTCCTCCCGGACAAGGCGGTCGACCTGATCGATGAAGCGGCATCGAGGCTGCGGATCGAATTGGACAGCATGCCCGCGGAGATCGATGCCCTGGAACGACGCGTCATCCAGCTTGAGATCGAACGGCAGTCACTGAAAAAGGAGACGGACCGGACCTCCAGGGAGAGGGAGGAAAAGATCGAAAAGGAGTTGGCCGGGCTTCGAGACACGTTGGAACAGATGAAGGGTCACTGGACATCTGAAAAAGAGGCGATCAAGAAGATCCAGGCGATCAAGAGCCGGATAGAGACCTTTAAAACCGAAGAGCAGAGCGCCCAGCGCAGCGGCGATCTCGCCCGGGCGGCGGAAATACGCTACGGAAAGTTGGTCGAATTGAATCGGGAGTTGGAAGAGGAAAACGGCAAACTGATGGAGGTCCAGAAGGACAAGCAGATGCTGAAGGAAGAGGTCGACGCGGAGGACGTGGCCGAGGTCGTCGCCAACTGGACGGGGATTCCCATCTCCCGTATGCTGGAAGGCGACGTTCAGAAACTCATCCGCATGGAGGAACGCCTGAAACAACGAGTCGTCGGACAGGAGGAGGGAATCACGGCTGTTTCCAGCGCGCTCCGCAGAGCCCGTTCCGGCCTCCAGGATCCGAACCGCCCGATCGGCTCCTTCATCTTCCTGGGGCCCACCGGTGTCGGGAAAACGGAACTGGCCAAGGCACTGGCCGAATTCATGTTCGACAACGAACAGGCGCTGATCCGAATCGACATGTCGGAATTCATGGAGAAGCACTCTGTTGCCCGGTTGATCGGCGCCCCGCCAGGCTATGTCGGATTTGACGAGGGGGGTTTTCTGACTGAGGCCGTGAGACGCCGGCCCTATGCGGTCCTGCTGTTCGACGAAATCGAAAAGGCGCATCCGGACGTCTTCAACATCCTGCTGCAGATCCTCGACGACGGCAGGCTAACGGACGGTCACGGGCGCACGGTGGATTTCAAGAATACGATCGCGATCATGACATCCAATGTCGGCAGTCAATGGATCCAGGACCCCACCTTGACGGAGGAATCGAAGAGTGAGAGAGCAATGGATGCGCTCCGGGAAACCTTCAAACCTGAGTTTCTCAACCGGATCGACGATATCGTCATCTTTCGCACACTGGTCATGGCGGATATCGAGCGGATCATCGACATCCAACTCGATCTCATCCGGAAACGGCTGCAGCAACGAAAACTCTCGCTGGAATTGACAGAAGGGGCGAAAAATTATATAGCCCAAACAGGCTACAGCCCGGCATACGGAGCTCGTCCTCTCAAGCGGGTGCTTCAGAAACAGATCCTGGACCCTCTGGCCCTGCGTCTTCTCGAAGGGGAATTTGTCGAAGGCGACCGGATCGTGATCGACCAGCAGGAGGGCCGGGTCATTTTTATTAAAGGAGAGAAGAATGAATACGATTAAAACCGGACTATTGCTGGGCGCCCTGACGGGCCTCCTCATGTTGATCGGCGGCTGGTTTGGAGGTCAACAGGGGGTCGTCATCGCGTTCATCTTTGCAATGGTGATGAACTTCGGAAGCTACTGGTTCTCGCACAAAATTGTCCTGCGCATGTATAAAGCCCAGGCGGTTTCGGAGAACGAGGCGCCGCAGCTTTATGCCATCGTCAAGAATCTCGCGATGAAGGCCTCGATGCCGATGCCGAAGGTCTATATCATCCCCGGCGATACGCCAAACGACTTCGCCACGGGACGCAACGAACAACATGCGGTGGTCGCCGTTACGGAAGGGCTCCTCCGGATCCTTGGCAGGGATGAACTGGAGGGGGTCATCGCCCATGAACTGACCCATATCCGGAACCGCGACATCCTGCTCGGCTCCATCGCCGCGACGCTGGCCGGGGCGATCGTCATGCTCGCCAACATGGCCCAGTGGGCCGCGATATTCGGCGGCGGCCGCGACGACGACGAAGGGGGAGGAAGCAACATTGTCGGCCTGATCCTGATGGCTATTCTGGCGCCGATCGCCGCGACAATCATCCAGATGGCCCTTTCCCGTTCGAGAGAGTATCTTGCCGATGCAGGCGGGGCAACCATTTCGGGAAAACCTTACGGCCTGGCAGGCGCACTCGAAAAGCTCTCCCGTGCATCCAAGACAATGCCTATGGAAGCAAATCCTTCCACGGCCCACATGTTCATTGTCAATCCCCTGACCGGACGTTCCCTGATGAATCTTTTCAGCACCCATCCGCCGATTGAGGAACGCGTCGCCCGTCTGCGAAGCATGAGGCCGATATAGCAAAGACGCAATTTTACGGCCACGGGCGGTCCATAGGGATGATGCCCCGCTTGCCGGAGGCGGCAGGAAATGAGGTCCAGAGTGATTGAAGGAGGATCCATGGAAGAAGAGAAAAAGGATAAGGGTTTTGTAATCAAGGACCGGCGTCTCTTCGACGAATCCGGTACTGCACGGATCGACGAGGAGACAAAACCGGAAGATCATAAACAGGCGGGAAATCAAGATGATCAGAAGAGCGCCTCTCCCTCTGAAACGGACGCCCTCAACACGGAGGAATCCCCTCTTCCCGAGATCAATTTCGCCGGTTTCATTTTTTCGCTCAGCACGACCGCCATGTACCACTTCGGAGACTTCCCCGATCCGGTCACGAAGGAGTCACAGCGCAACCTCCCGGCGGCCAAGCAGACGATCGACATTCTGAGCATCCTGAAGACGAAGACGGAGGGCAACCTTGACGAACAGGAAAAGCAGATGCTCGACGGCATCCTCTACGAATTGAGAATGCGTTTTGTCAAGGAAATGGCCCACAAATGATTACAAGGGAGTCGCCGGCCAAGGTCAACCTCTATCTACGGGTTCTCCGAAAGCGCGAAGACGGCTACCATGACATCCTCTCCCTCATGCAGCGGATCAGTCTCTGTGATGAGATGACCTTTGCATCGACCGATGGCGGCATTACGGTCCAGTGCCCCGGCACGGACCTGCCGGAGGATCAGGGAAACATCGCATACCACGCGGCATCGGCCTTTTTTTCCCGCATCGGCGTGCGGCCGGAGATCAAGATCACCATCCGGAAACGGATCCCCGTCAGCGCCGGATTGGGAGGCGGAAGCTCGAACGCCGCGACGACCCTCATGACCCTGAATGAAATGTATGGTTCCCCGCTGGCACGGGAGGAACTGATGAAGCTCGGAGCGGGAATCGGGGCGGATGTTCCTTTTTTTATTTTCGAAAAGACCGCCTGGGCTTCCGGGATCGGCGACCTTCTCACGGAAGCGCCCTTTGTACCCCCCTTCTGGTTTGTCCTGATCAATCCGGGTTTCGAAATCTCCACGAAAATGGTTTACCAGGGGCTCAATTTGGCATTGACAAAGCCAGGAATAAATTATAGCATTCCGCGTTTTTATGCAGTTGAAGATCTGATCCGGGGGCTCTTGAATGATCTCGAGACGGTAACACTGCAAATTCATCCCGTTCTGGATCGGATTAAGACCGTTTTGCTGAAAAATGGCGCCCTTGGCGCCCTGATGTCAGGCAGCGGGCCGACAGTTTTCGGTATTTTTACGGACGAGATTTCCGCTTGCAGGGCAGAGGAAAACTTAGGACAGAGAGCCGGGTGGTGGGTGTTCAGGACAAAATCCCTGTAAGAGAATCAATAATCGGTCAGGGATTTTTCACCGATTATCCATAGTCTGCAGATTCTCACCTGTTTGCACTGGGGCGTCGTCAAGCGGTAAGACACAGGAATTTGGATCCTGCATTCGGAGGTTCGAATCCTCCCGCCCCAGCCAATGAATGTTTGGAAGTGAAGGACTTCAAATGCTAGAAAAAATAAGGGTCTTTTCCGGAAATGCAAATGTGCCGCTCGCCCGGAAGATCTGTGAGAATCTGGGGATTTCCCTTGGACAAGCGCATGTGACCGCATTTTCCGACGGTGAAACCCGGGTGGAAATCAACGAAAACGTCCGCGGCATGGATGTCTTCATCATTCAGTCCACCTGTTCTCCGGTAAACGTCACCCTGATGGAACTTCTCATCATGATCGATGC
>CAYSSF010000185.1:0-1168 GCA_964433455.1 uncultured Syntrophaceae bacterium
AGTTTTTCCGCATCCGCCGGGGAGTCATTGACGCCGGCCATCAGGATGTACTCGAAGGTCAGCATTCTCCGCCCCGGCATCGGGTAGTCCCGGCAGGCAGCCAGCAACTCCCCGAGCGGGTATTTCCGGTTCACCGGCATCAACTCATCGCGTCGCCGGTCGTCCGGGGCGTTGAGCGAGACGGCGAGGTTGACGCAGATCTCTTTTCCCAGTTTCACGATCATTGGGGCGAGGCCGCAGGTGGAGACGGTGATTTTCCGGTTGGAGAAACCGAGACCGTGGTCGGAGGTGAGGATCCGGATCGCCTTCAGGGTGTGGTCGTAGTTCGCGAGGGGTTCCCCCATTCCCATCAGAACGATGTTCCTGATCTCCGGTCCCTCGGGCGTATGGCGCCGGAGCATCGTCATCTGGCCTGTGATCTCGGAGGGGAGGAGGTTTCGTCTGAGCCCCTGCGTTCCGGTCAGGCAGAAGCGGCATCCCATCGCGCAACCCGCCTGGGTTGAGATGCAGGCGGTCCAATGGTTCCGGCCGGGGATCAGGACGCTTTCGATAAAGAGGCCGTCCTCGAGGCGGAAGAGAACCTTTTTTGTCCCATCCGCGGCCGTCTGGATCCGGTCGATTGCAGGTTCGGCGATTCGGGTCAGCCCCTCCATCCGTGTGCGGAACTCATGTGCAAGGGTGGTCATCTCCGCGAAGGAGGTCGCACCGCCAATGTAGAGCCATTTCATGATTTGCCGTGCGCGGTACCTCTCCTTGCCGAGGCTGGCGATGAACGCCTCGATTTCCTCCAGGGAGAGATCGCGGATGTTCGGTAGGGTTGTCATGGTTGCGCCTGATTTTGAATCTCACTCCTTCGGCAGAAGGATGATCGCGATCCGGCGGTTCTTCGCCCGCCCTTCGGGTGTGTCGTTGTCGGCAACCGGCTGGTATTCGCCAAAGGCAACCGCCGCGAGCAGGGTGGGATCGATCCCCTCCTTCTCCAGATACCGGGTGACGTTGAGCGCCCGCGCCGCGGAAAGTTCCCAGTTCGTGGGATACCTCTTTGCGAGGGCGCCTGCGATCGGGATGCTGTCCGTGTGTCCCTCGACGCGGATGACCTTGTCCGTCACGGTGATCAGAATATCGACGACCCGCTTCAGCACGAGCAGACCCTCCGGCCGGATTTCCG
>CAYSSF010000185.1:1178-7985 GCA_964433455.1 uncultured Syntrophaceae bacterium
GTCCAGGACATCCACGGTCAGTTTCCCTTTGAGCTCGGTTATGGCGATCTGCCCCTGCGTGATTTCGCCCTTCATCTCTGCGAGAAGATCCTCATACGTTTTGCTGACCTTCCGGACCTCCACCTCTTTGGTTTTCCTCAGAAGCGAGATGCTTTCCGCGAGCATCTGCTTGTCCCCCTCCAGTTCGATGTTCCGGTTCCGAAGCCTATCGATGTTCCGGCTCGATTCTTCCGTGATTCTGTCGATGCGGGCTTTCAGATCGGTCCTTTCCTGCTCGATCCGATTCTTATCGACCATCAACTTGTCCTGATCGGCAGTGAGCTTTTCCTTATCGATCGTTAAGCGATCTTTATCCGCAATCAGCTCCTCCGTTGCGGCCGTCAACTTTTCAATTTGCAACTTGAGGTCGTTGTGTTGTGCCGTCAGAGCCGTCAGATTGCGGTTCAACGCATCGGCCTCGGCCTGTTTCCGGAGATAGTCGCTCTGGGCAACGCAGCCTCCCGTGCTCAGGATCAGAAATGAAACGAGCACGGCTGACCAATGGGGGATTTTATGAAGCATGGCCTCCTCCTGAATCATTTTCCGGGAACATACTTCGATCCGGTTGGATTTTCAACCTTTAATCCGTCCTATTCCGGTGTCCCCTGTCTGACGGGCGCGGTTTTGTCCACGCTGTATGCCCTTTGAAAAAGGCATACAGCGGGAAATGAGCCAAAAAATATTGACTTTACAAAAAATACGGGGGATAGTCCCGCTCTGACTCCCCCCACATTCAATGCCCCCGAAAGGGGCATCGGCTGTTTCGATTTTTCAAAACGGAGGATTTCGATGCCCGAATGGACGCTCGGCTACCCGGTTTATTCATTGGACAGAGAGTTGCTGCTCCCGGCGGGAACCAAGCTGTCCGAAGAGCGTTTGCATGCCCTTGTCTCTTCCGGCAGGGCTGCTGAGCAACAAAAAACCCCCTTCCTGCAGTTCGGAACCATAGAAGAAGATATCCGGCATTTTGTCGGAGAGCCTCCGTGCAATGCGATCTTCAGTAATGAGAATGATCTCACTGAAGTTATCGAATTAATGGGACGTATCCGGTTTGCGCGGCCCATTTTGGATTCCGTGGAATACTTTAAAAAGAGCGATCCGTACACCTACCGCCATATCCTGATGGTTTTTGCGTTGTCAACCCTTCTCTCGAAGAATCTGGTGCCCGATTACCGGCTCAGGATAAGAGAGGCGGAAACGGGCCCTCTGCACGACTTCGGCAAGGTCTGCGTCCCCATCGAAATATTGAGGAAGACGACGCCCCTCACGCGGGACGAGAGAAAAAACCTGGAACATCATACCATGGCGGGCTATGTCCTCCTCTGCTATTATTCGCAGGAGATCGGGAATCTGGCGGCCCGCGTTGCCAGAAATCACCATGAGAAGCGAAACGGCCTGGGTTATCCCCGGGGCATCCGCCTCGATGATCGCATGGTCGAGATCGTGGCCGTCTGCGATATCTATGACGCCTTGACGTCCCGGAGGCCTTACCGGCCCGTGTCGTTCGACAATCGTTCCGCCTTGGAGGAGATCACCATCATGGCGGAAAAAAATGAAGTAAGCTGGGAGGTGGTTCAGGCGCTGGTCGCCCATAACCGCAAAGGGAAACCGCATTTTACGGAATGCAGTGTATCCCTGGAGAAAAGAGGCGTCACGCCGCCGAACAACCTCTATGGCGTTCTGGCCACATAGATGAGAAACAGATCCCGAATGCATTTTCAGTTCCCACCGAGGTTGTAATCATGGACTCACGAAACCCGGTCATCCTCTGCGTTGACGATGATGAGGCAAGTCTCAAACTGCTTGAGGATCTACTCCTTCAAGCCGGTTATGACGCGGTCATCGCCGAAAGCGGGGAAGGCGCTTTGCTGAAATTGAAAAGTCAGGCTGTCGACCTCGTTCTTCTGGACATCCGAATGCCGGGGATGGACGGCTTTGAGGTATGCCGACAGATCAAGGAAGACCAGAATCTCTGCAATATACCGGTTGTCATGGTAACGGGATTGGCCTCTCACGAAGCCCGTGTTCGCGGAATTGAGGCCGGGGTCGAAGACTATTTTTCAAAACCTTTTAACCTGCTGGAGCTGCTCGCAAGGATAAAGATCCTGTTGAAGGTGAAGAAACTTAACGATGAGCGTAAGCACGCGGAGGCCCAGCGGGAGGAGGCGCTCACAGCGCTGCAAAAATCGCGCGATGAATTGGATGATCAGGTCCGGCTGCGCACGGCGGAGCTGGCAAAAGCGAACAAGAGGCTGGAAAGGGACATCGGGGAGCGCATGCGCGCGGAGGAGCAGCTCCGCCAGACCCTTCAGAGCCTCAGGAAGGCGGTGAGTGCAACCGTTCAAGTGATGGTGGCCGCTGTGGAGATTCGAGACCCCTATACAGCCGGCCATCAGCTCCGGTCGGCAAACATTGCTCAAGCCATTGCCGTGGAGATGGGACTTCCACTGGATGAGATCGAAGGCATCCGCATGGCCGCCTCCATCCATGATATCGGCAAGCTATCGATCCCCGCGGAGATATTGTCCAAACCCACGAAGCTGTCGGAAATCGAAATTTGCCTGATCCGGGAACACGCCCGCAGAGGCTACGAGATTCTGAAAAATATTGAATCCTCCTGGCCTCTGGCGGAAATCGTCTATCAGCACCACGAGCGGCTGGATGGTTCCGGTTATCCAAGAAATCTGAGGGGAGTAGAAATTTGCCTGGAGGCCCGGATCCTCGCCGTTGCCGATGTGGTGGAAGCGATGGCCTCACACAGGCCCTATCGTCCCGGTTTGGGAATTGAGATGGCGCTTTGTGAAATCGAGAAGAACAGGGGCATCTGCTATGACAACGCCGTTGCCGACGCCTGTCTGAGATTATTTAGTGAAAAAGGGTTCAAGCTTGAATAGACGGTCTTTTCCCCCTACATGAAGATGTTGACCGATTCCCGGGCGATCATCAGGAAGGAGCGCGGGAAGACGCCCATGTGGATCAATGCCCAAATGCTGACGGCGATGACGACCGCATAGGCCGGAGACGCATCCGGTCTGCCGATCTCGCCTTCCGGTTCCTTGAAATACATGTGCATGATGACCCGGAGGTAATAGTATACGGCCACCACGCTGTTCAGTACGCCGATGACCGCAAGCCAGTAGTAGCCGGCTTTGACGGCGTCGCTCAAGACATAAAACTTGCCCATAAAACCGGCGAGGGGCGGGATGCCCGCCAGCGACAGCAGAAAAACGGTCATCGCCAGCGCGATCATCGGGTGTCTCGTCGCGAGGCCCGCATAGGACTCGATCCCGGTATTGGGCGCCTCTTTCCGGCCCAGGAGGATGACCACCGCAAAGGCCCCGATGTTCATGAAGGTGTATACGAGGAGATAATAGAGGATGCTCGCGGAGAAAATCCGGTCGCCGATCGTGAAGGCGATCAGGATGTACCCGGCATGGGCAATGCTGGAATAGGCGAGCATCCGCTTGATATCGTTCTGCATCAGGGCGGTGATGTTTCCCAGGGTCATCGTCAGGACGGCGATGATCCACAGCATGCCGGACCATTCCGTTAGAAACGGGTAGAGGGCCGTGTAGAAGACCCGCAGAAATGCGCCGAAGGCTGCCGCCTTCACACCGGTCGCCATATAGGCGGTGATGGAGGTCGGTGCGCCTTCGTAGACATCGGGCGTCCACATATGAAAGGGGACGGAGGCGGTCTTGAAACCGAACCCCACGATGAGCAGGGCCATTCCCGCCATGAAGGCGGGGGTGATCAGGAACGTTCCGGATGTGACATAGCGTGCGATTTCACGGACATCCAGTATGCCGGTCGTGCCGTAGATCAACGCGATGCCGTAGAGCAGAAAAGCGGTGGCAAAGGCCCCCAGCAGGAAATACTTGAGCGAGGCCTCCGCCGACCGGGGATTGCCGATCAGCAGGCCGCAAAGGACATAGATCGCGATGGACATCACCTCCAGGCCGATGAAGATGGTGATGAAATGGTTGGAAGAGACCATGATCATCATGCCCAGGATGCCGAACAGCATGAGCGCGTAATATTCGCCTCGGATCATCTCTTCCCGTTCAACGTATCGAATCGACAGCAGCGTCACGAGAAACGAAATCACCAGGACCAGCGCCTTGAAGAATAGGCCGAAGTTGTCGATCGTATAAAGTCCGTTAAAAATGTCGATTTCGCTGTTCCATAACCGGAAGGTGAAGAATAACGCAAGACCTGCCCCGATCAGCGATACGCCTCCCGCAAGGCGCCCGGAATCGTCCCTTCTGCGAAAGGCGGATAAAAGCAAAATGAAAACAGCAGAGAGCGTAATGACAATCTCCGGTATGATCCAACCGAAGGCAAGTTCCGGTATCATGACAACCATAATCTCCTACCTTTCATCTCCATGGAACCGGACCTGCCGGATGGTTTGCAATTTGCGCCTGCATATTTTGGAGATAGCCTGTGGCCGTTGCGTCGATCTTGCTGAAAAAAGCCTGGGAATGGAGTCCCATATAAAATATGAAAAAGACAATCGCGCAGAGGATGACGGTTTCCCTTTTCGTAAGGTCTTTCAAACCTTTATTCTCTTCCCTGGTGATCTGTCCGAACATGACGCGCTGGAACATCCACAGCATGTAGACGGCGCCAAGGATGACGCCGGAGGTGGCCAGCACGCCATAGACGATGTTGCTTCTGAAAGCGCCCAGCAGAATCAGAAATTCGCCCACGAAGCCGTTCGTGCCGGGCAGCGCGATCGAGGAGAGCGTGATGATCATGAAAAAAACGGCCAGCCTCGGCATCACCTTGGAAAGCCCGCCGAAGTCGGCGATCATCCGCGTGTGCCGTCTTTCATAGATCATGCCGACGACAAGGAAGAGCCCCCCCGTGCTGATGCCGTGGTTGAGCATCTGGTAGATGCCCCCTTCGAGCCCCTGCATATTGAAGGCAAAGATGCCGAGCATGACGTACCCAAGGTGGCTGACCGATGAATAGGCGATCAGCCTTTTCATGTCGGTCTGCATGATGCACATGATGGCGCCGTAGATGATTCCGATCAGCGCAAGGATGGAGATGATCGGCGCCGCGGCGATGGCGGCCTGCGGGAAGAGGGGAATGGCGAACCTCAGGAATCCATAAGTCCCCATTTTCAGCAGGACTCCGGCCAGAATGACGCTGCCCGCCGTCGGCGCTTCCGTGTGGGCGTCGGGCAACCATGTATGGAAGGGGAACATCGGCACCTTGATCGCGAAGGAGAGGGCAAAGGCGGCAAAGAGCCAGTACTGCTTGATGACCGGGATGTTCGCCTTGTATAGTTCGAGGAGGTTGAAGGTGTAGAGCCCGGTATCGCGGCCGTAGTGGAAATAGAGCGCCATGATCGCCAGCAGCATCAGCACGCTGCCGACCATCGTAAAAAGGAAAAACTTGATGGCCGCATAGATCCGGCGCGGACCGCCCCATACCCCGATCAGCAGGTACATCGGCACCAGCATCAGCTCCCAGAAGATGTAAAAAAGGACGAGATCCAGCGCACAGAGGGCGCCCAGCATGGCTGTTTCCAAGAGCAGGAAAGACGCATAGTATTCCTTCACCTTGTCCGTAATCGCGTTCCAGGAACAGAGCACGCACAGTACCGTCAGGAAGGTGGTCAAAAGCACCAGCAGCATGCTGATGCCATCCACGCCGAGCGTGTAGCCGATGCCGAATTCAGGAAACCACTCCATGTTTTCCATGAACTGCATTCCCGCCGTTTTTTCATTAAAACGGAAGAACAACGGGAGAGAGAGACCAAATTCCAGAATCGTCCAGGCAAGGGTGAATACCTTGATCAGAAGGGGTTTTTGCCGCGGCAGCAGGATCAAAACAAGCGCAACGGCCAGCGGTAAAAAAATAACTGTACTCAACAGAGGAAATACCATGTCCATTCACCGATCCATGATCCATTTCAACTTTTAAAACAACGGGATTACAACAAGATAACCTATCACAATCACGGCGCCGAGGATGATGGCGAGGGCATATTCCTGAACGTAACCGGTTTCCAGCCGTCTTAGCCGTCCGCCCGCCCGTTCCACGACAACGGCCATGCCGTTGACGGCGCCTTCGATCATCCCGTTGTCCACCACCTTGAGAAGCAGCACACCGGCCTTCAGGGTGCCCCGGACAAAGAGAAGTTCATAGAACTCATCCACGAAATACTTATGATGGACGGCATGATAGAGTCGTGAGAAGGTTGCCGTAAACCGTCCCGGCAACTCAGGTCTCTTGACGTAGAGGATATAGGCAAGGACGATTCCGAAAAGGGCGATCATCACGGAGGCAACCATCAGCGTCATTTCCAGCGACGCGTCGTGCGCAGCCGTTTCCGCCGTGGAGGCCCAGGCCGTAGAGATCCAGTCAAAGCCGCCCGCCGTGGTTGAGACGGTTGTCGCCGGACCGAAAATCGGCGCCAGAAAGTGTTCGATCGCGTTATTTCCGCCCAGCAGAGAGGGAATGCCCACGTAGCCGCCGACAAGGGATAAAAAGGCCAGGATGGACAGCGGTATGGTCATGACCTTGGGGGATTCGTGGATATGATGTTTGACCTCCGCGGAGGCGCGACACTCCCCGTGAAAGACGGTGAAGAAAAGTCGAAACATATAGAAGGCAGTCATCCCCGCCGTCACGGCGGCCAGCAGCCAGATCAGAATATGGCCGTTAGAAGAGCTGAAGGCCTTCCAGAGGATTTCGTCCTTGCTGAAGAATCCCGAGAATCCGTGGATGCCGGAAATGGCCAGGCAGGCGATA
>CAYSSF010000186.1:0-7956 GCA_964433455.1 uncultured Syntrophaceae bacterium
ATGTCGGAATTGTTAAAGACGCCGCCGACGACGGACTGGAGGCTCGTGATCCGGATCGGCTTGCCGATGTTCGGGATGAAGAGCCACATATTGTCGCCCAGCCGCAGGTTGCTTCGCCCCTTCTCACTCGCCGGGGCGATGAACAGCGAGGCCACCTTGTCGATGCCCTTTTTGACCGTAAAGAGGGTGAACTCCTTCTTTTTGCCGTCGGGCTCAACATTGATAAGCTTCCGGTAGGACTCGTAGGTCTCAGGACTGAGGTTCCGGTCCACCTGTTTCAGCAGCGCCGTGCCGTCGATCGCATAAACCGGCAGGGCGATGAACAGCAACAAAAATACGATGATCCATTTTATGTGACCCATGAAAGCCTCCTATACATGTCTGAGCGCCTCGATCGGCTCCATCCGTGACGCCTTGAAGGCGGGCTGGAGGCTGGCGATGACCGAGACAATGATAACCGTGGCCGAAATCATCAGGATGTCGGCCACGAAAACACTGGCCTGGAGAATGATCCCCTTCTGCTGGCCGAAGTTGTAACTGATTCTGGAGAGGTTGAGGATCCAGACCAGGCCGATCCCCACGAGATTGCCGATCAGGGCGCCGGCCACGCCCATGCAGAACCCCTCGATGACGAACATGTTGAGGATCTTTCCCGGCAGCGTGCCGATGGCCGCGATGGTGCCGATCTCGCGGATCCGCTCGTAGACGGCCATGATCATCACGTTCATGATGCTGATCAGGACGATCGCGATCAGCATCAGCTTGATGAAAAAGGTCATCAGGTCGATCATCCGGGCGATGTTGAAGAAGGGCGAGAGCTTCTCCCAACTGTGGAGTTCGAAGAGCGGCTTCCCCTGCTGGTTGAGTTCCTGGGACAGAATGCCGTCGAGCTTCTCGCCAAAGGCCGCGAGATTTCCGAACTCCTTCAGGCGGACGGCGTACTCGCTCACCTGCTGGCCCTCCATCCGCAGGAGTTCCCGGGCATCGTCCATGTGGATGTACCCGTCCCGGCCGCCGGGGCCGGTGGCGCTCTCCATCACCCCCGTCACGGTGAACTGCTTGCCGTTCACCGAGCCGTCCGCATTGGTCGCCACGATCACCACCGCGTCGCCGGGCTTTACTTTCATGCCACGGGAGAGAAGTTCCGGGATCAGGATGCCGCCCGGTTTCAGTTCTTTGCCGCCCTCCTGCACCCGTTCAGGGAGGAGCGGCACCGTCTTGAACTCCCTGGCCGGATCGATCGCCGTCAGCCGGATACTGGAGGTCTCGGTAAAATTGCTGAACATGCCGCCGAACTTCACCCGCGGCGAGTAGGCCTCGATCTCCGGCTGGGCGTCGAGGATCTTCTCCAGCCTGCCGATGGCGCCCCCCTTGAGGTTGAGGTTCAGAGGCAGCGTCTCGATGGAGGCGACAAAACCTTTCCGATGCACCTGCATGTGACCGATCATCGAGTCCGTGATCTGGCCGATCATCATGTTCTTGAACGTGCCGGCCACGGAGACGAAGGCCAGGACGAAGACGACCCCCACGGTGATCAGCGAGGCGGTCAAAAGCGTCCGTCTTTTATACCGGAGCAGATTCCGGATCGCGATTTTGAAAAGATTAACCATGGCCGTTCCCTCCCTTTTTCTTTGCCCCGTTTGCCCCGTTGAGTTTGCCGTCTTCGAGTGTAAAAATGATCTCCGCCTCCCCCACGATCTTCGGGTCGTGGGTCGAGAAGATGAAAGTTGTTTTGAATTCGTCGCGCATCTGCTTCATGAGGTTGAGGACCATATAGGCCGTATTGTGGTCCAGATTGGCTGTCGGTTCGTCCGCCAGGACCAGTTTGGGGTTCGTCACCAGCGCCCGCGCGACGGCCACCCGCTGCTTCTGCCCGCCCGAAATCTGGTCGGGCCGCTTATCCTTCTGGTCCGCCATCCCCACGGCCGCCAACAAGGCCGTCACCCGCTTCCGCCGCTCCTCGGAGGGGAGTTTCTGAACCATCAGGAGCGGGTATTCGATGTTCTCATAGACCGTCAAGACGGGCAGAAGATTGAAATCCTGAAAGATGAAGCCGATGGTCTGGCCCCGAAAGGCGGCGCTCGCCTTGCGGTTCAGGGTGGCGACGTCCGCCCCGGCCACCGTCAGGATCCCCGCCGTCGGCTTGTCCAGACAGCCTATCAGGTTCAAAAGGGTCGTTTTGCCGCTCCCGGAAGGTCCGATGAAAGATACAAACGAGGCGGGTTCGATCTCGAAACTGACATCCCTGAGGGCCTGGACCGTCACCTCCCCCACCCGGTAATCCTTGCTGATCTGTTCCGCTGAAATCAAGGCCACTGCTTATGCCCTCCTTTTTTTATCTCGCCCGCGAGAGGCCGACTCGCCGATCGACGGTTTGGAAACCGCTCTTAAACGCATCGTTCTCGGGTCATAAAAGAACGGGAAGAGCGCGACGTCCCGCGCGGCGCCCTTCCCGCTTTCAGTGGGCGACCCCGCCGATTCACCCGACGAGGTTCACCCGTTCGTCAGGATGTTACCGCATTCCCCAGCCTGGGGCGTGACCGCCCATCATGCCGGGACCGCCGCCCATGCGCGACATCCCCCGTCCCGTCCCGTAAGTCTGGACCTTGGCCTGCTGCTCGGGCGTCAGGACCTTCCGCACCTCTAGACGGTAGGCCGTGCGCTTGTCCGTCAACTGATCGCGTAGCACCCGGGCCTCTTTCTGGAGGGCCTTGATCTTCTCCTGTTCCGGCGTCGCGGCCAGCCACAGGTTCCTCAGTTCCTTGCTCTTGCTGAGCATCTGGTCCTGAAGGGGTTGGATATCCTTCAGGTGCGCCGCACGCATGACATTGATCTGCTCCGTCTGCTCCGCCGTCAAATCGAGCCCCCGCGCCGCACCGATATCCGCAACATTGCCGGGACCGCTGCCGTACCCCATCCCCATCCCCCTGTAGGCCATCGCCGGGGAAGTCACGATCGCCGCCAGGGCGATCACCGCTACAACCGTCATCAGTTTCTTCATGGTTTGTGTCTCCTTTTCATTGAATTGCTTACAAGCTATACAAAGTAAAAGCAAGAGACATGCCAATGAAGATAATATAATCTAAATATCTTGTACCATTATGCTATTAATAATCGAGAGGCAGAATGGAATCATTATGTATTGCCATATGGATATATTGTATCCGGTAAAAGTATCCACTTCGAGATCAATCTGGATCATAAGTATCCACTCTCTTGCAACGCCAAAGCCGACGTTTTGTCCTCCGAGGGAATGGTTACTTAAGGGATGTCATGGACTACAGAGCCGATTCTCAAGTTCCCTCAATTGCAGTGGCTGCAATGCTCAATCTCCCCGGCCGAGAAGGGCAGGATCTGGAGCGTCGTGTGGTTGATCCCGTACTTGTGGTTATTTCGCCTTTTTACCGAGCCATGCCAGAATTTCTTCTTTCTTCGGGATTTTCCCCACGGACTTCACCTCGCCGTCCACGACCACCGCCGGCGTGCCGAAGACGCCGTATGTGGCGATTTTCATGATGTCGCTCACCTTTTCGATGTCCGCATTGACGCCTGCCTCGGCAACGGCTTCACGGACCAGCGTCTCCACCTTCTGACAATTAACGCAGCCTGGCCCCAAAATCTTGATATCCATATTTTATCTCCTTCTTGCGAAAAATAGTAATACATCAGGGATTCTTTTCATTCCGTTCCGGATCTCCACCCGGACCCGGCGGAAGACCGCAAGACATCCTCCTCTCTCTTATGCTGCAAACCACCCGTAGGCCATCCCCGCAGTGGTTGACAGTATCACGACGATGGCGCAGTAGGTCAGGGTTTTTTTCCAGCCCATGATCCCCGAGAGCGTCAGCATGCTGGGCAGCGAAAGCGCGGGGCCGGCCAACAGCAGCGACAGGGCGGGGCCCTTCCCCATCCCGGCGCCGATGAGCCCCTGGAGGATCGGCACCTCCGTCAGCGTCGCGAAGTACATCAGCGCCCCCGAGATCGAGGCGAAAAGGTTCGCCCAGAGGGAGTTTCCCCCCACGAGTCCGGCGATGACCGACTCGGGAATCAGGGCCTGATGGCCGGGACGGCCGAGCAGGAACCCCGCGACCAGGACGCCCACCAGCAGCAGCGGAACGATCAGCTTCGCGAAGCCCCAGGTCGACTGGACCCAGGAGGTCAACTCATCCTTGCCGAACCATGCCTTCAGCATCACCCCCAGAACGATCAGCAGCGCCACGGTCACGTACCATTTGGCGGCAAAGATCCATTGCCAGAGCGTCGCGTCGTCCGCCGAAGGCTTCGCGAAAGCGGCAAAAACGAGGATCAGGACCATCACCAGCATATAGAGTGCATTCTTCCAGAGCTTGCGCTCCTTGCCGTTCTCGTCGGGAAGGTAGATCTGCCCGGCCGTCCGGCTGGCGTCGTCCTTCCGGAAGATGAAGGCCATGATCAGACCGGCAACGACCGCGAAGATCACCGCGCCGATCGCCCGGGCCAAGCCGAGCTGCCAGCCCAGAACCTTGGCCGTCAGTACGATGGCCAAGACATTGATCGCCGGACCGGAATAGAGGAAGGCCGTGGCCGGACCGATCCCCGCACCCCGAACGTAGATCCCGGCGAAGAGGGGCAACACCGTGCAGGAGCAGACGGCCAAAACCGTCCCGGAGACCGAGGCGACCGAATAGGAGAGGAGCTTGTTGGCCTGGGCGCCGAAATACTTCAGAACCGATGCCTGGGAAACGAAGACGGCGATGGCGCCGGCGATGAAGAACGCGGGGATCAGGCAGGTCAATACATGCTCACGGGCGTAATCCTGGAGCATCAGGAAGGCCTCCAGGCCCGATCGGCGAATCACCTCATGATCCCAGGGAATATAATACGCTACCAGGAATCCGGCCGCAATGATCAGCAGTTTTGTTTTTTCTTTCATGATATCAAATTTTTCCTTTCATCGAGGGCATCCCCTGTTTTCCTTTGCCGTCGACCGCACCGCACCGGCAACCGCGGTTTCCATCCCCGGATGATCCCCCCCCCGGTTTGGATCGGACAGCGCCTCCTTAATATTTCTGCTTTGGAATATAGTGACCGCCGGTGATCCTGTCAAGCGGAAATTTCAGGAGCCCCGGACAACCGCCCTGAGGATTCCGGGACCGGAGAGGCCGATCATCACTCCGAAAACGCTTCCATGACCGCGCTTATATTGCTGTTTGGTGATATGATCGCAAGTGTCCCTTGTCAAGGTAATCTTCCCGGATCTTTATCGAAGGATTTTCTCCGACGGCGTTTGAAATCGCCGGAAAATCATGATACAAACCACCGCAACATCTACAGGGATATTATGTTCCGTCTTTTTCACGAGGCACATCATGATCAGAAACAGGTTTGTGGTCATCGGCGGCAGCGATGCCGGAATCAGCGCAAGCCTCCGCGCCAGGGAGCTGTCTCCCGATACGGAGATCGACCTGATCCTTGCGGACCGGTATCCCAATTTCAGCATCTGCGGGCTTCCGTTTTACCTGAGCGGCGAGGTCTCCGACTGGAAGACCCTGGCCCATCGAACCGCCGATGAAATCGAACAAAAAGGGATCCAACTGTTTCCCGATCATCACGTCACGGCGATCATCCCTGATCGGAAGCGCATTCTTGCCGCCGATGCGGGAGGCCGCACCAGGACTTTCTCCTATGAGAGGCTCGTGATCGCCACCGGAGGCGTCTCCGTTGTCCCGAATCTTCCCGGCATCGATCTTCCGGGTGTCTTTTTTCTCAGATGGATGGCGGACAGTTTTGCCTTTCAGGAATACCTCTCATCACGCCGTCCGGCCTCCATCGTCATCATCGGCGCAGGCTATATCGGCATGGAAATGGCCGATGCCATGACCCGTCGCGGACTTACCGTTTCCGTGGTCGAATTCTTGCCTTCCGTTCTTACAACCTTTGATCCGGCGCTGGGCGACCTCGTGCGTACCGAACTGGAGCGGCAAGGGGTTCAGGTTTTCAACGGCTTTGCCGTAGAACGGATCGAATCCAACGGAAACGGACTTTCGGTGCGCTCGGTCGCAGGCAAAACCATTGCCGCGGACATGGTGCTGGTGGCGGTCGGCAGCCGGCCGGAGACTGGTCCAGCCCGATCCGCCGGCATCGAAACCGGCGTCAAAGGCGCCATTTGCGTCAACCGGCGCATGGAGACCCGCATCCCGGATATTTACGCAGCCGGCGATTGCGCGGAGACCTATCACCGGCTGCTTGGGAAAAACACCTATCTTCCCCTGGGCACCACCGCCCATAAACAGGGCCGCGTCGCCGGTGAAAACGCAGCAGGGGGGGAACGGGAATACGCCGGTACGTTGGGAACCCAGTCCGTCAAGATTTTCGATCTGGTGGCCGCGCGAACCGGCCTGAAGGACGATGAAGCGCTGAAGGAAGGGTTTTCACCCCTGTCGGTGGATATGGAAACGTGGGATCACAAGGTCTATTACCCGCACGCGGAAAAAATGAGAATCCGGATCACCGGCGATCAAAAAACCGGCAAGCTGTTGGGTGCGCAGATCATCGGCGCATACGGCGCCGAGGTTTCCAAGCGCATTGACACGGTGGCTGCATCCATTTACAGCGGCATGACCGTGGAGTCCTTGAACGACCTCGATCTCAGTTACACGCCGCCGCTCTCCAGCCCCTGGGATCCCGTACAAATGGCCGCCCAGGCATGGAGCCAGGTGAACCGCCAAACCTGACCGGTTCTTGAGTCGTGTCTTGAACACATCTTTGGCTGCTTTGAGTATTTTGTCTTTCATTTTCCTGCTACCTATTGCCTCGTAGTACGGCCAGTGCTTCGTCTATTTCCCCTCCCTTGGCTTCGATAATATCCATGAGCATTTCCGGCGTCCTGTCATCCACATTCGCTTTCCTGTTCGGATTGACGGCCTTGAGGTCATAGACGGCATCTTCGATTTCTTTGGCCTTGGAGGCCAGCTCCCTCGACTCGCGCGTCAGTTCTTTGATCTTGGCTTCGGCCTCTTCGATGGCCCGGTCATCACGCGGCTTGAATGGAAACCTATATTATGCCTGCAAATTTATCAATAACTATTCCTTCCTCCTTCAGGTTCCTGTTCGATGGAGACCTTAAATTGATCTCCTCTGTGTGTCAATGGAAATGGAACAAGATGATTACTCCCTTGCCCAATAGCCACGCTGCCCCTATGTGTTCATCCCGATACCTGGTGAGGTCCTGTCTGGAGTCTTAAATATACGAAGGGATACATTCTATTGGATTATTCTGAAATTTGCTGATAACCAACCTTAACGTGCAGATTCGGGAGAGTGATTTTTCGGATGAGCGGAGGTGAGGGTTCCTTCCTGAAGTCAGCAAAAAGTTGCCCTTGAAAAAAATGCTTGATTTCAAATGGTAAAACGTCTGGCTGCGATCATTACACCCTTGACTTTATGATATTTTTATAATAGTTTTCGGATAATTAAGTTTAGCAACGAACTTGAGTGATTATAATATCCCCATAATTTTCCATCAATATTACCTCTCACAGAGGTGGGATAATGTTTAATGGAATCCATGTTACGCCCGGTGTAGAGAGGCACGTTTCAAACAGCGACAGGAGCTACCCCCCCCCAAGATTATTCCTCTAATATTCTGTATACAATAATATTTCATTGCATCGGGAGTTCTGAAGTGTCAGTGGGCGTTCATGACGGATAAGCAGGAGAGATTAAATCATGAAAAGCAAAGTAAAATATTCCCAATTTGCAAGCTTGCGCGCAAGATTAATGCTCCTCGTCTTTTTGGTTATTGTTCCGGTGCTGGGACTGATCGTCTATCATGGCCTTGAACAGAGAAACAAGGAACGTATTGAAGTATTAGATAAGGCAATAAGACTGGCACGTAATGCTTCCATGATATATGAGTATACAATCAATGTCATTGACTTAACGAATCGGTTTATAACAAGGGCAGAAGCCCCTCTT
>CAYSSF010000187.1:0-7945 GCA_964433455.1 uncultured Syntrophaceae bacterium
CCGGAAGAAAGGTTTGCATGTAGGCGAAATATTCGGGTTTGGTGATGTTTCCCATCGTGGAGAGGAGAATCCGCAGGGTGCCGCCCTTTTCGACGAAGCGCTCGAAATCGGCGATTAGCAGATTGGTAACGCCCGGGGAATAGAAGGCCGAGGCGAACCAGGCGGCGTCGCTCCGGGCAAGCTCGCTCTTGATCAGCCCCAGGAGGCTGCGTTCCTGATCCGGGCTGATGAACAGACGCGGAGCGTCTTGAAATTCCCGTTTATCTTCAATCCCCGTCATGATGCCGCGCCCTTTTTCAGAAGGTACCGTAACCAGATTTCGCCGGTCCTCATTTTGGAAACATCCCGCGAAAATTCGAGAATCGCAAAGCCGAGCGCGGCGAAAACGGTTCGCAGATCGTGATCCCGATAGAGATAAAAGATCCGGCCGTCCGCCCCTTCAGATCTGTCCTCCCCTTCCTTGACCGTGATCAGGATCAGCCCGTCCGCCTTCAGGGCCGCGGCGATATTCCCCAAAACGGCTGCAAAATCCGATAGGGGCACATGGACCAGCGCCCCGATCAAGATGATCGCATCGGCCCGGATCGCCGAAAAGTCATAGGTCGTGAAATCGCCTTCAATGACCTCGCACCCGGCGCCCTTCCGGGCTAGATCAGCCAAGGCGGGCGACCGTTCGAAACCCATGACCCTAAAGCCGTGGTTTTTCAGCCACAACAGATCCCGCCCCGACCCACACCCGACATCCAGGACAAACGCCCCTGCCGCCAGCTTAGCCGTCAGTGGTGATAAAAAAGAAGCTGGATCTACGGCGAAGGTTCTGTCGTGGTATTCAGTGGCGTTGGATTGATAGAAGTTAGGCATTATAATCCTTCAAATTGTTGTCTCCTACTGATGGCCTTCGGCGTGTCGTAGCTCTCGTCGACCAGGCAGTTGATGTATGTTCGGCCCAGCCCCCGGAGGCGGATCTTCGAGAGGGCGAGTCCCTTTTCGGTGACGCCGTAGATCAGTCGCTGGGAAAGGGCGCTGATCTTTTCGATGGTTCTTGGATGCCACAGGATATCCCTGGCCAGCGCGGCGACGGCGGCGGGCGGCAGGTTCAGGACATGGGAGAGCTGCTGGGCCAGGGCCTTGGTGGGGACGAGGTAGAAGACACGCTTGCCTTTGCTGCCGTAAAAGAGGGCGAGGATCTCGCCGAAGAGGGTCTTGCCGGAGGAGGTGATGGCGAAGACGAGGAAGTTGCCGCCGTTGAGGATCCGGCATTCCTTGAAGGCCCGCTCCTGGATCAGGAGAAGCCGCTCGCCGTATTTCCGCTTGAGGATCGCGATAACGTTCGGATCGAGCCCGAAGGCCTCCAAGAGGTCGATGCGCATGGGATGATTCCCTCCTCAACGTGGATGAAACGGACAGCTTCAGTCCCTTCGTGCCGGTGGTTCATCTAATCTGCAAGGCCACAACGACAAAGGGGCGGCCGGATTTTCTATTCGCCATTTCCGTTGATACTTCAAAGGAAATATTCCGGTTCGAGGGATACCACCATTTCCTTGATTTTACCAAGATAAAATTGGCAACAAGACTTGTGACTGCCGCACCTCGTGATGCTGAGATCATTTTGGTTCATTTTGCCTCCGCTTTGTGATATCCGGAAACCCGTAATGGACTGACAGGAGGATGCGCGATGGGACGAACCATCATCATGGACGAGGACCGGCTGTTTCCGAGCGATCCCACCCAGCGGCGTCAGCCGGCATCAGCTCGACGAGGACGAGGCGGCCGAGGTGGCCCGCGATCTCGCGTACCGGCTGGCGAAGCAGGCCTACAAACTCTGACGGGATGCTGTAAATACCCTGTTGACGCCACAGATGGAATTTGACAACCAATGGTCAACGGCCTCGGAAAAGCCCGAGCCTCACCGGTCACCGCCCTCGCCGGCGCGGACCGGCCAAGACGAATAAGGAGCCTCTATGGATCTGAACAAAATTTCCGAGGGAAAGGCAGTCGAGTTCATGCCGGGGAGGACGCGCCGCATCCTCCATACCGATCACCTGATGGTCGCTTTTGATTTTGCGGGTGGGCCGGCGGCGAATCCGGACCCTCCCCACACCCACCCCCATGAGCAGGTGAGCTATGTGGCCGAGGGCGAGGTGATGTTCTTCATCGGCGAGGAGTCCCGCCGGCTCGTTCCGGGCGACATGGTGGCCGTGCCCCCCGACCTACCCCACCGGATTCAACTGCTGACCCCGACCGTCAGGCTGATCGACACCTTCACGCCGCTGCGCCGGGATTTTCTGTAGCCCGGAGGTTTACCCGCTGGCATGAAGCACCGCACCTGCCTTTGCGCTCTGATCTTCTTTCTGGCCCTCCCCGTTTTTTCCTGGGCAAGCGCAAGCTTTATCCCGCCCGCCACCGCGAATATCGGTGATGTTGAGATTTATCTTCTTACGCGCGGGGCAGGCGCCGAGGTCTATACGAAATACGGTCATACGATGATCCGCGTCGTCGACCCCTCCAACAATATCGACGTGGCCTACAACTGGGGGGCATTTAACTTCAATCAGCCAGGTTTCATCATGAAGTTTCTGCGCGGTCTCCTGCCCTATCACCTGGAGATTTCGCCTACCCGATTCGAGGTCCGGGTTTCCGATATGGAGCAACGGTGGCTTGTGCAGGAGCGACTCAATATGACGGACAGACAAAAGGCGGCTCTCCTTTTGGAACTGAACCGCGAGGCCCAGCCGGACCGGCGCTATTATCGCTATCTGTTTTTTTCCGACAACTGTTCAACGAGACCGCGCGACTTTATCGACAAGGCCCTCGGTGGGAAGATTGCCGCAGGCTTCCAGGGGAAGGAAAGCGGCGCCACATTCCGAGACAAAGTCATGAGTTACAACGCCTCTGCGCCCATCCTGGCCATGGGTCAGGACGTGCTTCTCAATCGTGAAGTCGACCGCGGCATCTCCCAATGGGAAGAGATGTTTATCCCCCTTAAACTGCGGGAATATCTCCTGTCGCTGCCTGCCTATGACGATGACGGGCATGTGCGTGCGGGTGAAAGGCTCTTATCCGGCACGACGACCTTGACCCATTATCCCGACCCTGTGAACGCGCCTTACAATGGCTATCTGATTTTCTGTCTGTTTCTGGGAACCCCACTACTGCTGGGCATGGCTCTCTACCTGAAAACCCCATTCCGGAAAACGGGCATGAGGATTTTTGGTCTTGCTTTGGCCGTTTGGGGGGCGGTATCCGGCGTGTTCGGCCTCTACTTAACCCTGGCCTGGGCCTTTTCCGAACATACGGTGGTGCGCCACAATGCCAATCTGTGGGTTTTCTGGCCCGTGGATTGGTATTTTCTCTTTCCGGGAGGAATGCTCCTCTGGAAGGGGGCCATGCCCGGCAGGGGCGGGCGGTTATCGAAATTTACGGCCTGGTTTGTTGTGGGACATCTTGCTGCCCTGGGCATCTATGGCATTCTGGCAATCGGCGGTTTCTTTACGCAAGAGGTGACGCGGGTACTGGTCTATTTCGGCCTGTCGACCCTTTTTCTTTACTGTCTAACCCTCTATCTAACGGCGTCCAATGATCCTGATGATCCTGTTCATAAAAATCGATCATGACTCACAACAAACCCTGTCTTTGGTCTCCCTCGACATGGCCATAGGCGTCGTTGAAGTGTTTGAAATCGGTAGCGCTTCTCCAGGCTGTAGTGGTCGATCCGCCCGGACAGCATCATCTGCGTTTTTTTCTCATGCAGATGGATATCCTCCGGATGCGTGATCGCCAGGAAGGTGGTGGCCAGCAGCTCCTCCTCCGTCCTGCCGACCATCCCGCAAAGCCGCCGGTTCACCGTGAAGAAACGGCCCGTGTCGATTTCAACCCGAAAACATAGGCAACGCTCAACGTGTTCTCCTGTAAATTGAAGAGATTCACGGTGAGGCTGTCGATCTGGATCAGCTTCCGGGTCTCAGCTGCGTAAAGCTCCCTGACCTTTTCAATGAAGCCATCCGGGTCCGTGAGCTGACCGAGCACATTCTCCAGCAAAATCCTGTCGTCCCGTTTTCCGGCAAGCGATTCCGGAATATGCCACATGGAAAGGAATTTATCGTTATAGGTGGTGATGATTCCGCTGTTATCAATCACCAGAAGGCCTCCGGCCGTGCCGGAGGCAGGGTCACGGCTTGGGAAACGGGGAAGGCGAATCGGTTTTGGGCTCCACCTTTTTCCAGGTGCCATCGGGATCGAACACCTTCATGGATTCGGCGCTTGCGGTTGTGTTCCTTCCGAGATCCTTTTCATAGACATGGCCGTCCTGATTCACGATAAAGGTCATGATTCCCGAGATACCGTGGCGTGCCGGGTAGGCAACCAGTGCAAAGCCTCCGATCATCCTGCCATTAACGACATAGTCAAAGGCGCCGCCCGGGGCATTCGTCCCCTGCGCCTTCAGGATCCTATAGAAATAGCCGTGGTAAGGTTCCGACTCGCCGAAGGGCCTCTTCTTTCCGTTGTCTTCTTTTGAAGCCCTGCAGATGAGCGGCCCGCAGGGGCTTGGCGGTTCGCCTTCCGCTATCTCCCAGTAGAGACCATTCTTCAGGCCGGGATCGCTCTCGAACTTCTGGGCATATTCGAGCAGGCCATCGCCATCCACATCCTGAAGGGCATACTCATGCTGGGCGTCAACGTAAGCCAGACAGACCTGCATCACGTCGAGTTCGTTCCTGCCGATTCTCCGGTTCAGGATCTCCTCTCTGGCCGCTTTCGTATCGAAGCGCCAGGATGTTCCCCGCTTCACGATCGGAATCGGCATCGGCCAGTCGTTGTTCCCCACGCGCAGGAGCGCCCGGGTGTCACTGACCATTTCGATCCTGTGCCGCTCTTCGTAGGCATTGGCGAACTTCTCACGGTCCTCCCGGTCGGCTGCCTCGTCTCCGGAGTAGACAATGCCTCTGCTGCCCCGGCCAAGAATCGCCGTCATTGTCTTCACATCATGAGCCTTGACGGCGGCGATCATTGCGTTGACCGCCTCCACGGGGGAATGAAAGGTCTTTTGCCACGGGCCACTGACGGCGGCTGCATGGACCGATGCGCACGCGAAAAGCAGAAGCAGCAGGGCCGTACCGATCGCAATACCGCATTGCCGTTGACGACCGATTTTCTGATCAGAAACAAACGGAGTCATGATCCTTCTCCTCCTTCAGGCCGTTCCTGGATAGCCTCGATCCTCGATCTCTCATCTTCTCATCCCGCCGCGGTCGCCTCCGCCGCCATCTCTCCCGCGGGGAGATCCGGCGTCGCCTCCGCGCCCGCCCCCGCCGGGACGACCCACGCCCCCGCCCCCGGGAGGGGCGGACGGGCGCGGCACGGACATGCGCTGACGGCTTTCCCGGCCCCGCTGACTGCTCGATCCCGCCTCGCTGCCGCTTCGTTCCGGCCGGTCGAAGACGCTACGCGGCCTTTGCGGCGCCGCTGTCGGGCGCTCCGGCGCCCGGCGCTCCAGCCGGGGAGCGGGGCCGGATGGCGGGACGGCGGGACGCCCTGGCGCCAGGATGGCGGGGCGGCCACTCCCGGGTCCCTGTTGACCGGGGAGAACCCTCACCCCCCCTGGGGGCGCGCCGTCACGGCCGGGCACACCCCTCGGCGGCCTCACCACGGCGGGTCGATCGGCACTCCCCGACCCCCTCGCCCCCCCGTCGGGAAAGCGTCCGCGGAACTCCTGCCGAGTCCCCGCACCGGGCCGTGTCCCTTGTCCGAACCGCTCACGGGTGATCCTGTCCCGGTAAACGACCCCCTTTCGGTGGACCGGGTCATGCCTCCATCTGCCGCGGCCATCGGGTCCCACCGCAAATCGATCGGCATAACGCCGGCGATCGATGCGCCGGTTAAACCGGTCATGCTGATGGACATGGATAAATGTATGGCGGCGATGCCAGTCAAATCCTCCCCAGGCGTACCCCCAGGAAACTCCGAAAAACACACCCGTACCGAAAAAAAGGACGTTGCTCCCGGCGATAAAACCGGGCGGATAAAAAGCATACGGCGGATAGGCGGGATACCACCAGGGGCCGTACACCGCGTACGGATCGTAAACGGGAACATAGATGACATCCGGACTGGCCGGCTCGATGATGATCTCTTTCTCCTGGACGATGACATTCTGATTGCCCGACGTCCGGAGGCTGCCCTGGGCGTATGCCTTCTCCCGCAGCGACTGGACCGTGGACATGACCTGCTCCTCCTGCGCCAGGAAGGCATCCCCCAGCTTCTGCATCCAGTCGAGCCGGTCATTCATCATGGCCAGCACCGAGGGAAAGTTCACCAGGGATTTTACACTTGGATCCCAATCCTTTTGCTCCATGGCCTCGGCCAACGGGTCGTCCTTGAGGCCGGGATTTGCGTTCACCCATCGCGCCGCTGCCACGACTTCGAGAGGATAGGTGGCCGCCATCAGAATCTGAACCAGCAGGGAGTCGGGATAGAGGGCGATCGGGGCCAACATCTGGTCCATTTCCTCCTGCCGGAATACCGCCGGGGCCTCGGCGTCTCCTTGGGCGAAGCCCCCGGCCGGCAGTGCAAGCGATATGATCAGCACCCACATCAGCGGCCGAATGCACAGCTTTCTCATCATCACTCTGACCCTCTCCTTCCTCTGCCTCCGGGCCGCATGCCCGGCGTCGAGATGAACAAGATCCGCCTCTCCTACTTCGGCTCGGTCGGATAACCGGCTTTTTCCCACTCATTCCAGCCGCCCTTGAGGGCATAAACCGTTTTAAACCCCATGTCGATCAGTTTCCGCGCCACACTGGCGCTGGTTCCTTCGCTCGGTCAGGCGCAGTACAGGACGATCGTCTTGTCCTTGGAATAGTCGGATGCCCAGTCCGCTACGCTATTGGCATCCTCACGGATGGCCCCTTTGACCTTTGCCGAACTCTCTTTCCAGTCGCCGTTCGCCCGGACGTCGATCACCGTGAGCGATGGATCGCCCAGACGGGATTTCAACCCCTCTGCCGGCATCCGGGGCACATCCGCCACGGCTTTTTTTTCCGAGGCCACGCATCCGGAACTCCCCAGGGCCAGCAGGAGCAGCATCAGCGAGAGCAGGAAACCCACCGCATTCCTTGTCATGATTTGCCACCTTTTCTCACGCTTTTTGTCCGCTTGCGGGATAAGATACCCTGGGCGGCTGCGGAAGACAATGGTGATTCAAAGGAGGTAAAATGGTATGGCAAATCTATCAGGGATGGGCCGCCGCCCATTGGCACTCACAGCAGGATATTGAGGCCCAAAAAGAGCTGCACCAGGTACGCGCCCAGGACGGCCAGGCCCAGCAGGAAATGCGGGGTTCGCCAGGGAGAAACCGGGCCTGTGATCTTCCGGGAGACAAAGAAGGTGGCCGCCAGGAGAATGACGATCACGAGCCCCACGAGGTGATGGACGGGATACTCGAAAACAAGCCCCTTATCGATGGCGATCAGCGTCGCACCCGCTGCATACCCCAGGACGCCCAAAAGCGCCAGGACGGGGCCGTTGCCCCGGTGCCGTCTGATGGCGCCGAAATCCTTGGCGCCTCCGCCCCTCCTCGCCTTTCTGATCTTCAGCCCGAGCCATCCCTGGTACAGGAAGGCAAAGGCTACCATAGCGTTGAAGGCGCCGTGCAGGACCTTGAGGAGGTCTATCCATTCCCTGGCAATCATCAGTTTCGCACCTCCAGCATGCCGGCCATCCCCTTGTCCTTGTCCTTGTGGCTTTCGAAAAAGAGTAACTTCTTTAAATGTTTTTTTACAAATGCCTCAGGTTGACTTCAACTCAATGCCAGAAACACGACTGCTCGCCGCTTGACCGCCGAGAGGCTGGAGACAGATTACTCCAGCCATTGGGGCAGATCAATGATAATTAAGTCAATGTCATTGACTTAACGAATCGGTTTATAACAAGGGCAGAAGCCCCTCTT
>CAYSSF010000188.1:0-7889 GCA_964433455.1 uncultured Syntrophaceae bacterium
TTCAGCAAGTGGGCGCTCTTCTGGATCTCCCCGAAATTCAGCGTCCACACCCCCTCGGCCCCCAGCGTGACAAACAGCAGAAAGATGCCCAACAGAAAGCCGAAGTCGCCAATCCGATTGACAATAAATGCCTTTTTGCCGGCGGTGGCCGCCGAATCTTTTTCGTACCAGAAGCCGATGAGCAGATAGGAACAGAGGCCCACCCCTTCCCACCCGACGAACGTCAGCAGCAGGTTGTTCCCCGTCACCAGAAGAAGCATCATGAAGACAAAGAGGTTCAGGTAGATGAAGAAGCGCTTGAAACCGGGATCATCGTGCATATAGCCGATCGAATAGACGTGGATCAGAAACCCCACCCCCGTGACCACAAGGCACATGATCACCGAAAGGGCGTCGATTCTGAAACCGATCGGCACGCTGAATTCACCCGAGGCGATCCAGGTGTAGAGGTCGGTCTCAAAGACCCTGGCCGCGGCCGGCATATCCAGAAACTGGACAAGGACGGCAAGGGATGCCAAAAAGGAGAAAAAGAGCGCAAGACAGGCGACCCAGGAAACGAAGCTCCGGGAGGTTCGACTTCCGAGGGAAGCGTTGATGATGAATCCCAATGCAGGAAAACAGGGTATCAGCCAGATCAGTTCAGCCATGGAAAAACTCCAAATGAACAACGAACGGGTAAACCGTAAGGGGTATGAGGGTTTTTACGCCTCGCACCTTGCGCCTTACATCTATCTTCTCAGCCTTTCAACAGGTTGACTTCATCGGCGTTGACCGTTCCCTGAAGGCGGAAGACCATCACGAAGATGGCCAGACCGACGGCGGCCTCCACCGCGGCGACGGTCATGATGAAAAAAACGAACACCGTTCCGTCCATGGAGGAAAATGCGTTTCCGGAGGCGATGAATGCCAGATTAACCGCGTTTAACATGAGTTCGATGCACATGAAGATGACGATCACGTTTCGGCGGGTGATCGCTCCGATCGCGCCGATCGAAAAAATGATGCCGCTCAAGACCAAACATAAGCCGGAAGGGATTTCCTGAACCATTTCTTACTCCTGTTGATGATGAACGCGCCGTCATTTGTTCCGTTTGGCAATGACGACGGCCCCCACGATACCGATCAAAAGCAGGATCGACGCAATCTCGAAGGGAAAGAGATACTGACCGTACAGCAGCGCCCCTACCGTTTTTGCATTCCCCGCGGCGGCAACCGCATCGGCCGGATAATCGCCGACCCTGGCCGTCATTCGGTAAAACAGCGCGCCGAAGAGCAATTCGACGAGCAAGATGACCATCAGGAGCGCTCCGGCCATCTTTTTTCCGAACGACCAGGCTTTTTTGGTGGTCTCCTCCTCATTCCCCCTGTCCATGTTGACCATCATGATGACAAAGAGGATCAGCATCATGATCGCGCCGGCATAGACCATGACCTGGGCCACTGCGATGAACGGGGCATTGAGCAGCAGATAAATAACGGCCATCGCAAGGAAGGTGACGATCATCCACAGCGCGCTGTGAACGGGATTTTTCCGGGTTGCCATCAGCACGGAAGAGACGATGACCACGAGCGCCATAATCATGAACAGTATGAATTTGAATCCGAGGGCATCCATCTTTTCATCCTTTGGTGGAAAGCAGGCTTTCTTTCGTCAGCAGGAAATCTTTTCTCGCGCAATGAACATTCTCATAGTTCTGACCCAGTTTGATGGCATTGACCGGACAGGCCTCCTGGCAGAAGCCGCAGTAGATGCATCGGAGGGCGTCGATTTCGTATTTTTCGGGATATCGGGAACCATCTTCACGCTCCCGGATTTCCAGCGTGATGCAGTGCGAAGGGCACGCGGCAACGCATAGCCCGCAGGCCACGCAGGCGGTCTCACCCTTCTCGTTTTTTTCAAAATAGTGCATCCCCCGCCAGCGGGGCGATATAGCCCTTTTTTCCTCCGGGTAGCGTATCGTCACCGGCTTGGAAAAAAAAGTCTTTAAGGTCAGTTTCAGCCCTTTCAGCAGAGGGAGTATCATAAAAGCCTCTCTATCTCAGCGCCACGATAAAGGCGGTGATCACCACATTGGCAAGCGCCGCCGGAAAGAGAAATTTCCAGCCGAATTTCATGATGTGGTCGTATCGCATCCGCGGAAAGGTGCCCCTGATCCAGATAAAGAGGAAGATCATCAACAACGTTTTCAGGATGAACCACACCGGTCCGGGCAACACCGGCCCCAGCCAGCCGCCCAGGAAGAGCGTCGTGGTCAGTGCGGCGACCGTGACCAGATGGGCATATTCGGAAATCATGAAAAGGGCGAACTTCATGCTGCTGTATTCGATGTTGAATCCGCAGGCGAGCTCGCTTTCCGATTCGGGCATGTCGAAAGGCGTTCGGTTGATCTCGGCCAGAGCGGCCACAATGTACAAAAGAAAGGCAAAGGGTTGGTAGACGATAAACCAGACATCCCGCTGGGCTTCCACGATTTCGGTCAGACGGAGCGAACCGGAAAGGATGATCGTTCCGATCACGATGAGCCCCAGCGCGACTTCGTAACTGATCATCTGCGCCGCCGCCCGAAGCGACCCCAGGATGGCGTATTTGTTGCCCGATGACCAGCCCCCCAGCACGATGCCGTATTCCCCCAGGGTCCCCATCGCGAAGATGTAGAGGATCCCGATATCCACGTCCGCAATCACCAACTGGATCTCGCGCCCGAAGAGGGTAACGCTTCCGCCGAATGGAATGACCGCAAACATCGAAAGGGCGGCGACAAACGAGATCATCGGAGCGATCACGTAAACGGGCTTGTCGGCGTTGGTCGGGATGATATCCTCTTTGACGAAGGATTTGATCCCGTCCGCAATGGGCTGGAGCAATCCCCACGTCCCTACCCGGTTGGGCCCCAGCCGGACCTGGAGGTAGCCCAGGAATTTTCTCTCCATGAGGGTGAGATAGGCCACAAAGAGCATCAGGAGCGAAATGACGACCAGGTTTTTCAGGACCACTTCCAGAATAAAATAGTACAGTTCCATATCAAACCTTAAAGGACCCGTTAAAGTTAAACTTTCCGGACGGACACCGCAATCACCTTGGAAGGCCGCAACGAAAGTGCCAACACCTCGCCGCGTATGGGGACACCTTGCCGCAAGGCGCCCCCGAGAAGGCACTCCAGAACACCCGCCTTCATCCCCGCCTTGATCGTAGCCGGTCTGGTCATGGCGCCGTCGGCGCCTTCGATAAGAAGAGACTCTCCGTCGGCGATACCGAGGGAGGCGGCATCTTCCGGCGACAGGAAGAGTTGATCCTCCTGCACACGGGCGATACCCTTCCCGTAGGGTTCAAGATCGCAGAGGTGGTGGTTCATGAAGATGTCGCGAAGGATCAGCCGGTATTTTCCGGTCTCTCCGGGCGCCGGTGTGCCGGGCGGGGGAGATGATGCCGCAAACCTTGCCTTGCCGCTCACCGGCGCCTCTCCTGCGTCGCCCTCTTCGTTGATGATGCCCAACTCCCGAAGTTCATTATTGATCTCTGCCGGGCTGTTGTACCGTTTCCCTCCCAGACGGCCGAGCAGGTCATTGAGAAATTCATATCCGGTTGCCGTCCCCAAGGCCCTCTTGACGGCCCGCAGGCTGCCGTCGCCGGAGATGAAGGCGCCTTCCTTTTCGGCAAAACCGACGGTGGGTACGACCAGATGGGCAAAATCCATGACGGCCGTCGGCAGCAGATCGCATACCGCGATAAATGCCTTTTGGACGAGCCCTTTTTTGACCTCCGCTGCGTTCAGGTAATGAAACGGGTCATCCTCGTAGATGAAGAGCCCGGATATTTCAGAATTGCGGAGAAGTTCATCGGGTGAGGCCATATCCTTCAGGATGGAAACCGCACCCACGGCATTGGCCTGTAGCGCGGCCGGCATGATCAACCCCCGCTTGTGGAGACCTTTCAACAGGCAAAAATTCAGCAGTGCATCGAGACTCTCCCCGCTGTTCGTGATGCCGGAGGCAAAAATAACCGCTGTATCTACCTCATCCCGGATCAGACCGTAGGCCTTGTCCATCTCCGCTGCCACACCGTCCGGCATCAGCAGGGCCGCTTCGTCCACTGCCGCGAAGGTTTGCTTCAATTCAAGAAAACCATCAAAGGTTTCCGCATCTTTGTCGTACTTGTCGTCCAGGATCAGCTTTCGGGAGAAGACGTTGAAAACCGAGGCATCCTGTCCGGGTGCAATCTTCAAATGGACGTCGGCGATACGGGTCAGCGCGCTGGGGAGCGGGTCAACGACGATCACCCTGGCGCCGTTCCATTGGACGGCCTCCCGGACCTTGTTGGCAAGCAGATGGTTGTTGACCAGCAGATCGGCGCCGGCGACGATGATCGTTTTACAGGTTCGTATCCTATCATAACGGTAGCCGGGGCTTATCCCCATCCGCCGGAAGGCTGCGGCCACTTTTCCCGTATGGTAGCACGCGGCGGAGGCGACGCGGCCGTTCTTGAAGAGCGCCGCAATCCGTGAGATCAGGAAGATCTCCTCGTTGGTTGCCCGCGGGGAAACGATCAATCCGATCCCCTTTCCGTCAGCGGAGAGCCGCTGAAGGTTCTCCGCCGCGATCCTCAGCGCCTCTTCGCGTTCGACGCCCTTTTTCTCGCCGTTGATCCGTTGAAAAGATTCCGTCAATCTCGCCTCGTGGTTCGCAAAATCGTAGCCGAAACGGCCTCGGACGCACAGGGAGGTGTTGTTGGGCGGAAGGTTCGTCTCGCTGATCACCTTGCTGATGATTTTCCCATCTATAACGTTCAGCGTCAGCCGGCATCCGAAACCGCAATGGGGGCAGGCGGTATCGGTTCGTTCGCTCTGCCAGTACCTCCCTTTGACCGGGCTCAGGGCTTCCGTGAGGGCGCCGACCGGGCAGAGGGAGAGACACTCACCGCAGGAGATGCAGTCGTTCAGTTCCGTCGGGGCGATGCGGGCCTCGAAGCCGCGTCCCTTGATGTCGATCGCCGCCCTTCCCGACACCTCCCTGCATGCCTGGTAGCATCTCCCGCAGAGGACGCACCTAAGCCCCCAGTAACGGATCAGCGGCGTGGCGTACGCCTCTTTTCGGTCTATCCGGAGGGCCGTGTAATCGGCCTTTTCGATGCCGTGTTCGTAGGCAAGCTCCTGAACGCGACATTCGCCTCCCTTGTCGCACTGGGGGCAATCGAGAGGATGCGCGGTGAGGAGGAGGTTCAGGATCTCCCGCCGGATCTTCAGGAGCCGCTCCGATCTTGTGACGACGGAAATACCCTCCACGGCCGGTGTCGTGCAGGAGGTCATCGGCTGCTCATAGCCTTCGACTTCAACGACGCAGAGCCGGCAGGAGGCGATGGGGGAGAGTTGCTCATGGTAACAGAGGGTCGGGATGGCGATGCCTGCTTCCCGGGCCGCCTGGAGGATGGTGTTCCCCTCCCGCGTGACGATCTCTTTTCCGTCGATTGTTAACCGTATCATGTCCATTCCTTACCGTTCATCTCCGAGCGCGATCATGCCGATCCTGTAGCAGCGGAGACAGCGCGCGGCCTCGCCCTGCGCCATCGGAGTCGTGTAACCCGCTTCCACCTCCCGGAAGCTCTGCTTTCGCTCCTCCGGGTCGAGCATCGGCAGGTGCGCCCGCTTGAGACCGCCGATGACGCCGAGCTTCTCCCTTTTGTTGTATACCCCGAGGGTGGAAAAAAGGGTTCTGAACCTCTCGTCGATCGAAGCTTCCACCCTACCGCCGGTCAGGTAGAGGTCGATTTTTTCGGCCGCCCTCTTGCCGTTGCCCGTTGCCCGGACCAGCACATCGGGACCGGTCACGCAGTCGCCGGAGGCGAAAACCCCAGGCTGCGAGGTGACAAAGGTTTCCGCGTCGGAATCCACCGTCTTCCATTTCGAAAGCCGGACGCCGTCCGCCTCCTCTATGAAGGAATAATCCACCTTCTGACCGATGGCCGGGATCAGGATATCCGTCTCGATAACGAATTCAGAACCGGGTACGGGTACGGGCCTTCGCCGGCCGCTTTGATCCGGTTCGCCGAGTTCCATGCGGATGCATTCCACTCCGACGACCTTTCCGTCTTTCTCAAGGATTTTCGTCGGATTGCAGAGGTAGTGGAAGGTCACCTTCTCCTCTTCGGCATCCTGGATCTCGACCGGGTCGGCGGGCATCTCCGCCTTCGATCTCCGGTAGACGAGGTTTACGTCCGGCTTCCCGATCCGGAAGGAGGAGCGCACGCAGTCAATTGCGACGTTGCCGCCGCCGACGACCACCACTTTTTTCCCTTCCGGGTAGGGATCTCTTCCCAGATTGATGTCCAGAAGATACTGCACCCCGGAGATGAACCCGCGGTAGTTCTTCTCTTCACCCTCCACCCCCATCGGCGAGCTGCCCTGGGCGCCCACACCGATGAAGACGGCATCGTAATCCTTCCGGATATCCGCGAATTTGATCTCCTTCCCGATTTCGACGCCATAGCGGATCTCGACTCCGGCCTCCCGGACGATCTCCACTTCGCCGCGGAGGACGGCCCGCGGCAGGCGGTAATCGGGGATGCCCACGGCGGCCATGCCGCCGGGCTCCGGCAGTTTCTCGAAGATGGTAACCCGATACCCCTTCCGGGCCAGGTAGTAGGCGCAGGACAAACCCGCAGGGCCGGCGCCGATGACCGCCACCTTTTTTCCTTCTTTAGGCCGGGCGTTTTGGATCTCCGGATGTCTGTTTTTTTCGATTTCATAATCGGCGACATACCGTTTCAGCCATTTGATGGAGATGGCTTCATCGATATTCGCCCGGCGGCAGTTGGATTCACAGGGACGGATGCAGACCCTTCCCAGCGTTCCGGCCATGCAGACGCCCTGCCGGATGGTTGCCAGGGATTCGGCGAATCGCTGTTCGCGGATCTCCTCCACATACCGGGGGATGTCGAGACTGCTCGGGCAGACGCTGACGCAGGGAGCCGTGACGGAGAAGCGGTAGCGGCCCTCCCTGGCCTTCTTCTGTTCCGCGATCGCCGCGGCAAAGGCCTCGGGAAAATGGTGGAGTGCGTGGAGAAGGGGAACCATTCCCGTCTGACCGATCGAGCATTTGGATCCGTCCCGGATGGAGGTGGCCAACTCTTTGATTTTCCCAGGATAGGACTCCTTTCCCTCTCCGGCGGCGATCTCCTTGAGCCAATCGGCGACAATCCGGGTGCCGACGCGGCAGGGAAAGCACTTGCCGCAGGACTCCGACTGCACCGCCTCCGCATACCTGGCGCACATGTCGACGATGTCGACGTCGTCGTCGCGAATCACGATGCCGTCCCAACCCATCAGGGCCTTGATCCGCTCCCCGGGGCTGAACTCGGCGGCCAGCTTCACCTTCACGGGAGGTGTGTTGCCCGGCTCAACGGCCTCGCCGCCGTCAAACCGTTCGTTCTGCCAGGAACTGAAAATGATGTCTGTCATAATGAACCTATCGGTCGATCTCCCCTAAAACGATGTCGATGCTGCCGATCGCGGCGACGACATCGGCGACCATCTGTCCTTCGATCATCGGCGGAAGCGCGGCCAGATTGATGAAGGAGGGCGGTCTGATCTTCATCCGGAAGGGTTTGTTGCTCCCGTCGCTGATCAGATAAAAACCGAGTTCTCCTTTCGACGATTCGATGGAGGCATAAACCTCGCCGCAAGGGGGCCGGAATCCCCCTTCCATGATCTTGAAATGGCGGATCAGCGCCGCGATATCCCGGCCCACCTCTTCCTTCGGCGGCGGCACAACCAGCGGGGCGTCAACGGCGGCGAACGGACCGTCGGGCAGCATCCGGGCGGCCTGCCGTACGATCCGGTTCGACTGCCGCATCTCCTTGAGCCTCACGAGGTAGCGGTCATAGACATCCCCGTGGC
>CAYSSF010000189.1:0-7884 GCA_964433455.1 uncultured Syntrophaceae bacterium
CATAAAGTGAGCATCAAACCCAATACCCTCCTGGCCTGCCTGCTGCAGAAGACCGAGACGGAAACGAACAGTTCGCATCACCAGGGCGTTAAGGAAGTCGCCCCCGGTCTCCGGGCAATCGGCGCCGCCCCTGACGGCATGATAGAAGCGATAGAGAACAAAGACTCAAGATTCATGCTGGGCCTGCAATGGCATCCCGAATCGCTGTATGCGAATGACCCTCTATGGCTGAAAGTACTTGAGGGATTGATTGGTGCGGCATAGCTTAAGATGCCTTTCAGTCCGCCCTTTGAGTTGTTGTCTGCGAAGACCAGGGGGCAAATTTCAACAGCAGCAATATCCCGGGTATGGCGATCAGGACGCAGGCGATAAAGAAATTTTCCCAGCCGAAAAATTTGGCCAAAAAACCTGTCGGCGCCGATGCAACAACCCGGGGAACCCCCATGAGACTGCTCAGCAGGGCATACTGTGTGGCGGTAAATTTCTTGTTCGTAATGCTGGCCATAAATGCGACATAGGCGGCGGTTCCCATGCCGGCAGTGAGATTCTCAAAGGCGATGACCCCCGATAATGCGGGCAGGCTGTAGCCGATCCGCGCCAGGACGGCGAAGCCCGCAGTGGACACTCCCTGCAGAATACCGAACACCCACAGCGCGCGGTTGATGCCAAGTTGCAGCATAAGCACCCCCCCGAGCAAAGCCCCCCCGATTGTGGCCCAGAACCCAAAGAGCTTGACGATGGCGCCGATCTCGGTTTTGGAGAATCCGATGTCCAGATAAAAGGGGGTGGTTATCGCCCCGGCCATGGTATCGCCGATCTTGTACAGGAGGATGAAGGCTAGCATCAGGATTGCATTTTCCCGGGTGAAGTAATCGATCAGGGGACCCGTCACGGCTTCTCTGAAAGTGGTCGGAGCGCCGGTCATTGCCGGTTCCGGCGTCAGCAGCGTGGTAGCGATGCCCGGGAGCATGCAGAGAGCCATGATAAGGTACACCGTCGAAAAGGGCATGTAATCCGATATGATAAGGCCGCCGCCCGAAGCCAGAAGCATCCCGGTGCGGTATCCGTTCACATAGAGAGATGAACCCAGGCCAAGTTCCTGATCGGAGAGGTCTTCCCGCCGGTATGCATCCACAATGATGTCCTGGGAAGCGCTGAAAAAGGTAACGAGAAAGGCCGCAAAAGCCATCATCCAGGGGTTGAATCCAGGGTTGGTCAAACCGAGCGCGGCGATCGCCGTCATCAGCGCAATTTGAGCCATGATGAGCCATCCGCGCCGGCGGCCGAGAAAGCGTGGGATGTAGCGGTCAAAAAAGGGCGCCCAGAGGAATTTAACGGTATAGGGGAACCCCACCAGGGCCATCATGCCGATAACGGTCAGATCCACCCCCTCTTCCTTCATCCATGCCTGCAGCACCGTGATGGTCAGAAGAAGGGGGAGGCCGCACGAGAAGCCCATGATGAAGGAGACCAGCATGCGCCTGCTGAAAACCACTTTCAGGGTGGATGAATAGCCTCCGGTCTGCATGTTGCTCCTTTAAGATTGAAAATCATGCCTGTTGCAGGGCTCCATGCACCCCTTGATCGTTGAAAAACCGGGCCTCATTCCCGAGAAGGCGCTGCAATTTTCGGGATCTGACCTGCCTGGCGCTCCGGGCTCAAGAATATAGGGAGGTGGCGCCGGCATGTCAAGAAAAAGAAAAGGGAATTATCGATTGCAGACCGCTTTCTCCGGTGCTACATTACAGCACATGAGCGCCGAATCAAAATCAACATCCCTATCTTTTTTTATCACAGGACGGCTCACGGCATTCCTTTTGTGCATTTTTCTGGCCGGAAGCGCTGCCGGTCTGCATGCCGCGTCATTGAACGATCTGCAACGTCTTGTCGGAGAAAAAGACGCCGTTCTGGTTGCGTCCCCCCGGGGCACGGTTTTATGGGAGAAAAATGCCGGCAAAAAACGGATTCCAGCCTCGACATTAAAGATTTTCACTTCCCTGGTTGCGCTTCATTATTTGGGACCGGAATACCGGTTTACCACGGAGTTCTATCTGGATCGGGACGACAATCTGAAAATCAAAGGCTATGGAGATCCCCTGCTGCTTTCCGAGACGATGAGCGAGATGGCCACTGCCCTTTCACGAAAGCTTGGCGGCTTCAATGATCTTATTCTGGATGATTCATTCTTCAGCGGGCCGGTTCGCGTCCCGGGTAAACCACGCCTATGTGAGCGGCGAAGAGCAGACCCCGCTTCTGCCCTTCGTCGACAAAAGGATCAGGGACTCTTCATTCGAGAGGGGACGGATTGTCCTGTCGCACCAGGAGAATGAAGCCACGCTCTATGCCGGACATCTGTTTCAATATTTCCTGACTCAGGCGGGTATAAAATCACAGGGGAAAATCAGGCTCGGCCGCGTGCAGCAACAGGACGACCGGCTGCTTTTCACATACACTTCTCCCTTTCCGGTAAAACAGTCGATCGCAAAACTGCTGGAATTTTCCAACAACTTTATAGCCAACCAGCTTCTGGTTGCCTGCGGTGCAAAGGCCTATGGCGCTCCCGGAAGCCTCGATAAAGGGGTCATGTCCGCCTTGAGGTACGCAAGGGAGGTGCTGAAAACGGATGCACTTTCATTTGCAGAAGGCTCCGGGATATCGAGAAAAAACGAACTTACGGCCCATGTCATGCTGAAAGTTCTTAATGAATTCGAACCATACCATCATCTGCTGCGGCAAGAGGGAGCGGAATATTTTAAGACCGGAACGTTGGACGGCATCAGGTCGCGGGCCGGCTATATCGCGGACGGGAAAGGGGAACTCTACCGGTTTGTCGTCATGATGAATACGCAGGGCAAGACGACCGACGCCGTCATGAAGCTGATCCACCGCTCTGTCCTTCGGTAAGAATGTCCTGGTTATAACCTGAAAGCAGCGGAGATCAAGGATCACGCTTTCCCCTCTTGTCTTTTCATCGAAAACGCGATATTTTCCGCCCACGGTGTTTATGGTTCGGGCCTTTGCCCGGGATCGTCATGCGGAAGGAGGAGGGCTATGGGTGAGAAGAGGATCGGCGAAGTCGTGAAATTTTTTTCCAAACCGAGTGTGGCCGCCGTCAAGATCACGGATGGTGGGATCATGGTCGGGGATACCTTGAAGTTCACGGGGCATACCACCAATCTGACCATGCCGCTCGATTCGATGGAGGTCAACAACCAGAAGGTTCCCCAGGCGGCTGTAGGCGACTACATCGGCATCCGGGTAGCGGGCCGCGTCCGTCCCGGTGACGAGGTATTCAAGGTCACGGCAGATTAACCTTGCCGAAAAAGGCCGTAACATTGCAACACAAGGCGCCCTTTTTTGGTGACCCTCATCCATGACCTATCGCGAGTCGCTTGCATATCTAAAATCGCTGAATCCCCTGGGAATCCGTCTCGGACTCGATCCGGTCCGCGCGCTCCTCGAGAGGCTCGGCAATCCCCAGGAGAGCTGTCCCGCCGTGCTGATTGCCGGCACCAACGGCAAAGGCTCCGTGGCGGCGATGACGGCGTCACTGCTGACCGCGGCGGGGTTCCGGACCGGGCTTTACACCTCTCCGGATCTGATCGATTTCCGGGAAAGGATCCGAATCGACGGCCGGATGATCCGCCGCGAGGAAATCGTAGCCGGCGCGGAGGCGGTGAAAAGGGGTGTTCGGGAGACCGTGAGCTATTTCGAATTCCTCACTGCAATGGCCTTCCTCCATTTTCAGAGGAGGAAGGCGGATATCGCGGTGCTGGAGGTAGGTCTGGGAGGCAGGCTGGACGCCACCAACGTGGTCATCCCGCTGGTCTCGGTCATCACCAACATCTCTCTCGAACACCGGGAGTACCTCGGCAACACGCTGGAGCAGATCGCGCGCGAAAAGGGCGGGATCATCAAGGAAGGGGGAATCTGTCTCACCGCAGCCCGGCAGAGGCCCGTCATCGAGACCCTGGAGGGGATCTGCCGCGAAAGAGGTGCATCTCTTTACCGGCTCGGGAAGGAGATTCGCACGGTCGTCCATCGGGATGGGACCTTTTCATACCTGGGCATCGGACGAAACCTGGCACGGCTGGTCTGCCCACTCACGGGAAGGCACCAGATTTCCAATGCCGCGCTGGCGCTGGGCGCCGTGGAACTGATCGGGGAGGCCGGCTTCCGGGTGGATGACGCCGCCATTTCCAAAGGACTCGGACAGGTGCAATGGGAAGGGCGGTTGGAGGTTCTCCAGCGCTCACCGGTGCTGCTCGTGGATGGCGCGCACAACGCGGCAGGGGCGGCCGTGCTCCGTAGGGCATTGCAGGATGATTTTCCCCATCGGCGGTTGATCCTGGTCTTTGGCGTCTTGGGGGACAAGGACTACCGGACAATGGCGAGGCGGCTCTTCCCGCTGGCCGACCGGGTGATTCTTACCCGTCCGCACAGCGAGAGGGCCCTGCATCCGGATTCCCTGCGCACCCTGGCGGAAAAGTTTAACCGCGCCATCGAAGTGGTCGAGGATCCGGGCAACGCGCTCCGGCGCGCCCTTTCGCTTGCCGGGCAGGAGGATCTCGTCTGTGCGGCCGGCTCTCTTTATCTGGTAGGTGAAATCAAGAGGCGCCATCGGATGATCAGCGGCGGTAAAAGCGGGTTCCCGTGTCCGGGAAACGGGTGATCGGGGCGGTGTGGAAAGATGCTGAGGTGCAAAGGCTGAAAAAGGTCTGTTTTTTGTTGGCAATGCTGTTTTTGGCCTGCCTGGCGGCTTCACCGATCTGGGCTTTCGAGGCCGAGCTTGGCGACACCTTGCGGCAAGGTGTCGCCGGGCCCGTCTCCATCGAGGCGGACAGCATTGCGTACGACGGGGATGAGGACGCCGTTCGCGCGACGGGAAAGGTTCTGATCACCTTTTCCGGGGGCGATCTGAAGGCCGACGCCGTGACCCTCTACCGTCGTACGAACCAGGCCCTGGCTGTCGGCCATGTTCAGCTCCGAAACGATCAGGACCTCCTCGAGGGCGAGCGGGTTTCGTTCAATACCGTCTCCCGGACCGGAACGGTGGACGAGGGAAGGATGTTCATCGCCCGGAACCATATTTACATCCGGGGTGAAAAGATCGAAAAAAAAGAGGGAGCGACCTATCGGCTGGAAAATGGCACCATGACCACCTGCGATGGGGATGATCCCGACTGGCGGCTGGCGGGCAAAGAGGTCGAGGTGACCGTTGACGGCTACGGCATGCTGAAGCATGGCCGGCTCCTCGTCAGGGATCTTCCCGTCTTCTATTTGCCCTATTTCATCTTTCCCGCCAAGACGACGCGTCAGACCGGCTTCCTCTTACCCCGCTTTGCCTACTCCCGCGACAAGAACGGCCTGGATGTGGAAATTCCCTTCTACTGGGCACTCTCCGAAAGTTCCGACGCCACGTTTTTCCAGCGTTATCTGGAGAAACGGGGGTTCAAGGAGGGGATGGAGTTCCGTTACACGGCCGGTGCGGATGCGTTCGGCGTCTTCTATGGGGATTTCATCAACGACCGCAAGCGGGTTGCGGATGGCATCGGGACCATGAACCGGGATTGGCAGGATGATCGGAACCGCTGGTCCTATTATCTCAACCACGAAGCAGCCTTTGCGGATGGTTTCAGCTTCCGGAGCGATATCCGCAGGGTATCCGACCGCTGGTATTTCAGGGATTTTTCCTCCTTCAACTATTATCTGGATCACTATTCCCCGAACGGGGAAGATCGGTTTAGTCGGGTATCCTTCCTCGGGGATGAAGCCCTCGGATCGCTCGATTCCACGGTCCGTCTTACAAAAGATTGGTCCCTGTACAACCTGACCGCACTGGCGCGATATACCGATGATTTTTCCTCTCCCGACAACAACGAGACGCTGCAAAAATATCCGGAGGCGACCCTGACGGGATTCCGCCGGCCCCTCTTCGGCAGCTCGCTGCAACTTGAATTCACCGCCGGCTATGATCATTTTTTCCGTCAGGAGGGACAGAAGGGGCATCTCTGGGCGATCAGCCCGACCCTCTTCCTGCCGCTGAAGCTTGGATCCTATGCCCGGGTCACGCCTCAGGCGGGCTTTCGCGGGGATGTCTGGGAGCGGTCGGATTCCGTGACCGATACCGGGGACAGGCATGGCGACCGGGAGATCTTCTCGCTGGGGACGACCCTCTCCACGGAGATGCACCGCATTTTTGACGTCCAGGGTGCAGGGGTGGAGAAGATCCGGCACGGGATCCGTCCGGAGATCACCTACACCTTCATCCCCGACGCATCACAGGATCACGCCCCCGATTTTCTCGAACGGATTCCCGCGCAGCACAGCCTGGCCTACGCCGTCACCAACACGCTTCTCGCGCGGATGCGGGCGAAGGATGGAAAGATCCGCTACCGCGAGATGATGCGCTTCAAGATCGGTCAGACCTACGACATTCGGGAGGCGAGACGGACCGTGACCGAGGCGGGGAAGGACAACCGGCCTTTCCGTGATATCGATCTGGAGCTGGATCTGGCGCCGTTTCCCTATCTCTTGCTGTCGGCGCGCAACAAATTTGATGTGAATGCCGGGAATTGGATACAGAACAATTACGACCTGATCCTCTCCGACGGTCGTGGGGATTTGATGTCCGCCGGGTATCGCTACACCCGCGACAGGCTGGAGGAGATCAACCTCTTTCTGAAGGCGGTTTTGACCTCTTCCCTCGGTGCGACCTATCTGTTGAAGCGAAACCAGTTTGATCGCCGGACCGTCGAATCCACCTATGGATTGCAATACCGCAAACAGTGCTGGAACGTGGAGATCAATCTCTCCGATCGCGAGGACGACCGGACCTTCATGGTCGTTTTCTCGCTCTACGGGATCGGGAAGTGAAAGACGGAGTGACAAATGGGACAGCGGATTACTTTTTGCTGCTTTTATGCAGATTTTTACTTGACAAAGGGCGCGAATTTGCGTATCTCTCCAGTTTCAAAATCATAGGCATTGGGTGAATTGATGAAGACATATCAGGCAAAGCAGGGGGATATCCAACGTGACTGGTATCTTGTGGATGCCGGGGACAAGATCCTGGGACGGCTGGCAAGCGAGATCGCGCACCGCCTGAGGGGGAAGCACAAACCCGTTTACACCCCTCATACGGATACCGGGGATTTCGTGATCGTGGTGAACGCCGAAAAGATCGGCCTGACGGGCAAGAAGCTGACGGACAAGATCTATTACAGCTACTCCGGCTATCCGGGCGGTCTCAAGGCCACGGCGGCGGGCAAGATGTTGAAGGAAAAACCGGAGGAGCTGTTGCGGGCGGCCGTCAAGGGGATGCTTCCGAAGAATACGCTGGGGCGGGCCATGCTGAAGAAACTCAAAATCTACGCCGGCGGCGACCATCCGCACGAGGCGCAGTGCCCCCGTATATTGGAGCTGTAATAGGCGGCAGAAAAAATAACGGTTCGCGAAGACGATCTGGAGAGGGATATGACGGAAAAAAGGATTTACGCGACAGGGAAGAGGAAGAGCGCTATCGCAAGGGTCTATATGAAGGAGGGCACCGGCGTCTGGCAGGTGAACAAACGGAACTTCGATGACTACTTCACCCGGGAAAGCCTGAAGATGCTCATCCAGCAGCCCCTGGAGATGACGGGGAAAAAGGGCCTGTTCGATTTTCATATCAGCGTGGGCGGGGGCGGCATGGCCGGCCAGGCGGGCGCCATCAAACACGGCATTTCCAAGGCCCTGGTGGAATACGATGCGGAACTCAGAGCGGCCCTGAAAAAGGCCGGTTTCTTGACAAGGGATTCGCGTATCAAGGAAAGAAAGAAATACGGGCAGCCAGGGGCCAGGAAACGGTTCCAGTTCTCAAAGAGATAGATCGCAGGGAGGCCG
>CAYSSF010000190.1:0-7869 GCA_964433455.1 uncultured Syntrophaceae bacterium
TTCCTCGACAAGATGATCGCCATGGTGGAAGGGGCCAAGCGCCAGAAAACGCCGAACGAGATCGCCCTCGACATCCTGCTTGCCGGGCTCACGCTGATCTTTCTTCTGGCCACCGTGACCCTTGTCCCTTTTTCGATCTACAGCGTCAGGGCGACGGGGCAAGGGTCGCCTGTTACCATGACGGTGATCGTCGCCCTTCTCATCTGCCTCATTCCAACCACCATCGGCGGCCTGCTCTCCGCCATCGGCATCGCCGGCATGGACCGTATGATCCAGGCGAATGTCATTGCCATGTCGGGCAAGGCCGTCGAAGCCGCCGGCGACGTGGACGTCCTTTTGCTCGACAAAACCGGCACGATCACGTTGGGCAACCGCGAAGCCACGGAATTTCTGCCCCTGGAAGGGACAACGGCGAAGCAGTTGGCCGATGCGGCCCAGCTCGCATCCCTGGTGGACGAGACGCCGGAGGGGAGAAGCATCGTCATCCTGGCGAAGAGGGAATACGGCATCCGCGAGCGCGACATCAAGACCCTGGAGGCCCGCTTCATCCCCTTCACGGCCGTGAGCCGCATGAGCGGCGTCAATCTCGAAGGCCGGGAAATCCGCAAGGGCGCCGCCGACGCCATAGAGACCTACGTACAGACCAAAGGCGGGCGGTTCCCCGAAGAGGCCACGGAGATCGTCCGGGGAATCGCCACGCAGGGAGGCACGCCGCTCGTCGTCGTCGAGGGGCCCCAGGTCCTCGGTGTGATTCGCCTGAGCGACGTGGTCAAGGGGGGGATGCGCGAGCGCTTCGCCGAGCTGCGGCGCATGGGCATCCGGACCATCATGATCACCGGGGACAACCCGCTCACGGCTGCAGCGGTGGCGGCCGAGGCGGGGGTGGACGACTTTCTGGCCCAGGCGACGCCGGAAGCGAAGCTGAACCTGATCCGCACCTATCAGGCCGAGGGCCATCTGGTCGCGATGACGGGAGACGGGACCAACGACGCGCCGGCGCTGGCCCAGGCGGATGTGGCCGTGGCCATGAACACGGGCACGCAGGCGGCCAAAGAGGCGGGAAACCTGGTGGACCTCGACTCCAATCCCACGAAACTCATCGAGATCGTCGGGATCGGGAAGCAGCTACTGATGACCCGGGGCACGCTCACGACCTTCAGCATCTCCAACGATGTCGCGAAATATTTCGCAATATTACCTGCGGCCTTTTCAGGAATCTATCCGGGCCTGGCGGCCCTGAACATCATGGCCCTGTCGACGCCGCAAAGCGCCATCCTGTCGGCAGTTATCTTCAACGCGCTGATTATTATCGCCCTGATTCCGTTGGCGCTGCGCGGCGTCCAATACCGTCCGCTGGGCGCCGCAGCGGTTCTCCGCAGGAACCTCGTCATCTACGGCGCGGGAGGCCTCGTTGTGCCGTTTATCGGGATTAAGGCGATAGACATGTTGCTGACACTGCTAACCGGGAAGTGAAGGGAGACGACCATGTGGCAACCGATGCGAACCGCACTCCTGCTCTTTGCCGTCGTGACTCTCCTGACGGGCGTTGTGTACCCGTTGGCCGTAACCGGATTGGCACAGGTGCTCTTCCCTTGGCAAGCCAATGGCAGCCTCATCGAGATCAATAATGAAAAGACCGCCTCGGAACTTGTCGGCCAACCCTTTAGTGAGCCGCAATATTTTTGGGGTCGGCCTTCTGCAACGGCACCTGTGGCCTATAACGGCGCCTCTTCCACGGGTTCCAACCTGGGACCCTCGAATCCGGCCTTGCAGGAGGCCGTACGGAAGCGCATCGCTGCCCTCCGTTCCGCCGATCCGGAAAATAGGCTGCCCATACCCGTGGATCTCGTGACCGCCTCGGGCAGCGGGCTCGATCCCCACATCAGTCCGGCAGCGGCGCTTTACCAGGCGCTGCGGGTCGCCAAGACGCGCGGCATCGACGAAGGGAAAGTGGCTGAACTTGTCCGGATACACATCCGGGAGAGGCAATTCGGGATTTTTGGGGAACCCACCGTGAATGTTCTGCGCCTGAACATGGCCCTGGAGGCCCTGCGCTGAGTCTGTTACAATACGGTGAACCATCTCATCCCAATCATTGTGGAACGTCGAAGCCATGGAAATAAAGAGACCCGATCCAGACGAACTTCTCAGCAGAGCTATCTCTGAAGAGAAACGTCAACGTCATGGCAAGCTGAAGATATTCTTCGGCGCCGCCCCGGGCGTGGGCAAGACCTATGCGATGCTCAAGGCCGCGAAAAAGCGGCGTGAGGAAGGCATCGATACGGTCATAGGGGTTGTGGAAACTCACGGCAGAAAGGAGACGGAAACCCTCCTCGACGGCCTGGAAATCCTGCCGCGTCGCACCCAACCCCATCGCGGCCGGGAGATCCCGGAATTTGATATTGATGGGGCGCTGGCGCGAAACCCCTCCCTAATTGTAGTCGACGAGCTCGCTCACACCAATGCACCGGAATCGCGGCACAAGAAGCGCTGGCAGGACATCGAGGAGCTTCTGCACGCCGGCATATCCGTCTACACAACCGTCAACGTCCAGCACCTTGAAAGCCTGAATGACATTGTTCGGCAAATCACGGGGGTCATCGTCCGGGAAACCCTTCCGGATTCTTTTTTGGGACGAGCCGACGAGATCGAACTGATCGACCTGCCGCCCGCTGACCTGCTCCAGCGCCTCAAGGAGGGGAAGGTCTATATCCCGGATCAGGCGGAAAAGGCGATGGAGAATTTTTTCCGCAAGGGCAACTTGCTCGCATTAAGAGAACTGGCCCTGCGACGTACGGCCGAACAGGTCGAAGAACAGATGGATAGCTACCGCCGCGATGCGGGGGTTCGGCACATCTGGCCGGCGGCGGAGCGCATCCTCGTCTGCATCGGGCCAAATCCCCGTTCCATCCGCCTTATCCGCGCGGCACGCAGGATGGCCGCGGGACTCCGGGCCGAGTGGATTGCTGTGCATGTGGAGGCGCCTTCCCGCATCAGAGCGTCCCAGGAGGACTTGAAGCTCCTGGCGGAACATATGCGGCTTGCGGAAAGCCTGGGCGCGCAGACCACTACACTGACGGGACATAAGGCCAGCGAAGAGATTCTCAACTATGCGCGGCAGCGCAACGTGAGCAAGATCATCGTCGGCAAGCCGACCCATTCGCGTTGGAAAGACAAACTCCTGGGATCGCCACTGGACGAGATTATCCGGGGAAGCGGCGACATCGAGGTTTACGTGATCACGGGGGACGCGGCGGAGGCGCCGGCGAAGCCCGGCCCAAGGGCTTATCCGCCGAAGATCAAACCGAAGGAATGGTATTGGAGCCTCGGGAGCGTGGCCTTGAGCACCGCGCTGGGCATCCTCCTCTCCTCCTATTTCGACCGGACGGACATCGCGATGATCTATCTTCTCGGCATCGTCGTCACATCGACGCGGACCGGGCGCTGGCCCGCCTTTGCCGCCACCTTGCTGAGCGTAGCCGCATTCGACTTCTTCTTTGTTCCTCCCTTCTTCACTTTTGCCGTCAACGATGCGCGTTTTGTGGTGACATTCGGCGTCATGTTCGTTGTTGCCTTTGTCATCACGCGGCTGACGCTGCAAATCCGCGAACAGGCGGAAGCTTCGAGGAAGCGCGAAAGGAGCACCGCCGCCCTGTATGCGCTGAGCCGCAAATTGGCCCAGGAACGCAAGAAGGAACGGATCTTCGACGTTGCCACCCAGCACATCAGCGAAGTGTTTCAAAGCCAGATCGTTATCCTAATCTTGGACGAAAAGGGGGATCTCGCAGTATCAGAAACAAGGGTGGACACTTTTGCCGTCGACCGGAAGGAGAATAGCGTCGCCCGGTGGGCCTTTGACAACCGGCACCCTGCAGGCCTGGGTACCGACACGCTCCCCGGAGCCAAGGCGCTCTATCTGCCGATGATCGCCTCGTCCGGTGTTGTGGGGGTTGTGGGCATTCTTCCCGAGAATGTCAAGAGGATATTCGATCCCGAAGAGAGACACTTTCTTGAAAGCTTCGTGAACCAAACCGCCATGGCCATGGAAAGGGTCATGCTGGCCAAGGAGGCACACGAGGAGCGCCTGAAAGCGGAGGCGCAGAATGTCAGAAATACATTCCTGAGTTCGGTTTCCCACGATCTGAGGTCGCCGCTGGCTGTCGTGGCGGGAGCGGCCAGCACCCTTCTGGAAAAAGACGCCTCCCTTGATCGGTCGGTGCGTCTGGAATTGCTGCGTACCATCCATGAGGAGACGGACCGGTTGGAACGCATCATCCGCAACGTCCTGAACCTGACCCGTCTCGACTCCGGTGCGATCACCGTCCACAAGGAGTGGCAGCCTTTAGAGGAAATCATCGGGGTCGTCCTGAACCGCTTCGCCGACCGTTTCAGGGAGCGCTCTCTTGAATTGAAGATCCCCCCGGATCTTCCCCTTATCCCTTTTGACACCCTTCTGATGGAGCAGGTGCTGTCGAATCTGCTGGAGAACGCCCTGCGACACACCCCGACCGGCACCCCCGTTGAAATCACCGTCACCCCGCAGAAATCGGCGGTGATGATCGAAATCGCCGACCGGGGCCCCGGCATACCCGTCCGAGAAGAAGAGGCCATTTTCAAAAAATTCACCCGGGGCACCCATACGCAAATGGGAGCCGGAATCGGCCTTGCCATCTGCCGCGTCATTATCGAGGCGCACGGCGGCCGTATCTGGGTGGAAAACCGGCCGGGCGGAGGCGCCCTATTCAAGTTCGTCATACCCGTCGAAGGGACGCCGCCGTCCATGATACCCGAAAAGGAATTGCCATGAAGGAAGACTTGGCCACCGTACTCCTGATCGAGGATGAACGGCAGATGCGGCGGTTTCTCCGGGTAACGCTCCAGAGTGAAAAATATGGCGTGCTTGAAGCGGAAACCGCCGCTGACGGACTCTCCCAGGTGGCGACACGAAATCCTGATATCGTGCTTCTCGACCTTGGGCTTCCAGACATGGACGGCCTTGAGGTCATCGAAAGACTTCGGGAATGGACCGCGGTGCCTGTGATCATCATCTCGGCAAGGGAGCAGGAAGGGGATAAGATCAAGGCCCTCGACGGGGGGGCGGACGATTATTTAACAAAGCCGTTCTGCGCTGGCGAGCTCCTGGCCAGGATCCGCGTCGCCCTTCGGCATGCGGCGCCCAACAGCCGGGATCAGGGCGAAGAGTTTTTCGTCGCTGACGAGCTCAGGATTGACTTCCTCAAGAGGCAGGTTTTTTGCGGGACCAGAGAGATTCACCTGACGCCTATCGAATACCGGCTGCTAACGGTTCTCGTCAGAAATGCCGGCCGGGTCATGACCCACAGGCAAATCCTCAAAGAGGTCTGGGGGCCGCCCTATGTGGAGCAGACCCACTACCTGCGGGTCTTCATGAACCAGTTGAGAAAGAAGATCGAAGCCGATTCCACCCGGCCGCGCTTTCTGCTGAACGAACCCGGAATCGGCTACCGCTTTAAGCCGGGCCTTGATTAGTTATGTTGAGCGTAATCTGAGGCTGTAAAAGACATTACAGGCTTCATCATCAGGAGAGTGTTATGGGAATACGCACGAAGATATTGTCGGGATTTCTGATTCTGGCAACATTGTTGCTGGTGGCTGGTGCATGGTCGATCTACGAATTGAGAAATATCGGCCTATCCGTACAAAAGATCCTGGATGAAAACTACAAGAGCATCGATGCCGCAAAGGTCATGACCGAAGCGCTTGAAAGGGAAGACAGTGCAATCCTGCTTTTATTACTGGGTAAACGGGATGAGGGGCGAGCCATTATGAAGACGGCGGATGATTCCTTTCAAGAGGCTTTAGAAATTGCTCGGAACAACATTACGATTCCCGGGGAACAGGACCTTGTAAATACAACCATAAAAGCATACGAAAAATATAAGACGCTCTGGGTTCAGCCTCTTGTCAGTAACAAGTATGCAGGGGATTTACATTGGTATTTCAGTCAAGTCCATGTGTCATTTCTACAGACAAAACTCGCCGTTTCCAATCTCATGAATATCAATACGCAAACCATGTACAAAACGGCTTCCAATCTGGAAAATCGGGCACACCGGGCGACCATGCCCGGAATCATTGCGATGGTATCCGCATTTATCTTTGTAATCGTTTTCAGTTTTCTCATCAACGTCTTTATTATTGGTCCAATCGTCAAGCTCACTTCAGGAATACAAGATTATCTGGATAGCGGGAGACGGCTGAATGTCAGGGTCGAAACCGATGATGAAATATCGAAACTGATATCGTCGGTCGAACGACTGATCGACAAGTCCTCAAAATGAGACGACTTATATGAGATTGCACATTATTCTCCGATATGTGGGAATCATCTTGCTGCTCAATGCGGCCTTCCTGTTCCTGTCCGCGGCGATTTCTTTTTTCAACAGGGATTCGGCCTTTCTCCCCCTGGCCTATACCTGCCTCATCTCGGCCCTGTTCGGCGCCTTTCCATTTGCCTTCGTCCCCCCGGCGAAAGAGATCTCCAGCAAGGAAGGATTTGCGATCCTGGTGTCAAGCTGGCTGTTGGCATGTGTCTTCGGCATGGTTCCCTACGTGTTGTGTGGTGGAGAATTTACCTTGACAAATTCATGGTTTGAAAGTGTTTCAGGGTTTACGACCACCGGATCGTCCATTTTATCGGACATCGAGGCGCTTCCGAAAGGGCTGCTTTTTTGGAGGTCGGCCACCCACTGGATCGGGGGCGTGGGAATCATCATCTTCGCTTTGTCCATCATGCCGTCGATGGGAAAGGTGGGGATGGCATTGTACAGAACGGAGATCACCCCCCTTGCGGCCGTGAACTTCAGCAACCAGACCCGAAAGACCTTAAAAGTGATCATGTATGTGTACATGGGCCTGACCGCCATGGAAACCGTTGCGCTCCTGTTCTGCGGAATGACCCTTTTCGATGCGGCGACCCACTCCTTTGCCACCATCGCCACCGGGGGATTTTCGGTCAAAAACATGAGCGTTGCCCACTATAAAAGCGTCGCGGTCGAAACCGTGATTATGGTTTTCATGGTTCTGTCGGGGATCAATTTCGGCCTGCTCTTCATCGCCGCGTCGGAGAATGTCCGCGCCCTGTTCAAATCGACCGTTTTTCGATTCTACCTGATCATGCTCCTGCTTGGCGTCATTTTCACCACCATCAATATTCACGGGACCGTATTCGCAAACTGGGCGGAATCGCTCCGGTACGCATCGTTTCAAATCATCTCAATCGGCACTTCCACCGGATTTGCAACGACGGACACCAACATCTGGCCGCCATTCGCCCAGATGTTCATCCTGTTTTTCACGTTGCAGTGCGCCTGCAGCGGTTCAACCTCAGGAGGAATAAAGGTCGACCGGACGGTTTTGTTCTCGCGGGCCATCGTAAAAAGAATCATGAGAATCCAACACCCTCATTCCGTCGTGAAAGTTAAGGTAGATCATCTGACGGTAGACGAGGATGTCCTTGAGGCAAGCCTGCTGTTTACGCTCCTCTACGTGACCATTGTGTTTGTTTCGAGTGTTCTGCTCTGTTCGATGGGGGTAGACATCATGACGGCTTTTTCTGCGTCGGCTGCAACGATGGGAAATGTGGGGCCGGGTTTCGGTCTGGTCGGTTCGGTTTCCAACTTCAGCCAGATCCCGGAACTGGGCAAGTGGGTTCTCACGGGCAATATGCTTCTCGGTCGACTTGAAATCTATGGTATTTTCCTGTTTGTTCTGATGAAATTCTGGAAATAGAGCTGCAGCGATCCGGCCACCGCCGCCAGCAGGAGATGCTCTCCAAAAATCGGTCTTCGGCGGCATCACCGGGACGATCCGGCGCGGAGAGAAGATCGC
>CAYSSF010000191.1:0-7769 GCA_964433455.1 uncultured Syntrophaceae bacterium
CGCCGCTGATCGCCGGAATCGAGAGCAGAAAGGAAAACGTTGCCGACGTCTTCCGCTCCAGTCCCCGAAAGATCCCGAAGGTGATCGTGGAGCCCGAACGGGAGATCCCCGGGATGAGGGCAACGGCCTGAACGAGGCCGATGACGATCCCGTCCGTCAGGTTCATCTCCCCCTTCCGCCTCTGGTTTGCTTTCACCCGGTCCGACAGGAAGAGCAGCAGCCCCGTGATCAAAAGCATGAAGGCCGTCGTCTCCACCGATTCGAAAAGGCGTTCGATCCTGTCCTTGAAGAGAATGCCGCTCACGCCCGTCAGGAACGTGCCGACCGTGAGCCACAAGACCATCCTGCGGTTGGCGGCTTTTTCGCCGGGATCGGCCCCCGGAGCATTGTCTGCCGGCCACTGTCCGGGCAACAGCGAGAAGAGGAGTTCCCCGATCTCCCGTCTCAGGAAGAAGACCACGGCGAGCAACGTTCCGAGGTGGAGGAGGACATCAAAGGCGACGTCCGGCTGCTGAAATCCCGGGATCAGTGCGGGGACGATGACCAGATGGGCTGAACTGCTGACCGGCAGCGGTTCCGTAAGCCCCTGGACGATGCCCAGAATGACGGCTTCCGTCACGGTCATGGGGTCGCCTTTTCAGGGCCTGTCGAGGGAAAGCTCCCGCCGGAGGCTCCGCCGCTTTCGAAGTTGCGGACAATGATGCCGCGGACCCGCTCAATGAGCTCGCCTCGCTTTTCAATCGTGTATCCGGACACATCCACCGGACGATCGATGATCATCGTGATCCGTCCCGGTTTCACCTTCAAGGTCCGTTTCGGCATGATGTTGTGGGCGCCGATGATCGAAATGGGTACGATGGGGACGCCCGCCTGGATCGCGAGGTGGAACAGCCCCTGTTTGAACGGCTTGATCGTCCCGTCCTTGCTGCGGGTTCCCTCGGGGAAGGTGACGACCGATTTTCCCTCCCGGATCTTCTGCGCCGCCTCCTCCAGGCTTTTCATCGCCCGCTCGTGATTCTGCCGGTCGATTTCGATGTATCCGGCTCTCCTCATCGCCTTGCCGAAGATCGGGATCTTGAACAGCTCCTTTTTGGCGATCCAGCGGAACTGTCCGGGGATGTGGGCCAGCACGATCAGGATGTCGAAATCGCTCTGGTGGTTTGCCATGAAGATCTGCGGCCGGGTCATCAGGACGTTTTCGCGGCCGATCACATCGACGCGGATGCCGGTGAGCCGGAGAAGCATTCTTGCCCACAGGTTGGCAATCTTGTGCGCCTTGTTCTCACCCGGGGAGATGAGCGGGAAGAGATAGGCGCACGCCGACATGAAGGCGGTGACGGCGACGGCAAGCGTGACCAGCAGTGCGGAACGAACCATGATCGGCTCCTGTCGTGGCGGATGGATGTCGCCGGGCGAACCCCCGTTGACGTAGACGGTTCTACTTGAATATCTCCCCGAAGTCAATTGAAAAAGTGCTGAGGACTGAGTGCTGAGGACTGAGTAAAAAAGCACTCAGCACTCAGCACTCAGTCCTCAGCACTTTTTTTAATGGTTGACAAACGCCGCCCGTAAGAATAGATAAGCGACCATGAAATTTGACCTTTTCTCCCCGGAGCGGATGACGGGATCTCTATGAAGCGGATCATGAGCAACAGACGGGCCTTTGAGATCATGGATCGCTTTCCCCAATCCAGGGTCCTGGTTGTCGGGGATATCATGGCGGACCATTTTATCTGGGGCAGGGTTTCCCGGATCTCCCCCGAGGCGCCCGTTCCCGTGGTCGAAGTGAAGAAGGACCAATTCACACTGGGCGGCTGCGCCAATGTGCAAAACAACATCTATGCAATGGGGGGGCGGGTTCATCTGGCCGGGGTTGTCGGCTCCGACGAAACCGGAAGACGGCTGCTGACCGAGCTTCGCAGCCGGGGCATGGACACGGATGGCATCGTCGTCGAGACGGGGCGTCCCACAACGCTCAAGACGAGGATCGTTGCGCATGGTCAGCAGGTGGTACGGTTCGACCGGGAAGAGCGCAAGCCGGTCCAGACGAAAAGCATCCGGAAGATCCTCTCCTACATCGAATCGTTGCGGGACGATCTGGGCGCTCTGGTGATCTCGGATTACAGCAAGGGGGTGGTGACCCGTCCCCTTCTCGACGGGATCCGGACGATGATCGCCGGCCGGCCGATTTTCACCTGCGTGGATCCAAAGCAGCGGGATTTTTCCGTCTATCACGGTTTCGACATTGTCACCCCCAACCATTACGAAGCCGGTCATGCGGCGGGTGAAGAGATGCAGAACGGCCAGGACCATATCCGTGTCGGCATGAAGCTGCTGCGGCAGTACGATTTCAAGGCTCTCTTGATGACCCGGGGGGAAGAGGGGATGAGCCTCTTCGAAAAGGAGGGCCGGAGCAGACACACGGTGTTTCCGACGCAGGCGAGAGAGGTTTTTGATGTGACCGGCGCCGGGGATACGGTCATCGGCGTTCTGGCCCTCTCCCTGGCGGCGGGGGCCTCGTTCCGCGAGGCGGCGTATCTGGCCAACCATGCGGCGGGAATCGTGGTGGGGAAGGCGGGTACGGCAACCGTGACCCGGGAGGAGCTGAGAGGGGCTCTATGAGTGAGCCGCAGCCGCCGGATGCCGTCAAAATGCTGGTCAGCCTCTTTTCCGGGAATGGCCGGCTGCTCGACGATGCGGTCCGGATCCTGTCGGAAAGGTATGGAAGGGCGGATTTCATCAGCGCCCCGGCGCATTTCGCCTATACTGACTATTATACGAAGGAATTCGGGGGGGGGCTGATTCGCCGTTTTGTTGCCTTTGAGCGGCTCATCCGGCCGGAGTCGCTGCCGGACGTCAAGGTCTGGACGAACGCTCTGGAGAAGAGGTTGTCGGCGGAGGGGCTAAGACGGGTGAACATCGACCCCGGCTATCTCTCCCTGGCCCATCTGATCCTGGCCACCGGAAAGGGGTATGCCCATCGGCCCTATCTCCGGGATGGAATCTACGCCGATCTGACCCTGATCTACCGGGAGAAATCGTTTCACGCGCTTCCCTGGACCTATCCGGATTACGCCGGCCCGGAGGCGATCGGCATGTTGACCCGTATCCGGGAAAAGTACCTGCTGCAGCTCAAGATGGAGAGGATGGAGGCGGACGACCGTTTCTGAAAATCGTTTTTGATGAGGGATTTCGATGATTAAGAGTATGACCGGTTACGGCAAGGCGGATGCGGTTCTTTCGGACAGGAAGTTCATGATCGAGATGAAGTCCGTCAACCACCGCTTTTTGGAGATTTCGCTGCGCCTTCCGGGGATGCTTCTTCCGCTGGAGGGTGAGATCAAAAGAAGGATCGGGGAGCAGTTCTCGCGCGGGCGGATCGAGGCGACGCTGCGGATCGACAGCGACGGCAGCGCGGAGACCGCCGGCCGTTTTACGCTGAATCTGCCGCTCGTCCGCAATTACCATGCCCTCCTCGTCCAGTTGAAGGAGGAACTCCATCTCGGGGGCGAGATCACGCTGGAGATCATGGCCGGTTTCCGGGACGCCTTCGTTCCTGCGGAGACGAGCCAGGACCCGGCGGTCCTGTGGGAAGGGCTTTCAAAGATCCTCTCGGAGGCGATCCGGGCGCTAACCGAGATGAGGGAAACGGAGGGGAAAAGCCTGAAGTGCGATTTGACGGCGCGTCTGACCCTGATCGCCGGTTTTCTGGAGGAGATCGCCGGGAGGGCGCCGCAGGTGGTTCTGGACTACCAGAAGCGGCTGATCGACCGGGTACGGGAACTGACGGGTTGCCTCGTGGTGGACGAGGCACGGCTAATGCAAGAAGTGGCGATCATGGCGGAGAGAAGCGATATTACCGAAGAGATCGTCCGCTTTCGCAGCCATATCGATCAGTTTACCGATCTGCTTGCCGGGGCGGACGCCGCCGGAAGGAAGATCGATTTCCTGATCCAGGAGATGGGCCGGGAGATCAATACGATCGGTTCCAAGAGCGGGGATGCGGAAATTTCGCGGAACGTCATCGAGATCAAGAGTGAACTGGCCAAATTACGGGAGCAGGTGCAGAATATTGAATGAGAGGCCGGACGAACAATCCCGTGGCGTGCTGATGATCGTTTCCGCCCCGTCCGGCGCGGGAAAGACGTCGATCTGCCGCAAGATCCTGCAGATGTTCCCCAATATCCGCTTTTCCGTCTCCTGCACCACCCGCCCGCCCCGTCCCGGAGAGATCGACGGAAAGGATTATGAATTCATCTCCGCTGAAGAGTTCCGGGAACGGATTGCCCGCGGGGAGTTTGTCGAATGGGTGGAGAATTACGGTCAGCTCTACGGGACGTCGAAAAAGACCATGAACGCCTTTCTCAATGAGGGATACGACCTGATCCTCGATATCGAGGCGCGCGGCGCGAAGGCGATCCGGCAACAGTGTCCGCACGGGGTTTTCATTTTCATTTTGCCCCCGTCGCTTTCCGAGCTGAAGGCCCGGTTGTCGAGTCGGGGGGAGAGCGATGCCGTCATGGAACGCCGCCTTCGAAGTTCTCTGGATGAAATCCGGGAGGCACTGTGGTATGATTACATTATTTTCAACGACAGACTGGAAGATGCCGTGGATCGGTTTCGGGCTTTATATATCGCCGAAAGATCGCGGCGGGACCGTTTTACGGAAAAAATCAGAGCTTTTTTCGAAGACGAAACGTCTTAATTCATTTTTGGAGGTTTATACCTGATGGCCAGAATTACCGTGGAAGACTCTTTGCTGATGGCGAAGAACCGTTTTGCCCTCGTTCTGCTGACGGCTCAGCGAACCCGGCAGCTCCTGAAAGGATCTCAACCCCTGACGGATACGAGAAACAACCGGGAGATCGTCATTGCCCTCCGGGAGATTGCGGCGGGAAAGGTTTGTTATGCCCATCCCGAATACCTGGAGAGGGTAACGGAGAATTTCAAATCGATACCCCATGACACCGAATTTAGCGACGATGATGAATACGGCGAGTAACCTCCCTCGAGAACGGTTGATCTTTGCCCTCGACGTCGGGGGGGGAATGGAGGAGGCCCTTTCCTGGGTCGACCGGCTGCGGGATCACATCGGCCTGTTCAAGGTGGGGAAGGAGTCCTTTGTCCGGTACGGCACCGAAATTGTCCGACAGATCCATGCCCGCGGCGGCGGGGTTTTCCTGGATCTCAAGTTCCATGATATTCCCAACACCGTGGCTCGTGCGGCAGAGGCCGCATGCGAACTCGGGGTGGCGATGTTTAATCTCCACGCCCTGGGCGGGAAAGCGATGATGATGGAGACGGTCGGGGCGGTGCGGAGGTTGGCGGAGAGATCCGGGGTAAAGCCTCCGGTCGTTCTTGCGGTGACCGTTCTGACCAGTTTGAACGACGGCGATCTTGAAATCCTCGGATTCGGCCGGGGAACCGGCGAGACGGCGCTTCACCTGGCGCGTCTTGCCCAGGATGCGGGGGTGTCGGGGGTTGTGGCGTCGGCGTCGGATGCCGCTGCGATCCGGAGTGCCTGCGGTGGAGACTTCCTGATCGTGACCCCCGGGATCCGGGGGGTTGCGGAGGTCGCGGGCGATGATCAGAAACGGGTCGTGACCCCCGTCGAGGCCATCAGGTACGGCGCCGATTATCTGGTAGTCGGAAGGCCGATCCGGCAGGCGTCCGATCCCGCAGGCGAGGCGGATGCGATCGTCGGGGAGATCGCCCGGGGGCTGATGCTGAGAGACGGAAAATAGCGCCAACTCGCCTTGAAGTTTCCCGTGGACCGATTACGGAGGGATGTCATGCAGGTGATTTATGGCATCAACCCTCTGCTGGAGGTTGTCCTCTCGCATCCCGCGATGCTGGAAAAAATCTTCGTTGCGGAGGGACGGGGAGGGGAAGCGGTACAGAAGATCCTGAAGCTCGCCGCGAATCATCGGATTCCCGTGGAGTGCAGCGGCAGAGACCGGCTGGAAAAGCTGGCGCCCCGCCAGGTTCACCAGGGGATCGTGGGGCTTTGCCGGGAGCATGCGTATTCCACCGTTGACGAGATTATCGCCAACCGCCACGTGAAGTCCAGATATGACCTGGTGGTTCTGCTGGACCAAGTTACCGATCCCCAGAATCTCGGTTCCATCATCCGGACCGCACATTGCTGCGGGGCGAACGGCATCATTATCCCGGAAAACCGCGCCGCCTCCTTGACGGCTTCCGTTGCGAAGGCATCCGCTGGGGCTTTTCAGTATCTGCCGGTCGCGATGGTGGTCAATCTGGTCCGTACCATCGAATATCTCAAGGAGAGGAAATTCTGGATTTACGGCGCCGACGCGGAGGGACCGTCGGATATCCGGATGCCGGACTACGGGGGACCCGTTGCGCTGGTCATGGGGAGCGAGGGACGGGGAATCCGCCCGCTGATCCGGAAGAATTGCGATTTCCTGATCGCCATTCCGATGCGGGGGCGTGTGGCTTCTCTGAATGTTTCGGTTGCGGCCGGGGTCATCCTCTTTGAGATTCTAAGAAAGTGTGGGAATTAGCGATGCCGATATTCTAGTGGCAGGCGGAAACGAAAAAGGGCGAACCCAAGAAGGGCGAGATCGATGCCGCCGATGAAGCGGCCGTTCGGGGCCAGCTCCGCAGGCAGGGATTCAAATCGATCACCGTCAAGAAAAAGCCCAAGGACCTCCTCGAAAACATCCCCTTCTTCCAGCAGAAGATCTCGGAAAAGGACGTGGTGGTTTTTGCACGGATCTTCGCCACGATGATCAACGCGGGCCTGCCGCTGATTCAGTGTCTCGACCTCCTCGCGAAGCAGGAGCAGAACAAGACCTTTGCGAAGGTGATCAACTCCATCCGGGAGGACATCGAGGGAGGGTCCACTCTGACCGACGCCCTGAAGAAATTCCCCAAGATATTTGACGATCTCTTCGTCAATCTTGTGGCGGCGGGGGAGAGCGGCGGCATTCTGGACGTGATTCTTCAGCGTCTGTCCGGTTACATGGAGAAGGCGATGAAGCTGAAAGGCCAGGTCAAGGGGGCAATGTCCTATCCGATCATCGTTCTGGTCATTGCAACCCTTATTGTGGCCGGACTGCTGATTTTTGTCGTCCCGACTTTCCAGAAAATGTTCGAAGGGATGGGTGGATCCTTGCCCGGACCGACGCAGTTTCTGGTGAACGTAAGCCAGGCCGCGCAGGATTACTGGCTCCACACGATAATAGCGGTGGTTGCACTACGGTATGGACTTAAACGGTACTATGCGACCGAAAAGGGAACGCTCGTCATCGATGCGCTGATCTTGAAAGCCCCGATCTTTGGTCCGCTTCTGAAGAAAGTGGCCGTGTCCAAATTTTCGAGGACCCTCTCCACGATGATGCAAAGCGGCGTTCCGATCATTGAAGGGCTCGGCATCGTGAGCAGAACCTCGGGGAACAAGATCATTGAAAACGCCCTTATGAAGACCAGGCAGAGCATCAGTGAAGGAAAGACGATTGCCGAACCCTTGGCGGAAACAGACATCTTTCCCTCCATGGTGGTGCAGATGATCGCCGTTGGCGAGGCCACGGGCGCCCTGGATACGATGCTTGCCAAGATCGCTGATTTTTATGATGATGAGGTGGATGCGGCGGTTACAGCGTTGACAGGGATGCTGGAGCCTCTTATGATGATGATTCTGGGGCCCATAGTCGGCTTCATACTCATCGCCATGTATCTGCCCATCTTCCAGGCGGCCTCAGCCGCGGGATAGGCCGGGGCGGGCTTCAAACGGTGTGGAGGGG
>CAYSSF010000192.1:0-7746 GCA_964433455.1 uncultured Syntrophaceae bacterium
GATAATATTGCAAGAGAATTGTACATATCAAACCCTTAAGTCAACGACATTGACTCTTAATCTGAAGAATCTCTTTCTTCTGTTTGTCTGTAAGGTTGGTATTCTCATCCCTTCTCTCCATGATCAATTCGGCTATGCAGGCAGCAAAGAGGGAGTCTTTGTCGATATAAATGACAGGATTCACGCCGTTGGCTATCGCCCATGCCTTAGATAGGCCTATTCCATACCTGCCGTATGCGGCGAAGTGCTGACTAGAGTCGGACAGTGGGATGTCGCAAAACGAAATCATTGGATGAGCAGCGTTTGAACGCGTTTTCCCGAGGTCGAGTTCCTCTATGCAGTACTTGAGTCGGAACCCCTCCTTAAGTATCGATTTTAAAGTTCCAAAGGAACTAGTGTAGTGAATAATGGAGTTAGTGCTGATAGCCATTTACTAATATCCTTTCTGCTCGTTTGTTAACAATGCCCAACGGCGAGTTGAGCGGTTCGCCATCGGGCTGGCGAGTTTACTCGCCAAGTCCGATGGCGAACCGCTCGAACGATTTGTTCGGCCGCGCGAATCAGCGCGTGGTCGGACTAATCGGGCGAGGCGCACCGCGCAACTCGCCGTTCGGGCGCGCGCAGCGCGACCGAACATTTGAGGTCAGCCGCCCGGCCACCGACTGTGCTATTTGCACCGCGCTATTACGGGTCGGCTGGAGTGATTGGTTCGCCGTTTCTCTCTCTTTCTTCAGTCCACAAGCGCATATCGAGATGGACGCGGGAAACCCCCTGTGCCAGTGCAACCTGCTTTGCAGAAGCCTGAAACTTGGAGCTAACTTCCGGTGTCAGTCCGGTGAGTCCTGGCCAGTGCGGGAGACGACCTCTCATGCCTTTTCGCTTGAGCGACGCTGCTATCAAGCTGTCGAGCGGTATCTCCATCCAGTCTTCTGCCTGCGCAAGTCCATGCCTTTCGCAAAGAAATCTGTTATAGCAGGCGTCTCTCAGAAACAGGTTCAGGGCTTTACGAGCTGCCCCCCAATTTTGTGCACCTCTCGGGAGCGCACGTCTGAGGTTTTCGGTCTCTCGATCCAGGGCTTTACAGAAAGCAGCTTCGTCTCTTGCACGAAACACCCCAATGTCCATTGAGGCAAGGTATTTCTGCGCTGCCTTTATCACGCCTTTGGAGCCCTGATTCCGTAACGCAGAAGGGCCAACGGTCGTAACGGCGATGTAAGTCTGCATATCCAGGTAGAAGGCTTTATTCTTCTTCATCGTTTCCTGTGGCGAACAATTAATATACGGAATGGATCGTATCTCTAATTTTATGATGGTCGATATTATATCAATACATAGAAAGAAGCTGATATTAATAGTAATATTATTCTCAATATCCATAATTGCTGCGTCATATCATCATATGCGGAAGCCGTATATCATCGTAATCATCATAAGAGAAAAAACTGGACTCCCCCCAGCTCTTGCAAAGTTGAATGTCAAAGGGCTTCGCTATCCATATCACAATTTTCGAGGAATGATAATGGATTGAAATCAAGCATTTTCTTCAAGGGCTACGTTTTACTGATTTCAGGAAGCTATACTTCCCGTTTGCCTAATCAGAAATGATCGTCCAGTCTTCGCCCGTTTCATCCCGCATTCAACGAGCCTCCACAGTGCCCACCGCAAAAAAGTTTAACGCGTTAAACTAAACCAACTAATTTATTTAATTAAGTATTAATCGATTCACCTCTCGATTTAGTATAAAATCTTCTTCGGTGTTGTTTCCGCCGAGTCATCCTCTTCGTCCGTTGCATCCGGACCGATGAAGGTTGATGCCTCCATGTCGGGCCTCTCCCCGGTCATCGATCAGGTCCCCCAGACCGGGGGAGTTCCGGGGACAGTATACTTAATTCCTGGCCTCTATTTCTATCCGGTCCCGGTTTATCGGTTCTTCAGATACTGCTCCACAGAACAAATGGGGACGGTTCTGTTTTCTTCTCGTGGAAAATAGAACCGTCCCCATTTGTTCATGGTCAGACCGCCAATTCTTTCAAGCGCTGGAGGGTATCCGGAAACTTGCGGACGAGCATGATCAGCGTGGCGGCTTGATCGTTGGGTTTGGTTCGTCCCTGTTCCCACTTCTCCAATGTCCGGGGAGAAACATGCAGTTCATGAGCGAATACCGGTCTGGATAGATGCAGATTCTCCCGTGTCTCACGGATGATCTCGGGCGTTACCTCGATTTGAGGTTGCGGATCAACAGTGTATGTTTTTAGTGTGATCTTGCCTTCACGCCATTGGTTGATGTCTTCGGCAGCCTCCATCAGTTCATCAAACAGTCTGCGTTTTTTCTCTGCCTTTGCCATGGCTACCCCATTTGTTCTCTCAGGGTCCATTTGACCGTATTAAAGGGACTGCTCCTTAAACCTCTTCCTCACGGCCTCACCGATCTCCTTCTTGCTCTGCCTCAGCAATTTTATTTCGTATTCGGTCAGCATTCTCGGTTTTGAGAAGGTATCGAGCCTCTGATTGAGTAAGGCAGTCGAAGGTGTGAAGGAACCTTTTCTCCCACCAATCTTCAAGTTCTTTTCCATGTTTCTCCCTCAATTCTTGTAATGTGCTACGATCAGGTGCAATTTTAGCGGAATACGGCTTACCGGTCAGGACGGTAGCCCCAATGACCACCCCGCCTTTTGATGCAATGTATCCCCTCAAGTTGGCAATGGTTCCGCCCATGCCAATAAAATCATCAACAATCAGGTATTCCTGCCCTTCTATTACATCACCGTCAAAAAGCGGCTGCCTTGCCAGGCGGCCAAAACCATCAGCACCGGTGTGCCCCACGGTATTTGTTTGGATAATCCCGCTATCAACCTTAAGTGCGAGCTTTTCGGCAAGTTTTTCGGCAAGCGCCTCAGGGATGGCATTGACCCCTTCGCCTTCCATAGCGTGTGCACTTATGAGGGTGGGCCTTCTCTCATGCAATAATGCCCCTAAAGCCTCAATTGCGTCAGGGTTAAAGGTGTCGTTGATAAGCTCAGAAGCAGCCTCTTCATCGCCTAACTTAGCGGCGCCGTATAATGGATGTTTTTTTACCGCTGTTTCACCGGCATGGATAACGACATCCGGAAAGTCGAAGAGGGGTTTACGAAATGGCTTCGGAAATAATCCAGGCCAGAGGCTTCGAAATACGAACTCAATGTCCGAAAGCGTTTTTGCACCCTTGACAGCTTTTACCCACCACTCTTCATCGTCCATAATCAAATCATATCAACTATCAATGCAAAGGGCAAGATCTTAAGATCCGGCCTGTGTGTCCTGGCCGCGCAGGATGTCTTCTGAAGTAGTCATCGGGATTCGTAACGGCGGTCTGGTCGGCAACCGTCGAAGCCTTCTTCTCGCGACGGTTCACGTAAACACTGTGGTTGCTGTGGTTGCCAGCCATGCCGCTATTCGATTATTTGCCAATATCCTCCCTATCGGGGCCGACCCGTCGGATGAATCCTGCATCCTTCAGCTTCGCAAGATGCTTTTGCACAGCGGAAGGATTGATGGCAAGCGATCTGGCCATGCCCTGACGGCTGATTCCCCGGTTTGCCCTGAGCATTTCAATAATCTCCCGGTGACGGGGTGGTAGCTCTGATAACCTTATTGACCACTTATCTGACCACCCTATCTGACCACCCATCGTCTCTTGTAACCTATTGTTTTTATCTCTTGTGTCCTCTGCATCCTTATTTTCTGACCACCTTGTTTCGTCGTTGGGGGGGGCACCTTTTTTAAAAAAGATAATCTTGAAAAACAGCCCGCTTTCCTTAAATTCCGGTTTAGGAAGATTGGCCGACGCGCAAAGATTCACCATCTTCCTCTTTCCTGTCCCCCACTGTTCGATAAAACCAATCTCCTTGAAAAACCGGGCGATAACCTTGTTGCGGATCTCTGACCTGCCGGCCATGATATCTTCGATTTCCAGGGAACGGGGCAGACAACCCGGAGAGGTCATCTCGATCCGGTCATCAAAGACTGCGAACTTGATATCAGCGCCCGAGATGCTGTAATCCCTGTGAACGATGGCGTTAACAATCGCCTCGCGAATAGCCTCCAGTGGCACTTCGTAGCGGTCAATTCTTTGGAGCCCTTCGATCTTTCCGCTCTTGGCGATATAGGTCATGGCGAATTTCATTGCTTCTTCCGCCTGTTCATAGAGAAGACCGGGAAATTCTTTTTGATCAATGAATTCAACAATTTCCGTACCATTGAAGCGGGCGCATTTCACGCGGGCATACTCAAAGAGAGTTTCTCTTCCCGCAAGCATCATTCCTCCCACCGTAACAAAGCGCTGTTTCCCCTCTTCCCTGATGATTCGCAGATTCAAGAGATCCAGCCGCTTTAGCTCTCTGCCGCTCAGCCGTTGGAAATCTTTCTTTAATCGTTCAATATCAATATGTTCTTCCTTTTTGTCGTAAAGAGGTTGTTCGTCGAAGGAGATGTTCAGTTTTTGCCTTTCCAATTCGCCGATCATTTCCCGATCCGCAGGTTTGTTCACGGCGCCGGGATAGATTTCCACAACCAGAAAAAAATGACCTTCATCATTCTTCCTTGAAGATTTCTTCCATAGGAATTCCTTCCAGTTTACCTGCTCGATACGCCCGTAGCCTTTTTCCCGCTTCTCCCGCCCATATCGCATCTATCGAACTGTCTGGCCCATCGAGGCTCTTTATGAGCCCTTCGACAACCATGAACCGTTCCTCCGGTTTTAGTTTTAACGCTTGTTCAAGAATTTCTTTACTGCTCATGATAATCACCTCTCATTTTTCCGGCGTGTTCTTTTGGTTGCTCCTGTCTTTTCAGGAAGCGGACATGAGAACGTCCGCAGAAATGTGTCTCGACGGTCGCGCGGTTTATGCTGCGCGGAGCGGTTTGATCTTGTTGATTTCCTGTCCGCACGCCTGCTCCGCCTGCCACAAATCGTAGGCGCGCTGGGCATTCAGCCAGAATTCCGGGGAGTTTCCGAACAGCCGGGCCAGTCGCAGAGCCATCACCGAGGTCATCGCCCGTCGTTCTCGCAGTATTTCATTGATCGTCTGCCGGGATACCCCCAGCAATTCAGCCAGCTTGGCCGTCGTGAGACCGTAATCCGGCATGAAATCTTCTCGCAACATTTCCCCCGGATGGGTCGGGCTGATTGTCCGGTGGGGCGTATTTTCAATACTCATAACCAACTCCTTAACTCCGCGAAACGGGACAAATTTGTCAATGATAATCCGTTATTTCAACATCATAGGCGTCACCGTCTTGAAAATGGAAGCAGATTCGCCCCTGATCATTAATGGATATGGCATACTGGCCTTGCCGATCCCCCTTCAAGGCATGGAGGCGATTGCTGGGAGGAACATTCAGATCATCCAGGCAGGTAGCCAGATCAATATACTCCAAACGCCTCACAGCTCTGCGGAGCACATCCGGCGGAAGCCGCTTCGATTGCCCCGTCCTGTAGAGTGTATGGGTGTGCTTATCGGCAAAAGTTTTAATCACAATAGTAGATTAAATTGTCACGTGACGCTTGTCAAGTGGTTTTATTCAACACGTGTATTTGGTGGCTGATTGTCCGGTGGGGAATTCTCCGCATATCGCTATTAGTTCAACAACCCATCCGGATTGCAGACCCGAATCTCCATTCCCGAAACCCGTTTCAGGTAACCGGGCGTCGGAACGGGGCAGACGAGATAGTTTGCGCCCCGGCCGTAGAAGCTCCGGAATTTTTTCAAGGCATCGGCATTGAAATGATCCGGGCTCCATTTGCACTCGATGGCGTCGACTTCATCGCGTTTCCGTACCAGGATGAAATCGATCTCCCTGCCGTCGGCGTCTCGCCAATACTGAATGGTCCGGTCGGGAAGATGGGCCTGCATATATTCCAGGACAAGGTGTTCCCAGAGGACCCCATAATCATCAGGTCTCAGCGGCTCCCACCCCCGGCAGAAACCGACAAAGCCCGTGTCGAACCCATAAACCTTGGGCATTCGGACAATCTCCTTGCTGCCGCCGCCAAAAAAGGGGCGAACCAGCGTCACGGCGTGGGTGATCTCCAATGCATTCAAATGGCTTTCTACGGTCGGCCGGCTGATCCCAAGGGAGCTCGCAACCTTGGTGGTCTCCATCTGGCCGCCGCTCTGCCGCATGAGGTACTCGAAAAGCAGGGTGAATTTGTCCGGATTGCGGAAGGCGAAAAGCCTCTGGATATCGCGAGCGAAAAACGAATCGATCCATTCCCGGTAGAAGCCCGGACCCTTGGTTTCGGATAGCAGGGTCTGGGGCAGGCCGCCGTGGTAGAGTCTCTTCAGAAGCGGCGTTTTGTCGAAGGCGTCGAGCTCGTCCCAGAGGACCGGGGGAAGACGGACGAGACGCTTTCTTCCCGTCAGCGTATCCTGAAATTTTCGGCTTGCTGCAAGGGTGGACGAACCCGTGGCCATGATTTTCAGATGGGGAAACAGATCGGCCCCGATTTTCAGAACCGTGCTTGGGTCCGGCAATTGATGCACCTCGTCGAAGACGACCACAGGGCGGGTGCAATTGCGGTAGAAAAGCTCCGGATCGGCCATCATGTCGCGTGTGACCGGAAGATCGCAGTTGACATAGACCATCCGCTCCTCGCCGAGACTCTTTGCCAGTGTGGTTTTTCCCACGCGTCGCACCCCGGCGAGCCAGCAGATCGGCGCTTCCCGCCAGGCGTTTTCGATGCGGTTGAGCCAGAAGGGTCTTGACATCATGGAAGCGTACTTCTCATATTATCGGAGTAAATGTCAAGTACGAATCTTTACACCCTGATCAAAAAGTTTTCCAAAACGAATATCAATCTTCTGCGGAAGTATACGGGGCTTTCCACGATTGCGATAGCCTTCAGATTTTCAATGCCGGTGACAAACCAAGGCTCTTCCAGTCCAGGCACTTCCCATACCCAATCCGGAGTCTTCAGCCGTAACTCGGCGCACAGTGCCTCGACCGTTGAAGCCAAAAGAGCATCGAAGCGAGGATTGCTTAATTTAAGCGGTTCAGGAAGAAGTCTTGATATATCTTTGCAATAGCGGACATCATCCACAAAATTGAAAAAAGGAACCTCCCAATTTTTTTTACTCCTGAGCATATTCCGCCTTGCCTGTTTTATGGTGGATGGTACGTAGCTCAACTCAAAAGTTCCTCAATCAATAATTTCGTTGTCGGCTGATTTTACGGGATTCTATCCACGGGTAATATCCTACAATGATTTCAGCATGGCGGCAATGAATTTCGTTGCTCCTGAACAAGGGAATATCCGCCACGGATCATTCATGAGCTTCCTATTTCCTTGCAGTTCCGCAGACGATTTCATATGATCGCCCCGGAAAAACACACCCGAAAAAAGGAGTCCCGTGGGCAAACCGACCTTCTGGAACAACCGGAAGCGGTATTACGATCTTAAAAGTTACTGGATCAACCGCTTCGGCTGCCGGGTGCACAAGCTCCCGATCGACGCCGGCTTCACCTGCCCGAACCGCGACGGCAGCGTCGCCACGGGTGGATGCACCTATTGCGACGGCCGGGGATCGGCGCTTCGTCAGGCGGGCCCGCTGCCCTCGGTCGGCGAACAGATCCGCCGGGGAAAGGCATTCTACCGGGAGCGCGGCAAGGCGACGAAATTCATCGCCTATTTCCAGACCTTCACGAACACCTATGCCCTGGTGGAAACACTCCATGCGCTTTACGACGAGGCGCTCGCGGAAGAGGACG
>CAYSSF010000193.1:0-7604 GCA_964433455.1 uncultured Syntrophaceae bacterium
GAACCGGCCTTCTGGATGGCGCTCAGGATCGCCTGGGTCGCGGCGTATCCGTTGAGAAAGAAGGAACCAGCATCGGATCCGTAGGCTTTCTTGTGGGCGGCCAGTGCAGCGACTGCCATAGGATTCTTCGAGGTGTCCTGTGGGCCGGTCGCGTAGACGCCTTCCGCAAACTTGCCTGCGACCTTGATGAATGTGTCGTCCTTCACCCCGTCGCCGGAGATGAAGTGGGTCTTCATGCCCCGCTTGCGCATCTGGGAAATGATGGAGGCGGCTTCCGGATGGTAGCCGCCGTAGATCACCGCATCGGCACCGGACCTCTTGATCTTCTGGACGACGGCGGAATAGTCAACCGCACCGGGGGTGATACCCTCGAAAAGAACGACCGTGGCCTTTTGGGATTCCTCGATGAACTTCTTGGCGTACTCGGCAAGCCCCTTGCCATAGTCGCCCTTGTCATGGAGGACGGCTATCTTCTTCGCCTTCAGGGTGGTGATCGCGAAATCAACCTCGAGGCGGGCTTGGGCGTCATCAGAAGAGATCGTCCGGTAGAAGTTGGAGTATTGTCCTTTCTGCGTCAGTTCGGGGTTCGTGGCCGAGGGAGAGATGGCAATAATATTGGCATCCTTGTAAATGCCGAGAGCCGCCCTGCACGCCCCGCTGCTGACATGACCGATGACGGCGGTCACCTTCTGGGAAACCAGTTTGGTCGCCGTGTTCGCGGCTACTTCGGGTTTATTGACGTCGTCTTCCACTAGGAGTTCCACTTGCTTACCCAGCACTCCTCCCCTGGCGTTTATATCCTTTACGACCAGTTCCGCGGCGTTCACCGTCGGCAGCCCGTACGAGGTATAATCGCCGCTGTGGGGACCGACCACTCCCAGTTTGATCGTGTCGGCGGCGAAGAGGGGTCCGGAGGGGAGCGCCGTCAGAAATGCGGCACAGAAAAATGCCAGGAACGTCCAGCGGGTACAATGGTGGTCCATAAGAATACCTCCTTCAGTCAGAATTTGGGGATCAATACTGAAAATCTTATTTTTATTCCACAGTTTGCAAATTCCGGTTAGCCTTTCATTACTTTTGTCAGTCAATCAGGCCCGTCACTGATTAAGCGACGGGCTTATCTTTTTTCTGTCTACGTTTTTAAATGTTTACGTGTCTGCATGCCTGCGTTTTTTACCTACCCCGCTTCCACTATTTTATTAAATTACAAGTCAATTGAATGCAATTACGTTTGTGCGGAATATTTTAGCAAGGAATGTGCCAGATTAGTCGGTAATGTGTTTATTACTTCGATCCATTAAATTAATTCTAGTTTTTTACTGATAAATTAGGCAATCATTATCTTAATTTTATTGAAGATTTTATGATAGGCTTTAAAATTAGTGGAATTGTCATTTGTTAGAATCAGATAAATGATTCCGGTAAAAAACAGGCCGTTTATCTCTGGGACTCATCAGTGATGCTATAATGCATCAGTATTAGATGCACCTGCGCATCGAGCGGTTAAATTCTCTCACCACATCACATAAGGAAGGCACCTCCTTGAGGTTCTGGAAGAGAAGCAATTTACACAACAACATACTTGAGGTTCTGGAAGAGAAGCAATTTACACGACAATATATCGTGACCGAAGGTGGTATAGAAAAGGTCAGCTTTTTCAAAGGCAGCATTAACCTTCGTATGGCATGTCGTCATATGCAAATCCCTAACCGGACCATGCTAACGCAAAAATACTTTTCTTTTACTGGCATGATATTTGCTAGCGATCCATACCACCGGGGTCGCATTTTATCGCTGAGTAATTTTTTTTCAAGTTACTCAGAAGAAAATATCAATTAAATGAGGGAAGGGAATAATCAAATGAATCAAATGAAAATTCAAAAATTGTTTCACATACGGCAACAATTTGATAGACCATGCTTAAATAATATCCCAGCAGTAATTAAACAAGAGCTATCCGGTTTAAATATTTCTAGCGTTATCAATAAAGGCGACCGGATAGTTATAACTGCCGGAAGCAGAGGCATAAGCAATATATGTCTAATTATAAGATCTGTAGTTGAGGAATTAAAGGCTTTAGGAGCTGACCCCTTTATCGTACCCGCCATGGGCAGCCATGGTGGAGCCACGGCTGAAGGTCAGTTACTAATGCTTAAAGAACTGGGAATTACGGAAGAAAGCGTTGGAGCGCCGATTATTTCTTGTATTGATGTTGTCCAGGTAGGCATGACCAAAGAAGGCATACCGGTATGGCTTGATAGGCAAGCTGCAAATGCCTCCGGAATAGTTGTGCTGAATAGAATTAAACTTCACACAGAGTTTAATGGGGAGATAGAAAGCGGTTTAATGAAAATGATATCGATCGGCTTGGGTAAGCATCATGGTGCATATACAGCTCATCAGCATATCCTTAAGAATGGGTACCGCACTGTAATTCCCAGTATCGCAAGGACTGTTTTAGCAAACTGCCCTGTTATTTTCGGGTTGGGAATCGTCGAAAATGCCTATCATGAAACCGCTATAATCAAAGGTGTTTTGCCAAAGCAGTTTGAAGAAGAAGAAAAAATGCTTTTAAAAAAAGCAAAAGTTCTATTTGCAAAATTGCCTTTCGATAAAATTGACGTACTAATTATAAGTGAGATGGGCAAGCAAATTGCGGGCACGGGTATGGACACCAACGTAATCGGCAGAATTTACGGTGCCCTCGAACCGGAACCTGAATCACCTGTAATTACCAGAATATGCATCTTGGATATTACTGAGGAAACCCATGGCAACGCCATCGGGATCGGGCTGGCTGATTTTACCACAAAAAAATTAGTTGATAAAATTGACTATAAAAGCACCTATATAAACGGTATTACTAGCTTTGCAGTAGAAAAAGTTAAAATACCGATGACCTTAGAAACAGAGCAAGAGGCTGTAAGTTCAGCATTGCGAACCTGCGGTGTAATAGATGAAAAATTGGTAAGATTGGTTTGGATTAAAAACACGTTAGAACTAGAGGATATCTATGTGTCTGAGGGTTTTCTCCCCGAAGTGAGGGAAAACAGCAGTTTAGAAATAGTTTCGGGCCCGTTAGATATGTCTTTTGATGATGATGGAAATTTATATAATTTGTTTAAATAACTCCAATATCCACCAATACCAACCACCGACTCCGAAAATTGAAATTTCCATTTCATTACCTTAAAGTTCACAAGGGCTATGAGGTTACAAGGGAGACTCTTCCCCCCCTTATAACCTCATAGGCAAGGCATACATTCATTCCGCTCGGCAAGAGCCGTAGGGTATGCTTCAAAGAATTTTGATAAAGCGTTTTTTAAATTATCTTCTCGGGAACATGAACCCAAATCGATTTCTATTACGATTTGGTAATTTCTATTTTACTAGCATCATTACCAGATACTAAATTAGTTATGTTTATCAACTGGTTTGCAACTTCATTTTTAATTTGCCTTTGAGTTTCTTTGAAAAAATCTGGCCCATACCCTAATGAAGGATTGCCCCGTCCTTTCTTAATGAAGTGAATCGGGGCATCTTCATCCTGGCATAGGTTTAGCGAAACCACATCCATTCTTGTGTAATGCCCGATAATATCATGGTATTGTTTTGCCTCGATCATTTCTGAAATATCTATGTCCGCATAAATGATGGTTTCTTTATTCTCTATTCCTACTAATTCGTTACCGAGAGGATTGCATATACAACTATATGCGCAACAGCTTTCCAGTGTTTTTCTTTTCTTTTCGTCATCCTCACAGAGAATATCAAGCATCTCAGGGCTGATAGTATTCGTAGAAGTAACGGTAAAAAGCTTGCCTTCCAGGCTATGCGCAGCTGATCTCGTTCTGATCCAGTTCTTTTGATTGGCCTGCTCAGTCTGGAAAAAGCATGGATAATTGGCTACGTGCACCTGCTCACCCTGTGCAATAAGAGCATATTTGTATAAGCTGTGAGTATTATTTCCACAGCACAAAGTACCTAACCGTCCAATATCAGTCTCCCATACTTTAAGCCCGCTTCCATCTCCGAAAGACCACACCATTTTTTCAGCAAACGTTGGCACAATCTTTCTATGTTTGCCTAATATTTCCCCTGTATTGTCAATAATAAGGTTAGTATTCCACATCGTACCCATTTGTGTAGGTAGCTTTTCGTTTACACCGATAACCACGTAAATATCTGCCTCTCTTGCACCGCGGCAAAGTTCATCTGTAATGGGGCCAGGGATGGTAACAGATTCTTCAAACAATCTTTTAAAAAATGGATAGTTATTCACAGGGGTATCCAGCCAAATCCAGTACGGATAGCCAGGGACGAAGCTTTCAGGAAAGGCTACCAGTTTCGCCCCATTTTTACTTGCCTCCATCATCAATCTGCACGCTTTTTCGGCCGTTGCCTTTCTGTTTAAAAATATAGGATAATCTTGTACTGCCGCTGCTTTAAATTTCGGATAAGTGTCTTTCATTTTTTCTCCTTTCTTAGTTTAATTCCGTTTATCGTGCCTTCTCCAAATTCATCACAAAGAACTTTTTTCTATTCTTTCTCAGCTTACTGATCACTACAAGCTGCTAAGCAGCCTTGTCCATGTGGTTGCTTTGCAGCAAGCTTCCGTTATAGCAACCATCATGCCATATAATCAGGCACATCCTCAATGAATCATAGCTCCCTCCGACAACCGACCCATGTCATCGTGATAGGGGAAGGCCTCACGATCTGCCCTGTCCTACACCAATGGTCATGCGGGTTCGTACGTGGCGGATCAAGTCGCTTCGAGATGGGTCATCAATTATCGTTCAAAAGCTTCAGGAAACAGGAAAAGGCACAGTTAATGCATTGAAACAGAACCGCAGAAGGTACACAGACAGATTATGACGGTTCAGGAAGAAGCGGATTTGCAATTAAGATAATGCTCCACCTTCCTTTGATTCAAAAGTGAAGATGCAGTACATGCCATTTCCTTGATGATTTCAGTTAGAAGAACCTGAAACATTAACCAAGTAAATTCTAAGGAGGATGAATGTATGAGAGGTAAAGCATTTGTTTTAGCAGTATCAGTCGTAATGTTATTTTGTCTGGCATTTTCCAATCCAGCTCTAGCAGCACCACGTCAGCTCAAAATAAACACCTTTTCCGTATCAGGAAGTCCCTGGCATAACGCAATGCTCAAATTTGCCGAACTGGTCAAGAATCGGACGAATGGAGAAATCGAAATTCTTGTCTATGCGGATGCGCAACTGGGTGACATGAATCAAACGCTGATCGGCATGCGCACAGGATTGATTGACATGGCCTACTTTGATATAGGTGTTGCCAGCTTTGTCAAAGAGTACCAGGCCATGCAGATTGTCTTCTGCCCCTACTTATTCGAAAGTAAAAAAGATTCAACAAAAGTTCTGAATAGCCAGCTAATTCGCGAATATCTCGATGCTCAGACCCCCAAGGCGGGTTTCCGCATTTTTGCGATCTCCGGTGACCGGTCACCCAGAGCCATGCAGACGATAAAAGGCCCGATAAAGAAACCCGAAGATCTGAAAGACATGAAACTACGCATGATACCGGTGGAGATCTCCCTGGAGACGGCCAGAGCATTAGGAGCAAAACCGATTGGCATGGGGATGTCGGAAGTTTACATGGCCCTGAAACAGGGAGTGGTTGATGGACAGGATAACGGTTTTGATTTGTCACTTCCGCCGAAATTCCATGAAGTTGCCAAGTATTGGGCATCAACGGATCATGTGTATTCCGTTACCGGATGGTACGTCGGTGAGAAGGTGTGGAGTACTTTTAGCGATGCCCAGAAAGTAATTCTTACCAACGCTGCTAAAGAAGCCGGTAAAGTGGCAACCGATCAAGTGCAGCAGTTGGAAGATCACGGCATTGAGACATTGAAAAAGAGTGGCTGCACCTACGTGGTTCCAGACCGTAAAGCCTTCCGCGCGGCTACCTCTGGTGTGTATAAAAAATTCGAAGGCAAGATTTGGCCGGCCGGCTGGTATGAACAAATTCAAAAGATGCAAAAATAATATATTCTAGAATGCCTGTGGAGGGTTGCATTATGCAAGGGATAATACAACGACTGTCTAAGCATTTGAATTTTATGCTCAAATGGTACATCGTATTTCTAATGGCTGCACTTGTGGTGCTGACCTTTCTACAGGTATTTTTCCGATACGTTGTTGGGTCACCCATAACCGGTACCGAGGAATTGTCAAGAATAGCGCTGGTCTGGGTGACCTTTATTGGTGCGGCCGAAGCGGTACGCCGGAAGAAGCTTATCCGCATAGAAGTGATCGAGGAACGGTTTCCTCCGAAACTGAAATCGTTTCTTGCGGCGATGTTCGATTATATTCTGATGATGCTGTGCGGGGTCATTGTTGTGAAGGGGTGGGAATCGATGGAGATCACCTCTAGTCAAATGATAGTGGGCACACCATTCAGTTTTTCCTGTATGCTTCTTGCTGTGGTCGTCGGATGTGCTCTGATGTTCGTCTACATAGGTCTCCGGCGATTTGGTCATCTGATCAGCGAAGACAAGGCGGTGATATAAAAATGGTAGCATTTCTATTCATAGTATTTATTCTTCTGATGTTGTTCGGTCTTGATGTGGGTTTTTCAATGGTATTCGCCTCTTTTCTGGGCATTTTGGGTAAAGCCACGCGACCAGTTGACATGAACTTGATTCCCCTGACAATGATGTCCGGGGCCGATTCCTTTCAGCTTGTGGCGATTCCATTGTTCGTTTTGGCCGGTGAATTGATGAATCGGGGAGGAGTGACAAAAAGACTGGTAGAGTTTGCCATGGCTTTACTGGGGCACCTCAAAGGCAGTATTGCCCTGGTAACGGTGGTGGTGAACATGATTATGGCCGGCGTCTCCGGATCCGGAATTGCCGATGCAGCTGCAACCGGTTCCGTTCTCATCCCCGTCATGAAAAAAGACGGGTATTCGGCGGCATACAGTTCGGCGGTTGTCGCAGCGGCGGCCACGATCGGTCCCATTATACCGCCATCCATCCCGATGGTGGTATACGCCGTTCTGGCCAATGTTTCCGTGGCCAAGTTATTCATATCCGGCGTGATCCCCGGCATTCTTATGGGTATCGGGTTCATGATTGTGTGCGTTATTGTGGCCAGACGCCGTAACTATCCCACCAGGTCGCGTTGCACCTGGAGAGAGCGTCTCCGCGCGACCTATCGGGCAGGATGGGCGTTGATCATGCCCGGGATCATCATTGGCGGCATCGTTTTTGGGGTGGTGACTTGTACGGAGTCGGCAACGATCGCTGTTGTTTATGCCCTCTTTGTCGGTCTTTTCATTCACCGGGATTTGACATTCAAAGATATGATCGAGGCAATTTATGAATCTGGAGTAACCAGCGGCGTCGTCATGATACTCCTTGCGGCCGCCGGTGTCTTTAGCTGGTTGCTTGCGGAAGCCAAAATGGACGTTGTGGTGGTGGATTTCATGCTGAGCATCACCAAAAATCCGATGGCCATGCTTCTGCTGATTAATGTATTTCTCCTGATCATCGGCTGTCTCATGGAACGTGTCTTTCCGGTAAAGCTGCGTGAAATGTTTTTTGCCAGCGGGTATGATCG
>CAYSSF010000194.1:0-7593 GCA_964433455.1 uncultured Syntrophaceae bacterium
CAGCCGCCAAACCTGGATCAATTACATGCAAATCCTTAACCGGACATCGCTGATCTCGATCACGATTCATATCTCGACTGCTCAAAGATTTATGAACGCAGTGTTGAAAAAATAAAGACAATATTTCAAGGTGATACGTCTGTATATCTCGATGTGATGTCGGATGAGGATATCATTCGGGTTAAGGGGGTTATCAAGCAGTCGAGATTAATCTCATTGGCGATAAAGGCAAAGTACAGTCTTGTCTGATGGTCAACAACCTTTTCTCCTAGTATACACTCAAGCGTTGAACCGTAAAAATATTCCAGCCCGGGAATGGCATGTGAATATCATCGTTTCGTCGTGCTTGTCGTCATCCCCTCCCATAGGTGCGTGTATTCTTATGGCAGGTCACGCACATGGCTATCAGATTGCCGAGTGTGTCCGGACCTCCTGCAGTCCGGTGGTGTGCCTCCCATCCAGGATTCAATTTGTGAGGACACCTCCCTTTGTGATGTGAACAAACCGTCATCGTGCATTCGCATTGGCCGCCTGCTCTCTCATAGAGAGCCTTTCTTGTCTCCTGAGATACAGCCATTTTCATCCCTCCGAATTTTTGCTATTCCCGGGCAATAAATATCTGAGGACGTATGCGCTGATATTCCTCCCGCCTCTGAAACGGTCCTTTCTCTAATACAGATGATTTTTGACATGTCTTTTTTACGTCCTACTGTAACTCTGTCTGTGCATACCTCTTCGCCGCTTCGTGCTGCAGTACTTGAATGATCTCATAGCGGTCGTTAACGTAGATCCCTGTGACCGGGTCCTTGCGTTGGTAGATTCGCAGGTTCACCCTCAGCTTGTCGCCAGGGGCAATGACGATTTGATGTGAAATGAAGTCACTGTAAAACTGGTCATCGAGGATTGGCGCTGGGATCCTAAAACCTTTCCAAGAAAACTCCCAGCGTCTTTTGCTTTTTTCCAGAATAGCACGAATGATTTGCAGATCAGCTATTTCATCGACGATCTGAAACTCCTTGCCTTCCTTGGGCGGCATGGCAATGAGCTCCATAACTTTTCTCGGTATTGGTGAGGATTCTTTATCGACTGAAGTGTCTGCGGCGAGTGATAGGGACGTAATACTCGGATCCTTCAGCATGGCATCAAATGCCTCACCAACCTTGTCCTGAAAGCGACTTGAAGACTTGACTTTCTGCTCTGCCTCGTACACTTCCCGCGGTATAATCAGCTTGGTGTTTTCTTGCTCGACGATAACCTCACCTGAATTGACAATGACACTGACTTTTTTATCGGGTGCAAGCGCACATTCGTAGATGTAAGTCGATAGGACCCCTAAGATAATGGTTTTAAGCGTCTCTTTGCTAAAAAGGTTGTCAAGGCTGCGGTATAAGGTCCTAAGAACGGCTTTAATGCTTCCATCAGATAAGGCTTCAACAACGACTTCAATCTCATAGCCAGGATTGATACGTTCATTGGCTTCTTTCGCTGCATCTGCGAGGGCGACAAGAGTCGTGGCCAGGAGATAGGCATTTATAGAATGCCCTTCCTTCCGGATATGAAGCACGATTGTGTCGCCAATGGTTCTCAGGTCGATCTCGGTCATCAATCCTCCTTCTCAACGCCATGGGTGTATTCGATAAAGCATTTAATATGCTAGAATCTTAAGCGATCTTTTCCTCCATCAGTGATATTTCGTCTTTCGTCAAACCGTATAGTTTATAGACCAGATCGTCGATTTCGGATTCAAGGCGAGGAGCGGCAGGGCTGTCAGGAGCGGCGAGGATTTTCCGGACGCGTTCGGTGATAGGAGATTTCTGTGTTGCGGTGGCGGAAGGGATCGGCAGTTGTTCCATATACGGCATCTGCATGGCCCTCGCACCGCCAACAAGGCCCGAGGTGAGATTGCCAAGGAACCACCATGTTGCTTTGCTGTTTAAGAGACCAAGAAGAAAATCGTTCTTTTCTGGAATGAGGAAGCACTTATTATTGCAAACAAGTCCGTCTTCCGGGTAGCCAAAGGATTGAAATGTGGCTATCTCCTGATAAACAAGTTTCGGCCTCTCGAACTCCTCCCAATACACGCACGCTCGTAGTTCCCACCAGAATTTTCCCTGATCGTCGCGTATCCGGAGTTTGTCTTCGCACAATGATAAATGCCTATGAATTGCCGGGTAAGCCTTGGCAAACAGCGAGCGGGCCTTAGCCTCGGAACGCTCCTTCGACCAGGGCCAGTCTCGATTGGCGCTGCTGGCGATGGTGATGAGATACAACCCGGCCCACTCTGCCTTCCATTTCCGGATGTCGCGCCCGCGGAGCCAAGGCTTGATCAGGTCGGCGCTCTTGGGATCTTCGGCGATAAGGCGTTTCCGGGTCGCCTCATCGATGACGAAGGCCTCGTTCAGGCCGGTCTTGATGCCGTAGTAGAATCTTCCTTCCACATACTCGCCGAGGGGCTTGCCGGCCTTTCTGAGCTTCTCCATCAAGGCCAGGACGTTCGGACGCTCCAGAGTCCAGCCTTCCGGCTTGAGCGCAGAGGTAGGCATGCTGAAACCGACGGCGGCCAGGGTTTCGTCCAGGCGCTCCAACTGGGAAGGATCGGTAAAGGTCGCGACCAGTGTCTTTACGTTCGCCTCGGGTTTCGCCTTTTCGATCAGCAGGATGGACGGGTAGGTGGTGGCGTCGAAGATCGGGAGATCGCCGAAGTCGATGACGATTTCGGGTGTGGCATCTCCGGCGAGGAGGGCACGGGTCTTCTCCCCGTAGCCGGCGCGCATGAACTTGTTGGGCGCGATGAAGCAGAGGTGGCCCGCGGGCTTGAGGATCTCCAGCCCGCGTTTGTAGAAGTAGGTGTACAGATCGGCCGTGCCGCAATAGAAGTTGCCGAAGGCCTGCTTCAATTGGGGCTTGAAGGACTTGATCGATTCCTGCCTCACGTAGGGCGGGTTGGCGATGACCACGTCGAAGCCGTGTTTCTCGTGGAAGACCTCGCTGAAATAGATTTCAAAATCGAAGCGCTCGTCGTTGTCGGTCAACTGGCGGATCAGCCGCTCGATCCGCGCCTTCTCCTCTTTCTTCTGCCGGGGGTTGATCTCCTGGAAGAATCGCTCCTTCAGCGTCTCCAGTTCTTCGAAGAGGTGGTCGTTGAGCAGGTTTCGCTCCACGCCGAAGAGGGTGTTCCCGCAGACGATCTTGTAGTCCAGGTTTGGCAGGGGCTTGATGGAGAGGAAATCGTCCTCGTCGACCACCAGCGACAGCCAGAGCCTGAGCTTTGCGATGTCCACGGCGCCGCAATCGATATCCACGCCGTAGATGGACTCCTGGATGGCGTGGCGCTTGAAGTGGTAGGCCGTTCGTTCCGGGTCGCCGGGCAGGTAGGTGGTCAGGGTTTCCCGAGCCCGGACGATCTCGTGGAGCATTCCCACCGGGAAGGCCCCGGAACCGATGGCCGGATCGCAGATCTTGATGTCGGCCAGCGCCCGGTCGATCCGCTCGGCGTTGGCGCGGATCGATTCGGGGAGTTTCCAGGAGTAGGCCTTGGTTTCGCGGCCTTTCTCATCGACCTTGAGGTCGTGTTCGACGCCAAATTCCCCCCGGCAGACCAGAAGCCGGATTTCCCCGACGGGAACGGGAGGCGGGCCGCTTGCGGCCATCAGTTCCATGCGGCCGTCCGGCTTGGCCAGATCCCGCGGTCCGAAGAGCTCCGTCTGCGGGACGCCGAGACGCTCATAGCCGCCCCGGCTGTTCAGGGCGCCGTCCAGGTGGCGGATCAGGCTCTCCCGGCACATGTAGTGTACGATCTCCCGGGGGGTGTAGAAGGCCCCCTTGGACTTGCGGTCCCGCACCTCCAGGAGGTTCTCGAAGACCTTTCCCAGCATCTCGGGATCCACCGCCACTTCCTTTTCCAGGGGCTCGTCTTCCCGGACGGTGAAGTTGTAGAGATCGAAGGTGTCGAAGACCTCGCCCAGGGTCTCGTTCCGGATGAGGATGTCCGCCTCCTGCCAGTTGTAGCCGCCGATCGGTTCGAAGAGCCCGCCATTCAGGAAGGGGATCTTGCACCGGAAACGACTGTAGTAGGCCTCCTCGCCCCGGTCCGTGGCCAGGGCCTCGTAGAAGAGGGGCTCCAAAAGGTCGTTGAAGAAATTGTCCTAGGGGACGAGTTTTCTGTCAAAGAGCCGCCGGAGAAAGTCCTTCGGCCCTGCGCTCCAGGGGCGAAAATTCCCCTTTTCATCCTTGCCGACCCCGAGCCATCCCTTTTTCTGGAGGAAGTAGAGAAAGACGATCTGGCCCAGGAGCTTCTTGGCAAAGTCGGCCGTCCGGATGTTCTTGGCCGTAAAGTCCGCACCGACCCGTCGGTCCTTCTCGACCAGGCCGTCCAATTCCTCCTTGAGCCTGAGGAAGAGTTCCTTGTACCTCTCGAAGAATTCCCGGGTGACCGATTCGATGGTGAAGGCCTTTTCCAGTTCGGCCAGGGTGGGATTCGACCGGTCGTCCATGAGGATCGGGAGGAGCTGCTGCTGGGCGGTGTGATTCGGCTCGTTCGTTCCGACAAGGAAGGAGTAGCGGCGCGCCGGCGTCAGGTCGGTCTTGACGCGGACCTTGCCCGTTTCCTCCTGCACCGTCCGGTAGTCCATCCGAACATAGGAGAAGCGCCAATCCTCCAGGCCGTCGGTATGGTAGGCGACGATGGCGGCGTCCTTTTCGCCCCGGTGTTTGAGGTACCAGGCGATGAAGTTGCGCTGCATGGTGCGGGCGCGGTCGAGGGCCGTTTCCCGCTTCAGGTTGACGACGAGGACATCCAGGGCAGCCCCGTCCGGATCGGTGTACTTGCCGAGGCGTTTGTATTGGCGGACATGATCCTTGTAGGCATCGGGGATGAACTGTCCCTGGTAGGCAAATGCCTTGGATTCGTCCAGGTCGTTGAAGAGGTTCTTGGCAAAGAGGCGGAAGCGGTTTTCGTCGAAGCCGCTCTGGAAGGTCTCCTGGATGAGCCTTTTGGCCTCTTCAACGTGCATCAATCAGCTCCCTTTGCGGTCAGGTATTCGGAGAGGATCACCTCCCGGGTGGTCAGCTCCCGTCCCCGCGGCATCTGGCCGCCCGTCAGCAGGGCAAGGGGGATGTTGTTTCGGAGGATGGCCAGCGACTTGAGCGGATGGGCTTCCTTCTCCAGTTCCTGCTTTAGCCGCTTGCTCGTGTTCTTGGGGATGACGCCGTCCTCGAAGGCCTTGAGCACCGCCTTGAGAAAGTCTTCATCGTCGTCGGTGAATCCCTGGAACTGTTTCATCTCTCTGGCCTTGAGTCTCTTGATGAGATAGGCCTCGTTGGACTTGCTGCCGTGGCCGGTCTTTTCCGGGATCTCGCCGGAGGTGAGAAGGTCGAATTCCTGTTTGTTCCGTTCCAGGAGCGGGTAGAATCCCTTCGGCAGCGGCAGGCGCTTGGCGTCGGGCTCGCAGGCGAAGCAGTCGGCGGCATCGAAGAAGGTGAGCTCCCGGACGGTCCTTTCACTGGCCAGGCAGAACTTCTTGAGCTTGCCCTTGCGAAAGAAAGTGACCACGGCGTCGGGCTCGGCATCCCCGCCGGTCGGCCAGGCCCGGCCGGAGCGGGCCTTCTTGGGCAGGCGCTTGATCCTCTCGAACAGGCCGGGATCGTTGTCGCGGATGTCGCGGATCTTCTGGAGGTACTCCAGCTCCGACCGTTCGCCCTCGTCTTCCCCTTCCAGATTCTTCCTGTCGTTCAGTTTCGAGAAGAGCAGATCGCCGAAGAGCTCATGGCTGGTGATCTCCTCCTCGTCGGTCAGGTATTTGGAATCCTCCCCGAGGGTGTCGTGGAAGGCCTGGATCTTGGCCTTGATGCTGGCCTCCAGCCCCAGGTGCAGGTCGGACTGGGCGGTGGGGAAGAAATTGAACACGTGGACCTTGTCGTGGGCCGCGCCGACCCGGTTCACACGGCCCACCCGCTGGAGAACACGGGTCGGGTTCCAGGGGAGGTCGTAGTTGATGACGATGTTGGAGCGGTGGAGGTTGATCCCCTCCGCCAGGACGTCTGTGGTGATGAGGATGCGGATGCCTTCCTTGCGTCCCTGTTTCCGGTTGGGATCGAAGTGGTCCTTGACGAGGTCGCGCGCCGGCGTCGGCCCGAATTCCACGCCGTCGTAGAGACCGCCCGTGCTGCAGAAGAACATCGCCTCGCCGGGAAATTCCCGCTCCAGGCGTCGGTAGAGGTACTCGCCCGTCTCCTTCGACTCGGTGAAGACCAGGAGCTTCCTGCCCTTGAGGATGGCGTGGCCCCGCAGGTCGCCGACGAACTGCTCGATCTTGGGATCGCCGGTGATCCCCATCCAGATCCGTTTTATCTCCTTCAGGAGGCTCAAGTCATCGTTCAGCCGGGTGAGGAAATCGTCGGTGAACTCGTCGGCCGCGTATTTCTGCACCCGGTCCTGCTCCACCAGATTGAGCAGGGCCTCCTCGTTGTCCTCCTCCAGGAAGTCGTACACGTTCACCCGCTTGCTGATGTAGACCGTGCCCTTCTCGACCATGGCGATGAACTTCTCATAGGAACCGATGAATCGCTTGAGCGTGTTGCCGAAGGCGTGGAAGCTGCTCTCCAGACGCTTGACCAGGATGCCCTTCATGAACCCGCCGATGTTCCGCTGGGACTGGAGCTCCAGGGGGTCGAGCTGCTTTTTCAGGTAGAGCAGCGGCGTGTAACGGGCGTAGCTGAACTTCTTGAGGTGCTCGATGGTGGCGTTGAAGATCCGCTCCTGCCGGGCGTCGAAGGTGTAGATCAGGCGCTGGGGATCGCCCAGCTCGGGGAAGGAGAGCCCCTGTTTGGTTATGTCGTCTTTGAAGAAATTGACGACTTCGGAGCGAGTGCGGCGGACCATGACGTATTTGAGCACCTTCTCCCTGACGTCGCGCGAGACGCCCTTGATTTCCTTTGCGTAGCCGGGATCCGTTTTGTCATAACGGTCCAGGCGGCCCTTGAGGCCGGCGAAGAACTTCTCCAGGTCGGGAACACCGGGGATCGTGCTCTTCTTGGGGATCTGGAAGAGCTTGAGCTGGCTGTAGATATCCTCCACGGAGTTGTTGAGCGGCGTGGCCGAGACCAGAATCACCTTCTTGCCGAAGCAGATCTGGTGGAGCTTCTCGTATCCTTGGGTGACTTCGTTGCGGAACCGGTGGGCCTCGTCGATGAAGATGAAGTCGAACTTGGCGGCCCCTTCTTTGATGATGTGATCGAGCTTGCCCAGGGACTCCACCTTGTAGCCGCGGACGCCGAACTCGAAGAAGGTCTCCTCCCAGTAGTCCTTCAGCACGGGCGGGCAGATGACGAGGATCTTGCCCCGGAGCTGCTGGGCGAGCATGGAAGAGATGAAGGTCTTGCCGAGGCCGACCACGTCGGCCAGAAAAACGCCGTTGTAGGCGTCGAGGATCTTCTTCGCGGCGATGACGGCCTGCTTCTGGTAATCCAGGTCCATGAACCCTTCCGGCAGATAGGTCTCAAAATCCTCGTCGAGGTTGATGTCCTCCCGGAAGTGCTCGTAGAGAAATTTCAGGTAGAGATGATACGGGGTGATCTCGTCGTTGAGCCAAGTCT
>CAYSSF010000195.1:0-7584 GCA_964433455.1 uncultured Syntrophaceae bacterium
GAGGTCACCTTCCTCGACATCGCCTCCAGCAACATCCGGCAGCGGGCCAAAGAGGAGAGGGACATCCGCTACCTGGTCACGGACGAGGTCCGCCACTACATCGTCAAAAACGCCCTCTACCGGGGGACATAGCCATCTCCATCTGCGAAAAACTCCGACAGACAACTATCGATGCGTGTGCAAAACTTGGTTGTTATTATACTACGGGTACAACGATTTCTTCCGGCGGTATCCAGACGGCTTTGCCATTCCGCCAGACAGCAATGGGATTCCCCCGTCGCTTATGCTCGGCCAGGGCTTCGGCAACTGCCTCTTTCAAAGCCATTTCGGCCTTTACCTTTAAAGGAAGATCGCGTATATCTTCCCTGCTTTTGCGCGTCTGTTTTTTCATGCCCTGGAACCCCTTTCAATCATTGAAAATAGTTTATCATCAATAACAGTTAAATTGCCACTTTCTTCATCTGCAATCAGGCGGGGCAAATCCGCAGAATTATCGAATAGCATCCATGAATCGAGTAACGGCCTGTAAAGATGAAAGAAATTGTACACACTTCTGACAAACCTACGCCTTACCACCTCGGGCGGCACATCATGCCCCCCTGCTCTGACGCGTTCGGCAATGCGTTTCAGCGCAAGATCCGGCTTGTGGAGCCATAGATAAAACAGATGGATTTTATAGCCATCTTTCTTCAGATCCTTTAGCAGTCTGACGTACGATCTACCCGCCAATGTTGTCTCAATAGCAAAATCATGACCTGCTTTGATGTGCTCTTCTATCTGATCCAGCATGATCTTCCCCGCTTTCACGGCGGCTATGTCCGGTAAAAAAGGAGAAAGGCCGGCAGCAATCAAATCGGCATTCACAAAATTAATGCAATCCGCATAGTAGGGAAGAAATCTCCGGACAAAGGTGGTCTTTCCCGAACCATTGGGACCGGCAACAATGTAAAGATGCTTGTTTTTTTCCGTCACCATCAGAACAATTCCCCTCTACATATTCCACGGACCGACCGGGCACACGATCTACTTCCGCGAGGTCACCTTCCTTGACATCGCCTTCAGCAACATCCGGCAGCGGGCCAAAGAGGAGAGGGACATCCGCTATCTGGTCACGGACGAGGTCCGCCACTACATCGTGAAAAACGGTCTCTACCGGGAAACCGCGTCCGGTTTGATGAAAAGGTAATAAAGCCGCCCTTCGCGGTATGTTCCGCCGGCGAGTTCGCCGGCCTGGTCGCCAACTCCCATATAAACATCGCATCTGCCCGCAGCCCGGATGGCGCCTCCCGCATCCTGATCCAAAGCAAACCCCACGGGCCGGTCAAGATCAACCGAGGCAAAGGCAAACATCGCCCTGGGGTAAATCGCCTTGTCCGTTGCAATCGTTCTGAATGGCGTTACCGGCTCATTGAGTGAGCCCCTGGGGTCGCCTTTTTCAGACCTGAAGAAAACAAATCGGGGATTTTTATTGATGTACCTGTCGACTTCATCAGGATGAGCCTTGAAATAATCGATCATGGCTTTGAGGTTGATATTTTTATCGGAAAGCTTTCCATCGGCCATCATTTTTTGCATGATGCTCTGGTATTCCCAGCCGTTGTGACCGGCATAGCCGACTGTTTCGATCTGTCCGCCCGGCATACGAATTTTCGCTGAACCTTGCACATGCACGATATAAACCTCAAAGGGGTCACCGAGCCATACAAGCTCATTACCGGCAAGGATACGGGAATTTTGTATTTCCTCCCGGCTTGGGTATTGCCGGATCTGACCATCCGGTCCTCTTTGGCCCAGAATCGTCCCATCCGGCCCTTTTAACAGATCGGCCGGCGGCTTGTATAAAGGATACTTGAAACGGTCCGTGCGTATGGACGAACCTTCAAAAATCGGCGTATAATATCCTGTAAACAGTACCGTTCCCTGATCGTCACAGCCGACCGAAATATACGTATCGAATCTTTCCCGCAAAACCGCGTTCATCTGCTGGGGAGACAATCCCGAGGCCACAAGCGTTTCCAGTTCCCGGAGGCTCCTGAGCGCCTGTTCGTGCGTGATGTCGCCATAAGGATAGAACGTCTTGCTGGACGGTTTTGCCATAAAGTTCAGACTGTTGGCGATTGCTTCCCGCAAACGGTCCGTATCGGAGCAAGCCCGTGTGAAGTCGGGAATCTGGTTGGGATCGGTGATCTTTCTCAGCGCCAGTTCGCCCGGCGGCAGAAGACGGTTATAATCTTTTTGGGGTTTTGGATAGTCTGTAAGAACGAAAGACGTCCGTTTTTCGCAGCCCGTTAGAACCAAAAACGCAATGACCCATAACAAGCCGGGAAAAATAATTCTGATTTTCATCGTCCTCCTGTCTCCCCCGCTATCTTACGAGCAGCCGCCGTGCCGCCGCCGCAACCGCTTCGGCGGTGATCCCGAATTGTTCGTAGAGGGTCTGGTATGGGGCGCTGGCGCCGAAACGGTCGATCCCCACGATGGCCCCGTCCAGACCGACGTAATGCTCCCATCCCAGACGGATTCCCGCCTCGACGGCAACCCTTGCGCGGACGCCGGGCGGAAGAATCTGATCCCGGTAGGCCAAGGGCTGGCGGTCGAAGAGCTCCCAACTCGGCAGTGAAACGACACGTACGCGGATTCCCTCCGCGGCAAGCGTTTTTGCCGCCGCGAGGGCGATCTGGAGCTCCGAACCGGTCCCGATCAGGATCGCCTCCGGCAACACGGCTTCCGGTGTCACGACGGCCTCCTGGGGCGGGCGGGGTTCACCATCGCCACGCTCCCCTTCCAGTCTCCCCGCGGCCGACTCCCAGAAGAGGTATCCCCCCCTCCGGAGACCATCCGCCGGACCGAATGTCGAACGGTCCGCGACGGGGAGGTTCTGGCGGGTGAAGATCAGCGCGGTCGGCCCGTCTCCGTTTTCTACCGCCATACGCCAAGCTTCGACCGTTTCATTGGCGTCGGCCGGACGGATGACGACCAGGTTGGGGATCGCCCGCAGGCTCATCAACTGTTCGACGGGCTGGTGGGTCGGCCCATCCTCGCCTACGCCGATACTGTCATGGCTGAAGATGTAGATCACCCGGAGGCCCATCAGGGCGGCCAGACGAATCGCCGGCCGCATGTAGTCGGCAAACGTGAAAAAGGTTCCGGTGAACGGGATGATCCCCCCGTGCATCGCCATCCCGCCGGCGATCGCCGCCATCGCGTGCTCCCGGACGCCGAAATGGATGTTCCTGCCGCCGTAGCCCCAATCCCCGCCGCACGCCCCCTCGCGGCAGGCAGGCGGTTCTTCCGGATTCTGGAAATCGCCCATCCCCTTGAGCCAGGAAAAGGTCGAGGGGTTCAGGTCGGCCGAACCGCCCATCAGTTCCGGGAGCGCCGTCCCGAGCGCCTGGAGGACGGACTCTGACGTCTTTCGCGTTGCCACCTCCTTCGTACCCGGGCCGTAGACGGGAAGCGCCTCTCCCCAGCATACGGGGAGCTCTCCTCTCATCATCCGCGCGAATTCGGCGGCCGCATCCGGATGTGCGGCCGTGTAGCGCCCGAAAGTCTCCTTCCATATTTCCTGTTTTTTCCCGCTTTCAGCCGCGGCCTCACGGAAATAACGGAGAGCCTCCTCCGGTACGAAGAACGGGGGGTCAAGCGGCCAACCGAGGTTCTCCTTGGCCGCTTTCAGCTCTTCCGCCCCGAGAGGCGAACCGTGCGCCGCGCAGGTATTCTGCTTCTGCGGGGCGCCGAGGCCGATGGTCGTGCGCAGACGGATGAGCGAAGGCCTCGCCGTTTCGGCCTTTGCAGCTGCGAGCGCCCGGTCGACCGCCACCGTGTCATCCCCGTCTTCGACGGCGATCACATGCCAGCCGGAGGCGGCGAACCGCTTGTCGATATCTTCGGTAAAACAGAGCAATGTGCTCCCCGAAAGGGAGATCCGGTTATCGTCGTACAGAAGGGTCAACTTCCCCAGACCGAGGTGTCCGGCAAGCGCGCAGGCCTCCGCGGAGAGCCCTTCCATCAGATCGCCGTCGCTGGCAAAAACGTAGGTTCGATGATCGATGATCGCATGTCCGGGCCGGTTGAAACGAGCCGCCAGGTGCGCCTCCGCGATCGCCATTCCGATCGCCGCCCCGACCCCCTGGCCGAGGGGGCCCGTGGTCATTTCCACCCCGGGGGAATGCCGGCGCTCCGGATGGCCGGGCGTTTTGCTTCCCCACTGGCGGAACGCCTTCAGGTCGTCGAGGGTGAGGTCGTATCCGGAGAGATAAAGGAGCGTATAGAGGAGCATCGAGGCATGCCCGGCCGACAGGACGAAACGGTCCCGGTCGAACCAGAGCGGATCGGCTGGATTGTGCTTCAAATGCCGCGTCCAGAGCGTGAAGGCGGCCGCGGCCGCCCCCATCGGCATGCCGGGGTGGCCGGACTTCGCCTTTTCAATGGCATCCGCAGCCAGGAAACGGATCGTGTTGATGCACTGCTGTTGGAGTTTCCCATATTCGTTCATCGTTACACCTCCTCATCCATGACCGATTGATAGACTCCTCTTTATAACAACCGGCCTGTTTAAACAAGGGGCGATCTCACCGGCGACGGGCGTTTTAATCCCCTATCCTCTGCATCGCGCACATTCAATCAACCATCCCGGCGATAAAGACAGGCAGGCCCCCTTGATTCAGATGGGATTCAGATGATTCATCTTGTGGTCGCGATGGTTTTACGCTATCCTGCCGACGTTTTGCATCCCGGGGCCCCTGGTCGCCTTCGCCGCTTTCGCCGCTTCCGCCCTCTCTGGCGGTTGATGCGGGACCTCCCCTCGTTCAAGGCGACAGAGGATTACCCCGATGGCATCATCCGCTCCCGGAAAAAGGGATGATCAGATGAACCGAGGGAGTGGGGTCCCTTTTTGTATATCTTTAAGGAGGTATCATGAGCCAGCACAAGAAGATCGAGCGGAAGAAGGAATTGGACCGTAAGCGCCGAAGACGGAAGAGCAATTTGAAGCTCAGGGCGAAGGAAGCGAAAGGAAAAACAAAATAGGATAAAACGGGGGAGGCCGCGAGGGCCTGGCTGAAGTTCGAGGGCAGCGCGCACCTGGTATGGTTTGGCTTCCTTTCCCGGATGCGGGGCGATGGAAGTCGGCTCGCAGGTCGCCGCTTGAACTGTTCTTGACGCTATGATTCACAACAAACCTTATCCTTACCGTTCTTTTTCCCCTGGTACATGAGTTGGTCAACACGGTGCACGAAGGCCTTCATTTCTTCCTGCGACTTGTATTGCGCGAGACCGATACTTACCGTCACATGAACGTCCTCACCCGGCACAGGGGAGAATGTCTCCCTTTTGAACTCCGCACGGATTCTTTCCGCGGTAATAGCACCGTTCGCGCTTGTGGTCATGGGCATGAGGATGGTGAATTCCTCACCGCCGTAACGATAGGCGAAATCGGTCTCGCGTAGGCACTGTTTGACCACTTGACCAAGTCGCCGTAAGACCTGATCTCCCTCGACATGGCCGTAGGTGTCGTTGAAATGTTTAAAATTGTCGAGATCCAGCAGGAGCAGGGTTAGCGGCTGCTCATAGCGGTTCGATCGGTCCAATTCAATTTTAAGCTGGAAGTAAAAATGACGTGAATTGTAGAGCTGGGTGAGGTCATCGACGATGCTGAGCTCACGGTATCTGTTTTCACTTTCCCGCAACGCTTCCTCCATCCGCTTGCTCTCCGAGATGTCACGGATGATGGTTAGCGATGCTATCTTCCCGGAAAGCGTTATCGGCACACCCGTCGTCTCCACGTCAAAAGCCTCACCGTTTAGCCGATTGAAGACAAGCTCCTGAAGTGGCGCCGGCTTATTCTCCTTCTGCACTTGGTTCACTCTTTCTTTCACCTTTTCCCAGCAGTCGGGATGCACAAAGTCCTTTATCGGTTTACCTATCAGCTCTCCGGGATTGGTAGCGCCGAACATCTTTGTCCCTGACTTGTTGATATATGCGATCTTGCCTTCGCTGTGGACAACCACTGTCTCCGGGGACAATTCCACCAAAGAACGATACCTCTCCTCGCTCTCATGCAGAACCTCCTCTGCCCGCTTTTGCTCGGTAATATCGCGAACAATGGTCAGATACCCATCCAGTTCCCCCTGTCGAGAATAACAATAGGAGGATGAAACGGAACAGATGATTCGCCGTCCGTCTAATCTTTTCTGAATAATCTCATAATTTTTAACACCCTTGTTTTTCTCGACCTCGTTACGAAATTTTATACGATCCTCCGGTTTGTCATAAAATTGAGTGATCGATCCGCCGATAATCCTGTCGATATCACAGCCTAAGAGTTCGCAGAATGCCTGATTGGTTTCAATAACCTTCCCGTCAAACGTCGTCCGGCATACGCCGTCCATCGAATCGATAAACAATTTACGGTACCTTTCCTCAACATTTCGGAGAAACGCTTCAGATTGCATCCGCCTTTCGGTTTCAGTAATTTTTTCAACCAGTAGTTGTTCTTGTCCTTTCTGGACCCTGTAAGCGGTGACACCGACAATCATTACGCCAACAGTAATTCCGATAATATGTGAATAAAATACCGTCAACCCGGGAAAGATCATGTATTTGGCGTACTCAAATCCGGTAATCGCAATAAGGACCAGGGACATCACTTTCAGCAATGAGATAAGCAGTTTATTTCTATTCAAGGAATTGCCTCGCTCAGATGAGATCGCCTTCCTTCAAAACATTGTCTACTTGCCGATGTTGATTTCCAAAAATTCACTTAGGAGCCATATATGTCAAGGGGAATCGGCATCATGTCCCCGTAACGGACAGCCCGACCGCCTACCCCCAGTAGACCAGCCCAGTATTCTGCTTGGCGGCGAGGTGGGGGTGGTAGGGAAGGACCCGGATCCCGTAGGCATAGGCGCCGTTTTTCCGGACCGTGTAGGAGACGAAGAAGGTGAACGTTCCGTCCGTCTCCCTTCCGTCCGGCCGGAGGGAGACGCACTCCGGCGCTTCGACGAAGCCGCTGCCGTCCTTCTGTCCGATGATCAGTTCCACGAGGAGCTCTTCCGGTTCCAGCTTTCCCGGATCGATCCGGACGGAAACTTCCAGCGGTCTCTCGACCAGAATCGTATCGCCCCGGATCCCCTCAACTCTGACCTCGAGAAGCCGCAACGAGGAGAAGCGCATCGGGAGTTTCCGCTTCCAGTCGGCCAGTTCCCGGGCCATCCGGTAGCCATCTGCATAGAGCTCGTGTTCCCGCCTTGCCGTGGGGAGGTAGAGGTCGCGGTAGTAATCGATCAGCATCCGGTCCGTGTTGAACCTTGGGATCAGCGTCTGCATCGATCGCTTGATCATCGCAATCCACTTTCCGGGGAGCCCGGACATTTCACGGTCATAATAGAGCGGAATGACGCTATTTTCAAGGAGGCTGTAGAGGGATTGGCAGTCCTCCTCGTCGGCGTTTTCAGTCTCTTCGGCGTAGCCGTTTACAACGGGTCCGATGGTCCAGCCGTTTGTGCCGTCATACCCCTCGACCCACCACCCGTCGGAGATGCTGAGGTTGAGAACGCCATTGGCGACCACCTTCTCGCCGCTGGT
>CAYSSF010000196.1:0-7582 GCA_964433455.1 uncultured Syntrophaceae bacterium
AGCAGATTGCTGGATGACGTAAGCCATATCATCTTCCCCGGCGTCGGCGCCGCCGGGCAGGCGATGGCGAACCTCCGGGAAAGCGGTTTGGACGGCCATCTGAAAAAATGGGTGCAAAACGGCAAACCGGTCCTCGGAATCTGCCTCGGAACCCAGGTGATCTTCACCCACAGCGAGGAGGACGATACCCCCTGCCTCGGCATCGTCCCGGGAGCCGTCAAACGCTTTCCGGCGGATCTCCGGGAAGGGGGGCAGCGGCTGAAGATCCCCCACATGGGCTGGAACCGCGTCTCGTTCCGCGAGGGTCATCCGGTTTTCGCCGGAATACCCGCGGATGCCGAATTCTATTTCGTCCACTCCTACTACCCGGCCCCGGCGGACGAGAGCTGGGCCGCCGGCTGGACCGATTACGGCATCCGTTTCTGTTCCGCCGTGGCCCGGGGAAACCTTGTCGCGGTCCAGTTCCATCCGGAGAAGAGCGGCAGGCCCGGGCTTACGATGCTGGCCAATTTCTGCCGATGGGGAGGAATCGATGCTCAGTAAACGGATCATTCCCTGCCTCGACGTCCGCGACGGCCGCCTGACCAAGGGGATCAAATTCAAGGAAAACGTGGATATCGGCGATCCGGTGGAGGCGGCGCGCGCCTACTACGAGCAGGGGGCCGACGAGATCGTCTTCTACGACATCACCGCCTCGGCCGAGCGGCGCGCGATCATGCTCGACGTCGTGAGGAGGGTCGCCGAGACGATCTTCATCCCCTTCTCCGTCGGGGGCGGCATCCGGACGGTGGACGACATGCGGCAGGTGATCCTCGCCGGGGCGGAGAAGGTCAGCGTCAATTCGGAGGCGGTGAAAAATCACGGCATTATCGCGGAGGGGGCAAGGGCCTTCGGCAGCCAGTGCATCGTTCTCGGCATGGACGTCAAAAAGGTGATCGCAAGCAACGAAATTCCCTCGGGTTACGAGATGGTGATCCACGGCGGAAGGACCTTCACCGGCCTCGACGCCCTTTGGTGGGCGCAGGAGGCGGAGCGTCTCGGCGCGGGCGAGATCTGCCTGAACTCCATCGACGCCGACGGAACCCAGAACGGCTACGAGCTGGACCTGACCGCGCTGATCTCCAGCCATGTCGGCATCCCGGTGATCGCCTCCGGCGGCGCAGGGAAACCGGAGCACCTGCTCGACGTCCTCACCCGGGGGAAGGCCGACGCCGCGCTGATCGCGTCGATGGTCCACTACCGGACCCATACCGTATCGGAAATCAAGGACTTTCTCCACAACCACGGCGTGAAGACAAGGCTGCACTGGTAGGAACGGACACGTCGCAAGAATAATAAAAGAGCGCACTGGCGAATGCTCAGAAGGGTATTTTCATGCGGATAACAACGAAAGGAGGGGTATCATGAAGGTATTGATCGTTTTTTATTCCGCCCACGGGCATATATACAAAATGGCACTGGCGATGGCCGAAGGGGTAAAAGAAGTAGACGGAGCAAAAGTGGAACTCAGGAAGGCTCAGGAAACGCTGCCTGCCGATGTACTGGAAAAGACGGGAATCGCGGCTGCGCAAAGGGCTTTTGCCCATATCCCCGTTGTGACACTTGAAGATCTGGAAAAAGCTGATGCAATCATCATTGGGACGCCGACGCGGTTCGGCAACATGTGCGCCCAGATGCGTGCGTTTCTTGATTCTACGGGCGCCATGTGGATGAAAGGGACGCTTGTCGGAAAGGTGGGGAGCGTCTTTACGAGTAGCGCTACACAGCACGGGGGGCAGGAAACAACGATTCTGAGCACACACAATACCCTGCTGCACCATGGTATGGTGATCGTCGGTCTGCCCTATACCTTCTCAGGTCAAATGACCATCGACGAAATCACCGGGTGCTCCCCCTATGGCGCGTCAACCATTGCCGGCGGACAGGGTGAGAGAATGCCCAGCGAGAATGAACTTGCCGGCGCCCGGTATCAGGGCAGGCATGTCGCTATGATCGCATCCAAGCTTTTCAGATAGGGGGGCAAGGAAACGGAATGAAACGGGACTATGATATAAAATAATTTCAGCAGGAGGCCCGTGACGGATAACAATCCAAATACGGCACACAAAAAAATCGCTTTCGTGCTGTCCGGCGGCGGAAGCCTGGGTTCGGTCCAGGTCGGGATGATAAAAGCGCTTTTCGAGCAGGGGATCATCCCGGATTTTTGTGTCGGAACCTCCGTTGGTGCAATAAACGCGGCGTTCATATGCGGTAATCCAACCATGGACGGGATTCTGGACCTTGAGCGGATTTGGTTGACCGTGCGGAAAAATGACATATTTCCGACCGGGTTGGTCACCAGTGTCTTTAGAATCCTGACGAAAAAAAATTATCTTGTTTCACACCAGGGTCTACGCAGGCTTCTCGAAAAGCATCTGCACTACACCACGCTGGGGGAGGCCGCGATCACCTGCTTACTGATCGCAACCGATGTCCTCACCGGAGAACAGGTCGTCCTCTCCTCGGGAAATGCCGTTGATGCTGTCCTCGCCAGCTCGGCTCTGCCGGGTATCTTTCCCGCCGTAGAACTGGGGGGGCGCATTTTAATCGATGGCGCTCTCTCTGGCAATACACCGCTTTCCGTGGCCGCCGAATACGGAGCGGAAGAGATTTTTATCCTGCCGGCAGGATATGCATCCACACTATCGAAGCCGCCCTCCGGCGTGGTCGGCATCTTTCTTCACGCGTTGACCATCCTGGTTGCACAGCAATTTCTTCACGATATCGAGATATTCAAAAAAAACATCCATATCCACATTCTTCCCCCGATTAATCCGAAGAACACCTTTCCCAACGATCTGTCCATGACGGGTGAATATTTGTCCGTCTCCTATCACAACACGAAACAATGGCTGGAATCCGGCGGGATGAACACATTCAAGATTCCAGGCAGAATAAACACGCCCAACCAGTGGCTTTGAACACGTCCGCCGAATGGGCGCTTTATGGAGTCGGCCTGATCGCAACAGCGGCGGCGGTCATCGCGCGCGTCGCCCGCGCAGATTTACCATCTCCCTCCTGCACCATTCCAGTGGAAAAAATAGTCAGGCCCGAAACAGGGTTTTCAACTTCAGCAGAAGCCCCGCATTGCCTTCCACCCGGTATTTCCCCGACATGAAGGCGCTCTGGCCGTCGAGCGCGCCCTGCGATATGGCAAGCCACACCTCCGCCGGGGCCTTGATCAGCACATCGGGTTTTTCGTGGGCGCCTTCATGGAAGGTACACCGGTCGTCCGCAATCCTCAGATAGGCGCCGAACGTCTCCGATCCCGAGATTTCGAACTGGTAGACGGCATTGAGGCCCGGATCCGCTTCGCTCCGGAAGCCCAGAGGCATCATCTTCAGGAGTTCATGACAGCTCACGGCCGCCGCTGGTCCCGCAGGAGAGGCCGGAGCCGCGTTCACCCCCGTCTTGGCGGCGTTTTCCTCCCTGATCAGACCTCTGATCCACTCCTTTCGCATCTCGGGATCGTAAGAAACTTGCGTATATCGCTGCTGTGCATAGGCATCGAAGCCGTCAAGAATCCCCTCTTTCTGCCAGTATTGATAATCATCGCGCATAAACTCCTTTTCCCGCGTGACAAGGTCCCGCATGAAAAGGTAAGCGTAGAGGTCGTTGCCCGTAACCGGATAGCGCTTCTTCTCTTTGATGGCCCGTGCCAGATCGCGGGCAAGGTCCTGCGCTCTGGCTTCCACGGCCTCTTTCCCGAGGAACCCGCCCGGGCTCGCCCCGATGGCAACCAGCGCGCCGACGGAAAAGGCGCCGTATACCCGGAGCATGTCCTCGAGGTAGTGGGCGGTCGCGGTGTCGGCAAGACCGGCGGAGACCGTGACGGCCAAGCCCGGTTTGGACGCCGCGCGGGGCTTGTGCCCGAAGCTGAGCGAACGGTCCATAAAGGTCTTGAACTGGGCCGTGACATGCTTGAAATAGACCGGGGAGGCCAGGATGATCCCGTCCGCGGCGAACAATGCATCCGTGATGCCGGCATGGTCGTCCTTGCGCCAGCATTTGCCCTTTTCAAGGCAGACGGCGCAACCGATGCAGTAGGCGATCGCCTTGTCGGTCAGAAAGATCTCTTCCAGAACGGTGCCCTCCCGGGAAAGGCCCTCCCCGATCATCCGAATCATCTGGCTCGTGTTGCCGATGGCGCCGTGGGGTGAACCGTTGATGGCCACTACTCTTCGTTGAGCTGACATTTTCTCCTCCTTTTGTGGTTTGTTTGTCGTTTTTCCAGCGGGAGCCGAACCACCGGGCTGACTTTCTTCATGACAGCAGTCCTTCGTCTTTCAGATCGCCGGCAGCGGCGATGCGCCGCTGGAAGGTCCGGTCGATCACATAGTTGCGCGTTGCCCGGGCGGCCTGAACCAGCCCCTGGGTAAGCCCGGCGTCCTGGTCCTCGGGCAGATGGGCGGTGAATCGCGCGCGAAGACGCATCTCTTCATCGACGATCCGCTTGGCCGCGACGGCATAAAAAGCCATATCGGATGCCGTGATCCCCAGGACAAGACCCTGGGCGAAGATCTTGCCGATCGCCACATCATGCCCGTTGTATCGTCCCTTCTCCAGCGGAAGGAGAAGGCCGCTTTCGGTCAACGCCGCGACCTGTTCGGAACTCAAGCCCGTGGCATTGCGAAAGGCGGCCTCGTCGAGTGAAGGTCCCTCGGCGCTGCCGAAGATGGTTTCGCTCAGTTCGATCAGTGGCAGGGCATCCTTTCCCTCATCCTTCCGGGCGAGGATCATTTTGATCTTGCCCAGCGGAAAGGCATACCGGTTTTGCATGGTTCTGATAAACCGGATCCGTTCGATGCACACCGGATCGTAGTAGGCCATGTTGGGACCCGTCCTGACGGGTTCGGGGAGCAAGCCCTGGGCAACATAATGAAGAATGGCCGATTTCGGAAGGCCCGCGGCTTTAGCCAATTCCTTCATGCGCAGCCCCGGCACGGTGCGCCCCAATACAACGGATTTGCTATTAGTCTTTTCCCTGATCAACGTTGTTTCATCTCCCCTCTTCAAATCGTGACGCCGGACCGTTCGGCGGTCCCGCTTCCCATTTCCCGTTCTCTGCACGCCGACCGCTGGAATACCGTTCCCGAAACCGTGATTCCGCAACCCGTCGGAGATCGACTAACACGATAAGTGTCATGTGTCAAGTAATACTTTACGCTTTAAAAACCTCTCCCCGTTCCGGAGGGCCTGTCATGACGGCGGAAGAGATCGAGGGGTAGGCTTTACCTACTGGGAAACGTACAGTGAACTATCGTTGTTAATTGTTTTTATATATGCAATTTTATTAATAAATATATGCAGCGTGCAGCCCGGTTTACCCCGGCAGAAAATTACAGGGGAAAAAGATGAAAAAGTTTCGTTTCTTGTTGGCGGTTGTTTGCATGGTCTTCGGGATGGCCTTGTCGGCTTTCGGCGCTGAAGGCGAAAAACCGCTCGTTATCGATGTCAGGACCGAAGCCGAATGGAACAACGGCCATTTGGAAGGAGCCGTACTGATTCCGTACGACGTGATCGGCGAAAAGATAGGGACCGTTGCCAAAGACAAGTCCAAGCCGATTTACGTCTATTGTCGAACCGGCAGCAGGTCGCAAATCGCAAAGGAAGCCCTCGAAAGACTCGGCTATAAAAATGTCAAGAATCTTGGATCGCTTGAAGACGCAGCCAAGACGATGAAGCGCAGGATTGTAAAGTAAAGCCGGCAGGGCGTTTGTATTGGCACTATGGAAAAGGAAGCAGCTTTATCGACAGCCCTCGGGATCATGCTTGAATTCGCCGATGCGACCGGACTTTCAGCAGTCGGGAGACCATTACGCCGCTACCTGTGGACCGACGCGTTCGCCGTCTGCAACTTTCTGGAGCTCTATCGGCAGACGGGCGACGAGAGCTATAAACGCCTCGCACTCAGCCTCGTCGAGAAGGTTCACGGCATTCTCGGCCGGCATCGCATAGACGACCGGAGATCGGGCCGGATAAGCGGTCTCGGCGATCGGGAGGGAGAGTTGCACCCGACCGCGGGCGGGCTCCGGATCGGGAAAACCATGAATGAGCGAAAACCAGCCGATCCCATCGACGATCGTCTGGAATGGGACCAGGACGGACAGTACTATCACTATCTGACGAAATGGATGCATGCCCTCAAGCGTGTCGGCGGGGTCACGGATGAACCGGCGTACATACACTGGGCGATCGAACTTGCGAAAACGGCCCATGCCCGATTCACCTATCGTCCGTACGCCGGCGCCCGGAAACGGATGTACTGGAAAATGAGCATCGACCTTTCCCATCCGCTCGTCGCCTCCATGGGACATCACGATCCTCTCGACGGCCTCATCACCTTCAGCGAGCTTCAGTCGGCGCTCCGCCGCGAAACCCGAAGACCGGCGGAGCTCGATCTCGGTGCGGAAATAACCGATATGGCCGCCATGTGCCAAGGCATGAACTGGGCGACGGACGATCCGCTGGGCTTGGGAGGGCTCTTATCCGATGCGTACCGGATCGGGCAATTGATGGCAGAAGGATCGTTCGAACCGCGCGTGCTTCTGGAGGATCTTCTCTCTTCCTCCCTGACAGGCCTGGACTCTTTTTCCGGGAAGAATCCCTTCGCCCTTCCCGCCGGCCACCGTCTCCCTTTCCGGGAATTCGGCCTCTCCATCGGACTGAAGGCCATCGGAAATTTGAAGGGATTGCTGGAAGAACGCCCGGGTCCGTTCGGCGACCCCAAAAGGCTGCGTCCGGCGATGGATGCCCTGATGCGGTATCAGCCCATCGCGGATGTCATCGAGACGTTCTGGCTTGAACCCGCAAACCAGAATAGTGGCACATGGAAGGAGCATCGCGACATCAACATGGTGATGCTGGCAACCAGCCTCGCGCCCGACGGATTCCTGTCGCTTTAGCCGGACCCCCTCTCTCTATCCGTCCGCTCGGCGGGAAGGACGGGGATCTCCCTGTATCCCTCCCCCCGAGGGAGGATGGATGAGTGGGGGTGATCCCGGGCATAGGGGTTTCCCGGACTGCCGAAGTGGTTGTTTTCATATCCATGTGGTAAAGACAGCAAGGTTCTGTTAATAAGGGGGGGGAATTCCATAGAGAGGGAGCTTCGGAAAACCCTTTCCCGTTCTGGAGAGCCGGTCATGCCTGCGGAAGACATTGCAAAGCTGAAGATTGAAAAATCGGAGAAGATCATCAAGCCCGGCAGGCGCAGAAGGATGCCGCTGATCATCGCGGCCGTCGTCCTGCTCATTCTGACCGCCGGCGGCCTTTACTTCGGCGGGATCCTCGTTCCGTCCATCTCGATCGATGTGACGACCGTTTCCCCGTTTTATCCCTCCCAGTCGATATCCCTGCTGAACGCAAGCGGCTACATCGTCGCCCAGCGGAAAGCCGCGGTGGCCTCCAAGGTGACGGGCCGTCTGGTGGCGCTGATGGTGGAGGAAGGGAGCAAGATCAAGAAGGGAGAGGTGATCGCCCGCATGGAGAATATTGACGTATCCGCCGTCAGAGACCAGGCCGCGGCTAATCTGAACACGGCCCG
>CAYSSF010000197.1:0-7496 GCA_964433455.1 uncultured Syntrophaceae bacterium
CTTCGGCGGCCAGATCGGCATCGCCATCGCGCTGGCCGGATCCCTGTGGCTATCGGCGGTGCTCCAGGTGCCCTTCGTCTTCAACGGGGGGATCGTCCTCGTCGCCTTCCTCTTCTCGGCGATGGTGGGGGTGGTCTTCGGCTACTTCCCGGCCCTCAAGGCGGCAAGGCTGGATCCGATCGTGGCGCTGAGGCATGAGTGAGGTTTTATGAGGAAATGGCTGTGATGCGAGGGAGGTGAATCGATCACAAACGATAATCTTCCCCTTTTTCTGCGGCAATTGCCATGGACGACGGTGTTTCCTGTAGATTCGACGGATATGAGTCTATGAGTCTCGGAAGTAGCGCGGCCAGTTTTTGCATGTCCTTCGTTTCGCATTCCCAGACAACGACTACATTCCATCCTTGTTGTCGGAGCTCTTCCTGATTCTTCTTATCCCGATCGACAGTTCGTTTGAACTTGGGAAGCCAGTATTCCTGGCGGCTGGCCGGGGTGGTTGTACGAGGACAGCCCTGATGCCGGTGCCAGAAACACCCATGCACAAAAACCACGGTGCGGCGTTTCGGAAGAATGATGTCAGGTTTGCCCGGCAGGTCGAGACGGTGGATCCGGAAACGGTATCCGAGCTTGTGAAGGAGAGAGCGCATCTTTCGTTCCGGCGTTGTGTCGGTTGAATGCACGCGACGCATGATGTCGCTTCGCTTTTCTGGCGGGAAAGTGTCCACGGCAGGGGTTACATCTCAATTTTCAAACTGGGATCGGTCTCGCACTGGTCAATGATGCGGTTGTAAGCCTCAACCATCTGGCGGAAGCTCACGGCGCGTTTCGTCTGTTGAAATGCGGTCCATTCATACACATTGGTGGCAATGAATTGTTCAATTTCGATAATGTCGATCCGTTCCGCGACATCTGCGTTCTTCGCCAAAGCTATTGCCCCGCCGACCCCGCTCTGGGTGGTAATGATTAGGGGTCTAACGCTTTGCGCCAAATTGTCGCAGCATTTTCGGATCAACGCTTCGGTCGGCGCCGTCGTCACATGAATGGCTGTATCTCCGATGAGAAAATCCCCTTTTCTGCCAGAGGGTGCGTCGGCGACGGCGAATCCTTCATGTTCAATCTTTGCGTCGGGCAACGCGGTCTCGATCTTCGCTCCCACGAGATGTTGCATCACAGCGCCAGCCACCATGACTCCCGGACACTCCCGCTGTCTGGCAAACGCCGCTTCAATCAAGTCGGCAACGATGCTCCTGATCGATTTTGACGGATCAACTTTGAGGTTGAAGGGCTTGGAAATGAAAAAATCATTGACACGGCCGATCCACCACTTTTCTATCGCCGGAAAGTCGAGAAGCTTTTTCTGCGCAAGATCGTTCAAGAAGTCGAGATACGCCCGCATCTTTTGAATGCTGCCGCGGCTGGTTCTGCCGCCTTCCTCGGCGAGCACCCGATCAATGTTGTGATCTGCCAATATGGCTTGCACAGCGCCTCTGCCAAGGCCCGCAACCTGGCCTCCTTGCTTTGTCAGAAAATTCTCCGCGGAAAAGGGCGGAGTTTGTTCGCTGGCCTTGCGAGACAAGACAAGGACCAGGGAAAGCGGGCCTTTGCCGCGAATCTTGTGCTTTGACGCAAATTGTTCAAGACGCGATTCCAATTCAGACATGTTGTTTTTCTCCCTCTTCAGAAAAATCGCCGAAGTTGAAAGCGTTTAAATGAACGACGATTATTACAGGCACTTGACCGCTTGTACAGAACCGCTGCCAGTATCGCTCAGCATCTCCTCTGCAAGGGGGTTCAAATAATGTCTGGCAATCCACGCGATGACCGGGACACACACCGCGTCGCCGAACCCGAACAAGGCCTTGTTCAAATCTGTTTTTATAACAAAGTCGTCAGCACCCATGAGCCTTGCGCACTCTCGCGGTGTCATGAGGCGGACCTTGACCTGTCCATACCCGGCCTGAATCAAGATTTGACGCGCGCTTCCGCCGCGGGGGGTTCTCAGACATCCGGCAATGGAGTCAATCCGCAATTCCGCCATGGAGCGCCCTTTTCTGATGCGACGAAAAACCGTTCCATAGGACCACTTTTTTCGAGCCATCATCGTTTTGAGCTGAGTGGCGTGCTTCTCACTCATCTGATTGATCAGATAGTTTCGCCGGGCATCGTTCCACCAAAAAGGGGACGATTCGGGAAGATCTTCCAAAATGCCCGACAATACCGGCGACCCTGCGGGCAGCGCCGGGAGCGTTCTAATGTTCCAGACAATCTCAGGGTGATTGAATATGAAGTCTGCAAGCGGCTTGGGCCGGATGTCGCTCTCGTAAAAGCTGGGCGTCTCCTGGATCTTCCACGTTCCTTGGCCGTTTCGCAGAGAACCCACGACGAACAGACGGACTCGGCTCTGCGGAACAAAACGCGCCGCGTCGACAATCATGGGATCAACGGCATACCCGAAGCGGTTCAGCGCGAGCAGGGCCGACTGGAAGTCGCGTCCTTCGTGAGACGTCAGAAAACCGGCAACGTTTTCCAGAAGGACGATCGGCGGACGACGCTCGCCCATTTCGTCCAGTACGCGCACAAACCCCCAATACGCCGACGACTCTTTGCCGGCCAGTCCCTTGCGCATCCCGGCCAGAGAAAGATCGTTGCAGGGGAATGACGCCGTCGCGAGAGCAACCGTCGGGATTGAGTCGACATTCAACTGGTGGATGTCGTCAAGCGCGAAATGTTCTTTGGCATCCGGGAAATTATCCGAATACATTTCATATTTGTCGGCGGCGATGTCGTTTGCATAGGCAATGGTCCACCCTTCCTTTTCCAAACCCATGCGCATCAACCCGATACCGGCGAAGAATTCCGCGAATGTCTTTGACGGCATGCTGTTCCTGGTTATTTGCGCGTTATCGCTTCGATCAACTTGCTTCGCCATGGCGCTTTCTCATACCTCAACGGCCGTCTGCATTTTCGCAATTGCACCGCTCGTTCATACGCTATCATAGCGGCGGTGTAAACAATTTCTGTCATGGAACATTTATCTTGATTACTCATGGACCGTCCATGCATTGGAGAGAGACTATCGGTAATTCATTGTAGTCAGCGACGGAGGGCAATGCCCTCACGTGCGACCTTTCAACCCGCACAGGACAATCGTGCCGGGCGAAAAATGAAATATGCTTAACCTCGACAACACCTACCTATACGGTTTTCAAAAAAACATATCCGTTCATTACTATTTGAAAGAGCGTAATGTCGCCAAACGGTTTTCGCTAGACGAAGAACTCCCAATTTACTCAATCTCCCATACTCCCACATTGAGTATGATCGCTATGTCTTTCGGAATAATCAGTATGATGGTCAATGTGCTTGCCTTGCAAGCAATTTGCACACTGTTGACCTGCTTGTATAACGGCGCGCTTAACCTTCGCATTACGGATGTTATCGAGAGTGATCTCATGCCCAAGTACTATCGCGTCCGCCATAATATTACCTCCATTTTCTATAATTCAACCGATTCTGCTTGTTTAAGAGTTTCATGAAGTTTTGAGAGAATATGTCCATAGAGTTTCTTGTATAGGCTGCAAAATGGATCCCTACCCATTAAATTCCCTTGGATATAAGCATTATGCATGCATCCGCCATGACAGATTGAATGGTAAGCACAAGTCATGCATGAGGGATCAAGATTGTCTGGGCGTGATTCCAAGAGCTTGTGTAACGATGATGATAGTGCTGTGACCAGCCCGCCCGGACCATTTATGTTCCCCAAATGGAATTCCCTCACCCCATCAAAACGGCCGCAAGGGTAAATATCACCGAGCGGGCCTATTGAGACGAAGGTGTTTGTGCAAGTAGGGGAGGTATGGCAGCTTGACGGCGAACCTACAAGAAAGCTGTTCATAATACTTTCATATGGGTCGATCTTTATCGAATCATCATCATCGATCCAAATATCAAACAGCCTACACATAGCCTCTGCAAATTCATCCGGAGTCACTGTGAGATCACGTGTTGCACGTCCCGCAACAAACAATGGATTCATCTTCACATTTATATGCAGAGACTTGAATAAGGAATATATTTCAAGAAGATGATCTATGTTGTGCTTGCCGATAACACATATAGCGCCAGTGCCAATACATTCTCTACCTTCGCTAGCTCCGCGTTCACGAATCATTCGAATTGCATTCATTATTTCATTAAATGAACCAGAACCATCAGCTTTGGGCCGAATTTTGTCATGTATATAAACCGGCCCATCGATGCTAAGGCCTATATGGAAGTCATGCTCTTTTACAATGAAGTCCAAGAGACTGTCTGTAATAAGGGTTCCATTTGTTTGAATGGTGTTCTTGATATGAAGCCCGGTTTCTCTTAAGGAATGACTGATTGAAGCGATCTCTCGAAAGAATTCTAATCCGGCAATAAGAGGTTCACCTCCGTGCCAGATGAACGTAATACTCTTCCCATGCCCAACTTCAGCAGCCTGACTCATTACTTTATGGAGAGTTGCTGAGGACATAAGACCATTTTCGGCACTATCTGGAACATAGCAATATTGGCATCTCAAATTGCACGAGTGCGTTGGTTTAACTATAAAGCTGAACCTGTCTGTGGCGGGCTTTGAGCAGACTTGAGGCAAACGCACAACCTGCGATTTGTTTTCCATCCTGCCCTCCATTATTTATTGTATACTATTTGATATGCAAAAATCCTATTCTTCAATTAATTGCGTATTCTAATGGTCCCTAAAAAAGTCTTTAACCGGCCGGCACAATGCCACAGGCCGTTTCTCTTTGAAAACTATATTCGTTGAACCACAATAAAAAATCTCGGTCTATTTTGATTGGAAACGGTTTTTTATAAGAGTGAATGCTTTTGTGAATCAGAGTCGATAGTGGCATTAGTGGATTGCCCCTCGCGCTCTACGAGAAGTGAACGTAACAGCCTCCCGGACATCATTCAATGTTACTTCCGTTTTACCGTGTACCCACGACCTTCGAGGCAGGCACCCAAAGCCTTTTGAAAATTTAAGTTCTTCTGGCGATCAGACTGCTGGGACTGTTGAGGGTCATAGCCGGTCACCCTTATTGCCCAATTTGTACAATCGTAATTGTCGCGAGATTGCTGTTCCTCACTCTGGCCTAAACGGGGGTAAAAAGAAAAGGCGAGAGGTGTCTTAGGAGCAGGAGCGGGTGCAGGGGGAGGAGATGGAACGGAAAGTTCCCCTGATTTCGTATTTGTTTGCGGAACAGTCGCCTGGACGCTTTCCTGGTCAGACCCGGAGGGCTTTTGTGGTTCATTGGAAGCGATACATAAAGCCTGAACTTGGGAGCCGTTGATAATCCCTGAATCAACGGTTGGTCCGCTAATGCTTGCCCCCCTGTGGGCGAACTGAAACTGAGATGTTATAGGTTCCATCACGAACGCCTGACCTTCGAAGTAGTTTTTATTACCGCCATAATTAAATCTAAGGTTGAAGTTATCGGCAGGTATAAACATGCCGCCTACGTCGCCCCACAGGCGATGATCTGGTGTGTCTAGTCTGGCCTCTTGAGTCAGTTTTTGTAATTCATTGAACGTGGGCAATCGCCAACGGGTGTTCCCTACCCGTACATCAGAGCAATATTGCTTTAGACGACCAATTGTGACGCCTGGTTGCGCCGGGAACGTGTCCCCAAGATAGAGCAGTAGATCATATTTCTTGATTAATAGCGTTCCGGGAAATGGTCCTTTTTCAACTATTCCACTCGCGGCAAGTTGGTTTTGAGTGGCATTGTGGGATGTCTGTATTGCGCTCGCAATATTCCCGCGAGTTACGTCAAGATATTGAGTTCCTGCTGCAGCCAGAGTCTTTTGAACAAGGGAAGATTCATTGTGATTGTAGCGTGTGCCTCGGTTTGTACCTGTTAGCAACTGCCAATTGCCTACAGCTGGGTCACGGTATTCAACCACACGCAATGTAAGCTCCGTAAGATTTCGTCCAATCAATGGCTTAATATTATTGTCAAATTCAATCATGTATGTGATTGTCTGAGCGTAGAATTTAATACTACCTTCTGACCAGCCTTCCTTAGCAGAACGCTTTGTAATCAAGCGCTTGCCAACTGGTATGTCCACAATTACTCCATTGACTGTCCCGCCCGAACCCCCAAGGGCAAAATTCCACCAAGGTCGCGTTGCCATGTTTGGAACTACGAGGAAATGTCCCGACTTGTTAAGCAAGGAAATAATTTGCGTGTCGAGAGTGCTATTAAGATTACCTTGACCATCAAGAATGTAGGCTGTACTAAAGCTGACAGCAACTGGTTGGTTAAATTTTATTGCTGCAAGCGCCTGTCCCTCATTCATTTGTGCTTGCACAGAGGGGCAAGCAATCCAGAAGAGCACGCACATTATGAGGCTCATGACTGATTTGTAACTACGCATATTGTTTCCCCCATTAGTCCATATTACTCATTGAGTTTTGCTATCAATTGATAACACCCTTACTTCTGGTTTCTCAAAGTGCCGCTTAAGTAACATAAACTGGAGCGCCTTGTGTACGCCCGTGCTGGACGTGAATTCTTTCAATGACATGTTCATTAACGTAATCACTCTACTATAAATGTTTGAATTGTCAACCTGTCACGTTTCACCTGTCACGTTTCAGCTTGTTATACACCCCCACTTATCCGAAAAATCATCTTCCAAAAACTGCACATTTGATTCGGTATTTTCAACAAAGCGCTTTTGAGTAGTCCAGTATGAAAAACTGAAGTCAAAAAACAACGATGCGGATAAATCTAAAGTGTTTTCCGCATCTGGATTAACTGCTGAATTGCTTTTCTTGCTACTTTCTCAACTGCTGAATGCCGATAGTACTCTCTCATAATTCTCGAAATCCGTCCACCATTGAGTTCAGGAAGGACGACAGCCTCCGCAGCAACCGAAAATCGGCGGTCGTTCCCTTGGGTCCTTCATCCCGAATTCAGTGATCCGGACCGATCAGTCAAATCAAAGAGTCGTGTTTGAAGTCTCTTCTGCCGGTGCACCCATAGCCTTTCACTGAAAGAATTTTCCAGTTCGGCGCGCTGAACTGACTTATCTATTGGATCTTATTATGAGTCTTCCGCTTGTCTCTTTCATTTTATGCCAGCGGTTTCATGTTCCCCGCGGCCCGGGTGACGGCCGCCTCCAGGTTGTCCTTCATGGCGTTCATGGTCTCGATGAGCATGGTTCGGTCCTCATCGGAAAAGGTGGTGAAATCGAGATCGCTGATCTTGCTCATCATGTTGCCTATGGTTTCGGCGAGGGCCTCGGCTTTGGTCCGCTTCCGCTGGGCCGGGGCGGCGGTTTCCGCTGCCTTGGCGGCGGCCTTGGCCTGTTTGTCCCGGTATTGCTGGAATTGGGTCAGCATGCTCCGTTCCTGCTTCTTCCGGGCGATCTCCACGAGAACGTTCTTCGGGACGGTGGGGTCTTGCCGGCATTCGTCCCGGATCGACTGGGGGAGCTTGTTG
>CAYSSF010000198.1:0-7482 GCA_964433455.1 uncultured Syntrophaceae bacterium
AGACCGTGAGCAAACCGCTGGCCTACGACCTCGACATCGAGGTCAAGCTCTGGTACCTCCCCTTCGGATCGATGAATGCCGATCCATTTCTCTGGCAAGAGTTCAATGAGACGGTCAGCATCAGCAAGAAAGGGAAGTAACAGGTCTCGTCCTGCGGGTACGCAAACCGCATCTGTTGCAATGACCGGCGGATCTGATCCGCCGGTCATTGTAACGGCAGCCTGCCTTTTCCATGCCCCTCGTCTCGCTCCTCGCCCTTTTCTGTTCGATCGATACCTTGGGCTACACGGGCCATTTTTATCAAAATATCCCTCGGCCCCGGTTTCTTTTACAATACCTTCATCGTTAGCATGATCCCGGTGATAACCGACCGGAACGAAGACACTCTTCGGGCAGGCGTGCATATGCAGGCGCGCATATTGACCAAGTCGGATGAATATGGGATAATCGCCACTGGTAATATCTGCACCTTAACTATCGGAAAGCAATCATCATGGGAAACAGGATCCGAATCGCTCTTTTATGCCTTTGCATTTATTCTTTTTTCCCCCCGTCAGCCCCGGCCTTCTCCCGGCCGATCATCCCCTTCGGACTCTGTCCCAAATACAATCCCCGCATGATGTATCAGCTTTATCAACCCTTTATCGATTATTTGAATGTAAACACCCCCTACCGGTTTGAGATCAAGTTGTCCCGTGTTTATCAGGATACGATTGAAAGACTCGGCAGGAGTGAGATTGTCATAGCTTCCTGCGGGCCGGTTCCCTATATCTGGGCGAGGGGGAGATATCCGGTAAAGCCGATTCTGCGCCCGCTGAACAGGGACGGGAAGCCATACTACCAGGGGGTCATTTTTGTACGGCAGGACAGTCTCATACAGAAGATCGTTGACCTGAGGGGGAGGGGCTTTGCCTTTGGCCCGGAACTGTCCACCGCCGGCCATATCCTTCCCGAATATCATCTCCGGAGAGCCGGAATTCGCCTGAAAGATTTAAAGGAATACGCATTTCTCCGGCATCATGATTCGGTCGTGAATTCGGTCCTCAAGGGGAAGTACGACGCCGGAGCGGTGAAAGATGTCGTTGCCTTTCAGCATCAGAAGGAGGGGCTTCGCTTCATCTATATCACGGATCCCATCCCCACCGTTCCCATCGTAGTCCGCGAGGATGCACCCCCTGCGCTGGTCGCGGCGGTAAAGACCGCACTTCTCAAGATAGATCCACAGGATCGGAATGATATGAAAAAGATGGTTCAGTGGGACGAGGAGTTCAAATACGGTTTTATCGAGGCAAAAGATTCTGATTACGACTCGATCCGCAAAATCCTCCGGTCTGTCCACCGAAGCCCGGGGGGGAAAGGACCGTATCGGGAGTGATGCAACTCAATTGGCTGCGCACCATCAAGGGGAAATTCACCCTCTATCTTTCCTCTCTCGTGATCGTCATCATGTCCGGCCTTTCCTTCTGGACGATTTCCCGTGAAAAGGAGCTCATGGAAAACGCCATCATCCGGGAAGGGACCGCCTATGTCGAGTCACTGGCCATCTCCTGCACCAATACGATGCTCTATGAAGAGGTCGGCCTCGTCGACGAAAGCGGCCTGCTGGACAATTACATCTCCGATCTGATGAAAAAAAGCGATCTCCATATCCGGTACGCGATGATTCTCGACCCCCAGGGGGAGGTAATTGCCCATGGATCGCGGATGGAGGTGGGGGGCATGTACCGGGATCCGGCGACCGAGCGAGCCCTCTCGGCAAAGGACACCCTGCTTCAGTATCCCTCGCCGGACCTTCTGGACATCTCCACGCCGCTGGCCATATCTTCCAAGCGCTGGGGTACGCTGAGGATCGGCATCTCGCTGGAATATTTAAGGAATGAAATATCCCTGCTGATCTGGAGATACGTCCTGCTCACGGCGGGGTTTATCATTGCGGCCATCGCCATCAACGGTTTTTTATTCGGACTCATTACAAAACCGTTGAAATCCCTCTCCGAAGAGATGGATTCGATGCGGTTTCGGGAGGATGTGACCGGCCTGAAGGTGAATCGCCGGGATGAGATCGCCATCCTTCAGCAGAGCTTCTACCGGATGGTGAAAAACCTCAAGGCGGACGAGGAGGAACGGGAGCGGACCCGGAAAAATCTTTTTCTTACGGAAAAGATGGCGGCCATCGGGAAGTTGACGGCCGGCCTGGCTCATGAGATAAACAACCCGCTCGGCGGCATCCTCAATTGCATCTACCACTTCAAGAAGGGGGGCCAATCCGCAGAGCAGAGACGGGAGTATCTCGAACTGATGGAGGATGGCGTCCGGCGGATCCAGCGGCGGGTGACCAATCTTCTGGAATATGCCCGCAACCCGGGCCTGGAGAGGTCTGCCACCGATTTCCGCGCCCTGATGATGAGGACCCTTTCCCTCGTGGATTACCAGCTTACGAAGAGCCGGATCAGGGTGGAAGAGGAGATCCCCGAAGATCTTTCTCCGGTGGAGATCGATAAGGACCAGATCGGCCAGGTCCTTCTCAATATTCTCCTGAATGCCATTCAGGCCATGCCGGACGGAGGCGTTTTGCGGCTGAAGGCGTGGATTTCTGTCGAAGGGTTGGTTGTCACCGTAGCCGATACGGGGGAAGGAATCCCGGCAGAGATACTGTCCAAAGCCTTCGATCCTTTTTTTACGACAAAGAAAGATGGACAGGGGACCGGTCTGGGGCTCTGGCTCAGTCAGAAAATCATCGAGCAGCATGGCGGATCAATCCGCCTGACCAGCCCGGAAGGGCAGGGCGCCGTCGTCGAGATCGTCATCCCGCTGGGTTCGAAAGGAGTTTTATGATGGAGAGAAAGAAGATCATGGTGATCGATGATGAACCCCTGATGCGGATAACCGTTCGGGACGCCCTGATGGCGGAAGGCTACAAGGTGGTAACCGCGGAGACAGGGGAAAAGGGGCTGGAAATACTCGGCGAAGAGCGGGTGGATATCCTGTTGACGGACCTGAAACTGCCCGATAAGGATGGTATTCAGATCCTCAGGGAAGTCAAGGCGCTGAACCAGGAAACCGAGGTGATCCTCATGACCGCCTATGGCACCATCGATTCCGCGGTGATGGCCATGAAAGAAGGGGCCTGCGATTATCTGACCAAGCCCTTTTCCCTGGACGAACTGCTCCTTCTGGTGAAGAGGCTGTTCCGCATGAAAGAGTTGGAGGAGGAGAACCTCTCCCTCAGGAAAAGGGTGGAGGAACGATACGGTTTGGAGGGGCTGGTGGGGAAGAGCGGTCCGATGCTCAGGATTTACGAGCTGATTGAGACCGTTGCCCGGACCGACGCCACGGTGCTCATCCAGGGCGAAAGCGGAACGGGAAAAGAGCTGGCGGCCAACGCCATCCACCTCCAGAGTTCGAGAAAGAATGCCCCGTTCATCAAAGTCAATTGCGCCGCCCTGCCGGAAACCCTGCTCGAGACAGAACTCTTCGGCCATGAAAAAGGCGCTTTCACGGGGGCCTTTCGGCAAAGAAAGGGACGGTTTGAATCGGCGCACCGGGGGACCCTTTTTCTTGATGAGATCGGCGACCTCCCGTTGTCGGTGCAAGTCAAGCTGCTGCGCGTTCTCCAGGAGAGGCAATTCGAGCGGGTCGGCGGAAACGAGACCATCTCCGTCGATGTGCGCCTGATCTGTGCAACCCTGAAAGACCTGAAGGAGGGAATTCAAAAGGGTGTTTTCCGGGAAGACCTCTACTATCGCCTGAATGTGGTCCCCCTTGTACTGCCGCCGTTGCGGGAAAGGCAGGAAGACATCCTCCTCCTGACGGATCACTTCATCGAGAAAATCTCCCGGAAGATGGGGAAAGAGATCACCGCGATCTCGGAAGAGGCAAAGACCCTGCTCATGAAATACACTTTTCCCGGGAACATCCGGGAGCTGGAAAACATGCTGGAACGGGCCGTTGCCCTCATAAGGGGGACCGTCATCCAGGCCCAGGATCTTCCCGATGAGATTTGCGGTCGATCGAATCCGGTCACGATGATCTGTGAAAAAATCCGCGGGTCGAAGCCCCTCAGTCAGGCGGTAAGCCTCTTTGAAAAGGAATATATCCAGAGCGTCCTGGAAAAAACGAAGGGGAAGAAGGGCCAGGCCGCGGAAGTCCTGGGAATTTCGCGAAAGAGTCTCTGGGAAAAGATCAAAGGGTTGGAGATCGAGATTTGACCCCCCTCGCCACTGTTTGTCCCCGGTAATCGGTGGCAATCAAGGGTAACAGATGTTTCGAATCGGTAAAGTTTAATTTTATCCATAGTTTTGATAGGTTAAGCATTTATTTCAGATTCATGTTACCATTCGGTAATAATCAGTCTTTTCTCCGACCCGTCAGCGCTTTATATCTATTTAATAATATTAACCATTCAATATTTGATCGCTGGAACGGATATTGCTCTTAAGTGGCTGCCGGGGCGTCCGGAGGTGCCGCGTTTGGGGCTTTCCCGCGGACGACCCGAAGGTTTTCCTTCGTTCAGAGTCAAATTGTTCCGGAGCAGGGGCGACCCTGTTGCGTCAACGTGCAGAGAGTCCGGGAAGGATCGGTGATGGAGCGGTCAATGGCCAGAAGCAATACCTATACTATCCTCACCCACTGCTTTACCTATCCCGAGGAAAGACTCTGTTCCTGGCTGGCGGAAGGCGAATGGCTGGCCGATCTGAAGGATTCCCTGAATCTGCTGGTCGATGACAACTTCGATGGGCATCTCAGGGCCTTTGAGGAGGTCATCGATGGGAAGCAGAGGGCAATCCAGCCGGAAATGGCCCGGGAATATACGCGGTATTTTACCGTCGCCTCTCCCCCGGTGATCGAGCCTCCCTACCGTTCAATCTATCTGGAAAAGGGCAAACCCGCTTCCGGGAAGGCGAACACCGGGGAGATGCGTTTCTTCCAGGAAGCCGGTTTTACCCTGCGGGGAGACCTGGGAAACCTCTCCGATCACATTGCCCCCAAATTGGAATTCATGGGTCTCCTGGCGGAAAGGGAGAGCAGGGCTTCGGGTGGGGAAAAAATTCGGCTGGAAGAGGTTCAACTGGCCTTCCTCTCCCGGTTTATCGTCCCCTGGGTCCCGGCTTTTTGCGAAAAAGTGATGAAGCAAAGGGGGTTGCCTTTCTACCGTGTGTTGGGGGAATTGACCCGGGAGTTCATCCGCTACGAGGAAAATTACCTGGGAGTTCCGGACGAAAAAGAACAGACAAGCCCGGGTAAGGTCTGCGCCAGCGGCGATCAGAAGAATGCCGGAAGAAATGGCGCATGGTGAGGTATTGTAAGGAAATAAAGGAAAGTCAATAACTTAAAACGGAGGTTGTCAATGAAGAAGGCGATTTTGTTGGTTGCGGCAGTATTGATGTTGAGTTTTATACCGAATGTCCATGCCTTTGTAAAAACGCAGGGGCATGTCTGCGACGTGGATTTTGTCGCGGAAAAGGTAGGCGATCCGAACTGGGTGATTCTGGATGCCAGAAGCAAGGCGGAGTATGAGGATGGTCATATCCCCGGCGCCGTGAATTACGGGAAACCGGCAGTTACGGTGTTGAAGCATGCCGTCGATGGCCGCGTCGTCTCCGTCAAGGAGGCGGAAAAGCTCCTGGGCCAGATCGGTCTCGATAACAACAAGGGCCTGATCATCTACGGCACCAAGGGAGACTACCATGTGACCTGCGAGCAGATGCCGATCTGGATCGGCGTGAAACAGTACTACTACCTGGATGGCGGTTATGAGGCATGGGCGAAAGGCGGGAAGCAGGTCCAGACCGACGCCGTGAAGCCCGCTCCGGCCGTCTTCAAGGCAGATCCCGCAAAGATGAATAAGAAGCTCTATGTCTCGACGAAGGAGATGATTGCCATCGCCAAGAAGCAGCCCAAGAATGTGACCCTGATCGATACCCGGTCGCCAGGGGAATTCAACGCCATGGAGAACTCCACGCTCCGGCAGGGAAGAATTCCCGGCGCGATCAGCATCCCCTTTGAAGAGAACCTGGATAAAGAGGCGAAAAAACTGTTGTCCCTGGAGGCCCTTGCCGCGGTTTACAAGGACATCCCCAAGGACAACGCGATCATTCTGTATTGCCACCGGGGCTGCCGGACCGCCTATTCGTTTTTTGCCCTGGAATGGCTCGGATACAAGAATGTGCGCATCTATGAGGACAGTTGGATCGTCTATGGGGCGCGGCCGGATACGCCCATCGAAAATGAACATTACATCAACCTGAGGCCCATCGTCGCCGGGGCGAAGGATGTCCCCGGTCTCAAGGCGAGGCTGGACTACCTGGAAGATCGGCTCAACAAGCTGGAAAAGAAGTAATCCGCCTGCATGAGCGGGACGGATCGCCTGCCCGGGAAATGCACTTGCCGCCCCAGGGGCGGCAAACCGGGAGGCAATCTCGGTACGGAACCTAAGCGGACGCAAAGGAGGATAGGATGTTGAAAAAAATCTGTTTGGTCATCATGATGACCGTTCTTCTGGTGGCGGGTATGGCCCTGTCGGCCCCTGCCGAAGAGACGGTGAATGGCAAGGTTATCAAGATTGAAACGGATAAGGTTACTGTCGTTGTTGAAGGTAAATTACCGGCTTGGATCAAGTCGGGCAGCAATGTCACTGCCGGCGGCGGTGCGCCGAAGGTCCTGGGGATCAAGGGCAATGAAGTAGTGCTCAGGTTCAGCAAGGCAAAGGCCGCCAAGATCAAGGTCGACTCGACTTTGCAGTTAACGGAGTTTACCGGTGACGAACTGCAGGGTTGTTGATTCGAAATGCGGCTGGGTCGCCCTGAATCGCGGGGCGACTCAGCTCAGCATCGATCACCCGGCTCTTCGTTCATAACACAGGAGGTACAGTAATAAAACGAGGTGATTCATGATGAAAGCAGTAATGCAAGGCGCGCTGGCGGCAACCGTTCTCGCGGTCGCGTTGGCGTCGCCCGCGTTTGCCGAAAAGGCGGGGATCGGATGGAAGGAGACCATCGCCGCCAAATCGGGCAAGGCGAAGACCATGGCCGAACTGGCGAAGATGTACGACTCCAGCTCCTGCATCGAGTGCCATAAGGACAAACATGACGAGGCGGAGAAGTCCGTCCATTCGCGTTCCCTGTTCGGAACGGGACGGACGGCGATGACCCTGATGAGCGCGATCGAGAACGGCCTCATGGAGCAGCCCTACTCGGGGGTGAAGAGCCCGAAGGACGTGAAGGTGGAGCATTTGATGGGGTGCGCGAAGTGTCACCTGCCGCAGCTTGCCGACGCGGAGGACTCGGTCGCCCAGGAACTGGTTTCCACCCTCTACGCCTGGAAGGGGGCGCGGGCGAAGAAAGACAAGGCCGCGGTAAAGAGGGAAGAGGACAAAATCAAGAGCCTCAGCATCAGTTGCCTCATCTGCCATAACCGCAATGCCATCACCCACAAGTGGCAGGACGGCTACCCGAAGGCGGGGGTCGTCTACGGCTCCAAGGA
>CAYSSF010000199.1:0-7482 GCA_964433455.1 uncultured Syntrophaceae bacterium
ACCAGGGATTGATACCGCTGATAATGCTTCTTCACATTTTCCACGGACTCGTTTTGAGGGGGATTGAGTGAGGCGGAGTTTATCGACGCCAGATGGATGTCAAAGTCTTCTTTTGCGGCACGAAACTGGTTGTATAGAACGGCATCCCTTGTAAGAATATATTTTTGCTCATAACGCCGCTGGGAAAAGATGGAATCAACAAGCTTTTTCTCGGCGTCGAGTAAATGGATTTCCACATTCTGGCTGTCGAGAATATACGTATTGAATTGAACCAGCTTTAAAATCGCATATACATTTGACGCGCCCAGCAGAAACAGAACGACCAGGTAACCAGCCGTTGAACGGGTAAATATCCCAGGTTTCATGTTTGAACACCACCAATCGCAACACGAATATGAATCCGCTTTCCTCTGCCGGATTGTGTTCCACCCATACCTTTCCTCCGTGGGCCTCCACGACGTTTTTTGCAATCGCCAATCCCGGTCCGCCTCTTTCAGGTGTCACCATCCGAAGAGGCGAGGATGCGGTCCGACCGGCCCACCGCCGCGAGTCCTCCTTTGGTGTTGCAGGTCCGTGCAGCCGCTGTTTCGCCATGATGCCGAACTCTTGCATGATTCTCGAAATCAGTCAATCATTGCTTTCTGTCATGGAAGGAAAATGATAGACTAAGCCCGGAATTGTAGAACGATGAACCGATGATCGGGAGAGCAAAAAATGGACATGGAGGTCGAACAGAGGGAAAAGACGAAACAGGAGGATTTCATGTCTTCAGGAAAAATATTGGTTGTTGATGATGACCGTAATCTTGTTGAGGTGTTGAAGGTTCGGATCGAATCGGCAGGCTATGAGGTCACCGCGGTGTTGCGTGATGAGGAGGCGAGTGAAGCCGTCAAAAACCAGAGGTTTAACCTGGCGATCATCGATCTGCAGTTGGAACATGGGGATGGAATTTCGCTGATGAAGGAATTGCACCTCCTCGATCCCAACCTGCCGGTGATCATCCTCACCGCCTATGGTACGATCGAGAGTGCGGTGGAATCGATCAAACAGGGGGCGTACAGCTACATTACAAAACCCTTTGAATCCCGGGATTTGCTCTTACAAGTCGAAAAAGCTATAGAAAATAGAAGGCTTACATGGGAAATTCGCCGTTTGAAAAATCTCCTGGAGGAAAAATATGACTTCGGAAACATTGTCGCCAGAAGCGAAAAAATGCAGTCCGTACTGGAAATCGTTTCCCGGATCGCCAAGAATGATTCGACCGTGTACATCCAGGGGGAGAGTGGCACCGGCAAGGAGTTGATTGCAAAAGCCATTCATCTTGCCAGCGACAGGAAAGACAAACCTTTCATCGCTCTGAATTGCGCTGCCATACCGGAGACCCTGCTCGAGAGCAAACTTTTTGGTCATGAGAAGGGGGCGTTTACGGGGGCGACGCAAAGCGCCAGAGGGTCCTTTGCTCAGGCCCATGGAGGCACGATTTTCCTCGATGAAATAGGCGATATGTCCGTCACCATCCAGGCCAAGGTGCTTCGGGTGCTTCAGGAACGCACATTTTATCCGGTAGGAAGTGAAAAACTTGTGGAGGTCGATGTCAGGGTGCTGGTGGCGACCAACAAGGATTTGGAGGAGGAGGTGAAGAAAGGTCTCTTCCGCAAGGATCTCTATTATCGGATCCATGTCATTCCGATTCATCTTCCCCCTCTGCGGGAGAGAAAGGAGGATATCCAGCCGCTGGTGGACCATTTTTTAAAGAAATTCAACCACCAGATGAAGAAGGAGGTTAAGGGCGTGACTCCCGAAGCCATGAAGAAGCTTATCCTCTACGACTGGCCGGGAAACGTGCGGGAGTTGGAAAATACGATTGAGTATACCATGGCGATGACTCGCCTGGATTATATTACGGAAGATTATGTCCTGCAGTCAGAGACGGCTTCTTCTGCAAGCGAGCCGCTGATAAAGCCTCTGAGAGAGGCCAAAGATGCCTTTGAAAGAAGCTATCTGATCAGCCTCCTGCAAATCACGAACGGCAATGTGAGCGATGCCGCGGAACTTGCCGGAAAATACCGGGCCGATTTGTACAGTCTCCTCAACAAACACGGTCTCAACGCCGCAAACTTCAGAAATACGGGAACGGAATAGGGGATGCGGGGAGCGAAGGGTGTAGGGAATAGCCGTCTTTGTCGGTATCAAACTGAAGGACAAACCCTTCAAACATGAATACCCAACAAAAGGCAGTCCTGAAAATACGGATTGATATCAGCATCATGCATCTTGAAGAGGTAGATGGCATGACTTGTGCTCTGTAAGAGACGAAACGACTCTTATAACGGAGGAGCACACCATGATGAAAGTATTGGTTGTAGACGACAATCGGCAATTGGCCTCGATCATTCAGGAAACATTGGAAGAAGATGGTCTCGATGTAAGGTCCGCAAATGATGGGGTCGATGGATATTCGACTTATCTCTCCTTTAAACCGGATATCGTCATTACCGATATTCAGATGCCGCGAGAAAATGGTTTGGAAATGATGGGGCATATTCGAGCCCATGACCCGATGATCAAGACAATCTATATGAGCGGGGATATCGCTCCTTACCGGCCCCACCTCGTCGAGGAGAGGAAGAAATATCGGGTCAGCTTTTTTGAAAAGCCCTTTTCCCTTGAATCATTGAAGAGGATGGTGTGGGGAGCGGCAGCCGGTTTGCTGCAGGAAAGTGGCTGTCGCCGGCAGTCTGTGAAAGGATGATCCCGTGACGACCGAAACGACGACATTTTCGAGGCGCATTCAAGGAGAGGACGCAGGGTATAAAATCTTTCCCAAACCGGATTTCCTGTGCCGATTCCGCCGTTTTATCGAACATTCCGACTGGGATGAGGTGATTCTTGCCCAGGAGGAGTGGATAGACCGCCTCTGTATCGGCATTATCATTGTTGCCTCTTTATATTTTATCCCGCCGATTTTTGTAAATCTGTTTGATTTATTCTGATAAGAGTCAGCGATAAACCGCCTCACTCCGCGGCGATGGCCAGCGGCCAGAGATAATAGAAACCGGCATGGAGATTGAAGCTGTCCGGCAGGGTCAGGTTAATGAGCGGCCGCTGTGCATCTTCCAATAAAGCGCCGGAAACATTGTAGTAATTGTCATCGGGAAATCGCGTTTGGCGATAAACCACAACCTGGGCGTCTTCGCCAAGGCCTGCCAGAACTTTGGCCTCTTTCACGGCATCGCCAATGTAACCGATTTTGTCCACCAGTCCCAGTTTCAGTGCGTCGTCCGCCGTAAATACCCGCGCCGTTGAAATTTCTCCCAGGGCCCCCTCTTTGAGCTTGCGGTGTTTTTGCACCAGCCGAAGAAAGCGGGCGCCAAAATCATCCACGGTTTTCTGCATGATGTTCTGTTCTTCCTCGGTGCTGTTCCGGAATGGCGAGCCCATATCCTTATTTCTGCCAAATTTGATCACATCCACGCTGAGGCCGATTTTATCCATCAATGCGCCGACTCTGGGCCGGAGAAAGATAACGCCTATGGAACCCGTTATGGTGGTAGGGTGCGCCATGATCAGATCGGCGGGGAGAGACATGTAGTAGGCGCCCGATGCGGCAACGTCCATCATCGAAACGATTATTTTCGCACCCGTTTTGGCCTGGTACGATGAGATTTCATGGTAGAGAATATCACTGGCGATGATCGTCCCCCCGGGGGAATTGATCTTGAACAAAACCGCTCTGATCCGTTTGTCCCGTTCCGCCTTTTTCAATTGCGCTACAACCTGTTGCACGATGCTCGGCGACGATCGTACAAGACCCTTTTGCGGTGCGTCCGAAATCGTCCCCTGCACGGAAACCAGCAGGATTTTATCCGAGCCGCTGCCTTCCAGGGTGTATTCTTTGAGCGGATCGGCGGCATCGGTAAAGAGCCTGATCCGGGGCATCGAACAGGCCGTGACGAAGATCAGAAGAAGGGCCGCTATCAGGCATATCGTCTTTGGTCGCACAGGTCACCTCCATGATCATCATTGCTCTCTGCAGAACCGATCCCGCCGTCGGCATGCAACCCATGAAGAACAGGGCAATGAATTTTTTCCGTGTCACGTTGCCCCTCTTCTGACGTTCATTTCTGTTCAAATGGTTTTTTGTATTCTCCGTAACCTTCTTTCTCAAGATCTTCCTTGAGAATAAATCTCAAAGCGGCGGAATTCATGCAATACCGGAGGCCTGTCGGAGGAGGACCGTCGGGGAAGACATGACCGAGATGGCTGTCGCCATGCCTGCTTCTCACCTCGGTTCGAACCGTGAAAAAGCCCCTGTCTTCCCGGGTAACGATATTTTCCGGTGCTAGGGGCCTCGTAAAGCTTGGCCAACCGGTTCCCGAATCATACTTGTCCCGGGAGCTGAAAAGAGGTTCGCCGGAGACGATATCGACGTAGATGCCCTCCTTCTTGTTTGTGTCGTATTCATTCTGGAAAGGCGGCTCGGTTCCTTCCCGTTGAGTCACCTTGTACTGCATGGGGGTCAATATTTTTCTGAGCGTTGCATCATCGGGTTTTTTGAAAGTCCGCCAGTCGCCCGGCCTGCGGCGATCCCCTTCGGGACTTACAGATTTTTCAGTGGTCATCTTTTCACCATCCTTGTTCTGAGGGATGTCGAGTGCACGCTGTTGCGCCATGCCGGAACCCAGAGAGATCGAGATCAGAAAGAAAAACGTTATTGCCGCGGCCCGCGTTTTCATATTGCCTCCAACCATTCTTCGTCAGCACGCCGATGAAACCGAAAAAGAGTTCCTTTATGCCCTGGAATAGGGAGGGCAATCCCGACGGGCTTTTTCCCAAGCCTGATCGACCGCCTCCAGTACTTTCCCCGGAAGTTCCCCATCCAGGCTGTTGAGATTGCACTCCCACTGTCTCAGATTCGATGCCGCGATGATCACGCCGTCTCCACTCGGACCTTTTAAAAAGGAGTATCGCAGAATCCAGATGAGAGCGATCCGGATCATGGACAACCCTTCCCGTTCAGAGATGTCCTGGAGTACCTCAATGGCATCAAAGTAAGACTTCTTCCAGAAACGCTCCAGGTATGCGCTCTTGAGCGCGAACCTGCCTTCCCGTGGCACGTTGCCGATCTGAGAATGCTTTCCGGTCAAAAGGCTGCCGGCAAGGGGGTTGTATGCGTAAAACCTGATGTTGAAATTGCGGACAGCCGGAAAGAGCTCACCCTCTACATCCCGGGTAATCGCGTTGTATCTTCCCTGGTAAACTGAGGGGATGATCCACCCGTTTTGCTTGCAGAGATGCCATATGTCCGCCACTTGCCAGGAAGCATAATTGCTGAGCCCCAATGCCCGGAACTTGCCTTCTCGAAAAAGTTTTTCACATGCCTCCAGCGTGACTTCAATCGGGGTCCGGGGGTCCGGCGCATGCAGATACAGAAGATCGATATAATCCGTTTTCAGTCGATGCAGGGAGGCATTGACCTGTTTGACGATATTTTCAGCCCCCAAACCGCCGCCGTCGAGAGGGCTGGCCTTGGTTGCCAGATAGACCTTGCCCCGACGGTCGGGAGTCAGAAGGCGGCCCAGTATTTCTTCGGAGGCGCCATCGTTATACTTATAGGCCGTGTCAATTTCCCGATAACCCCGGTCGAGAAACATCGCCAGCATCTGATCTGCCGTAAGTTCATCGACTTGCGCTCCATAATTCATGGTTCCCAGAATGATCCGCGGAACATCCGTCTCCAGATTCAAAGCCGAAACCTCTTTCGTTTTCGCTGCATGATTTTTTAAAGTCCCGTTCGATAAAAGGTCAGGGGTATTCTCTGCTTCTGTATAGAAAATTTCCCGTGTTTGCAAGCTCTTTTGGTGTGATTTATCTTGCCTCTACAAAAGAAATGCCTTAATAGTCAAAAGGACAGCCCAATACGAACAAACTCAGGAGGACCCACGCCATGGCTACAGACCTAATCGAATTAACCGCGGATATCGTTATCTCCCACGCATCAGTAACCGAAATGTCTTCAGATGAACTGCTTACAGAAATCAAATCGGTGTATGCGACACTTGAAGGACTGCAAATGGGTGAAATTGAAGTCTTGCCCCAGGAACCAAAGAAGCGTGGCAGAAAACCAAAAGAGATGGTCGGGACAATTACAGAGGAAAAACCTGCTACCCCACCGGCGCCCGTGATGACCATCAAAGAGGCGTTCAAGCCGGATCAGGTTGGTTGCATGATTTGTGGAAAAACAGGCATGAAAACGCTGAAACGCCATCTCTCGACGACTCATCATGTAAAGCCCGGTCAATACAGAAAGCAATTCAATGTCCCCAGGGATCAGCCATTGGCAGCTACAGATTATGTTGCCGAGAGGCGTCAATCTGCTCTGGATAGGGGATTGGGAGATAACCTGGCAAAGGCAAGAGCCGCTCGAATAGTAACACAAACGGCGGAATAGAGCCTGCCGCAGAGCCAAGAAAGGGGCTTGGGAATATGATCATTCCGAATACAGGTGTTCCTCTTGGAGAGCTGCTGGACCAAATGCCGCTGGCCGTACAATACGTCGATAAGGACGGAATCTTACGGTACATGAATAAGACGGCTTCAGCACGACCAGCAAAAGTTAAAAGGGAAGTTGGAATTGACATTCGGAATTGTCATGGACACCCCAAAAGTCTGGAGGAGATAGAGCGGATCTTTGAAGATTTTAGGCAAGGACGCAAAGAGCCGCATTACTACGTCACTTCAGGGATCAGAAAGACAACGATGGTGCCGGTCTTTGATGAAGAAGATCATTTTATGGGTGTCATTTCTTATTCCCATCCCGTGGGTTTACCAGAGCCTGATCGAACTTTTTGAATAAAAAGGAGCGTCAACATGGATTTAAAGACTCTGTTCAGAAACAGGCGTTCTATTAGGGACTTCGAGAATAAGGACGCACCCTTATCCATCATCACCGAAATCATCCAGGATACGACGCTTGCTCCAACAGCAAGTAATGGTCAACCATGCAAATTTATCATCATCCGCGACCGGGATTGCATCAAAAAACTCTCCGATGAAAGCAAGAAAAACCTCCTTGACGATCTTGTCCGGAATCCAAATTTGCCGTTGAAGCAGTATGAAGGAGCACTTCGTGATGAGCGATTCAATATTTTTTATAATGCACCCTGTCTGGTCTTGTTTGTCGGTCCAAAGGATCTTTTTTCTCTCGATGTGGACTGTAGCCTGACAGTGGCCTATTTCATGTTCTCCGCAATATCAAAGGGATTGGGAACCTGCTGGATTGGGCTTGGGGCTCATATCCGAGATAAAGGAATCCTGAAGGAGATTGGTGTGCCAGAGAATTGCCGAATCGTTGCACCCGTTATCGTCGGTTATCCGGCAAGTATTCCTCCTGCATCAGAGAGGCATTCTCCGGATATTCTTAAGGTCATTTAATTCTACTCCGACATATTATCTTGCATCGTTGAGAAGGATGTGATATGC
>CAYSSF010000200.1:0-7381 GCA_964433455.1 uncultured Syntrophaceae bacterium
TCTCCAGACCCAGCTCCAGGAAAAGCTGAACAATCTCAGAGTCGAAGTGCAGAAGTTGCTCACGCCGGAACAGTTGGCTCAGTTGCCGGCCGTTGGGCCGGGTCGGGGTTTCGGCCCGGGCGCAGGATTTGGTCCTGGCGTAGGCTTTGGTCCTCCGCTGGGCATTAGAGGTCCATTTGGTCGTTAACTTTAAACTTGGGGCGGAGAGACGTCTCCGCCCCTTTCTCCTCAGCAAGAAATGCGGAAAACGTGGTTTCGTCGGAAAGGAGGATGAACCATGAAAAAGGCAATCGCAATTTTATCGACGCTCTTCCTTCTGACGCAGGGATCGGTCATGGCTGGCCGGGCGGGTCGGGAACACATCGAGCGGGGGCGGGGAATGATGGGCTATGGAAACGGCTATGACTGTGCCAGCCTAAAGGCAAACACCAAGCTGATACTGTCGGGCGAACAGGTCGCCCAGATCCTGGCCCTGGACGAAAAATATGCGCAAGAACTTGATCCGATCCGCGAGCAACTCTACGACAAGGGACGGGAATTAAAATCGGAATGGCTGCAAATGGAACCCGACCGCGGTAGAATCGAGATCCTTCAGGCCGAGGCGGCCAAGCTACGAGAACAGATGCGCGCACCGCTGGCCGCGCACCGCGCGGAGGTCCTCACGGTCCTGACCCTGGAACAACGGGCGCACCTGCCGGATGACGGATCTGGGCGCGTCTTCTTCAGACACCCCGGCTTTGGCCGGAAGTAGAAAATGGAGGCAAGAGATGAGTTTATTGATCGCCGAAAACATTGGCAAGAATTATCAGGTGGGAGAGGTGGTCATCCCGGCCCTCCGGGGGGTCAGCTTCGAGATCGAGCCCGCTTCGTTCGTGTCCTTTATCGGGCCTTCGGGGAGCGGCAAGACGACGCTCTTGAACCTGATCGGCTGTCTGGACACGCCGACGACAGGCCGGCTCACCGTGGCAGGGGCCGACGTGGGAACGCTGGACCGCAGGCAGGGCGCCGTCTTCCGGGGCACAAACATCGGCTTTATTTTCCAGGACTTCAACCTCCTGCCGGTGCTGACGGTCTACGAGAACATTGAGTACCCGCTCCTCATGGTCCAAAAGGTCCCGTCGGGTGAGCGGCGCAAGAGGGTTACCGCCCTGTTGGAGGCCGTGGGCATGGCGGATCAGAAGGACAAATATCCGGACCAGATCTCCGGCGGACAGAAGCAGCGGGTGGCGGTGGCTAGGGCGCTGGTGACCAATCCCAAGCTCGTCCTGGCGGACGAACCCACCGCCAACCTGGATCATCAGACCGCGTACATGGTCCTGGATCTGATGAAGAAGATGCGGAACGAATTCAAGACCACATTCATCTTTTCGACCCACGACCAGAAGATCGTCAGCGAGGCGGAGATCATTTACATGCTCGAGGACGGCGAGTTGAAAGGCAAGGAAGTTAAAGGAGGTAAAAACAATGGGTAATCTCTTCAAAATCGCCATCCGAAATCTTTTCCGGTATAAGCGTAGAACACTGCTCACCGCCTCCCTGATCACAGTGGGAGTAGTCTTCGTCCTGGCGTTCATCGCCGTCTCCGGCACGTTCAAAAACATGATGATCTCCCAGATCACGGACTCCATGATCGGACACCTGCAGGTGCACCGGAAAGGCTACGTCGCATCCATCGAGACCCTCCCCATCAACCTCAACATCAAGGGGGGTGCCATCGCAAAACTGGAAACCATCCTGGCCGAACAGCCGGAGATCGAGTCCTGGTCGCTACGGATCAAGTTCGGCGGCATGTTCAGCAACTTCACGGAGACGTCGAGCATACGGATCACCGCGATAGATCCGGAAAAGGAATTCAGAACCGTCCCACTTTTGCCCCTGAGGGTGACGAACGGCAGCAAGGAGCTGAAACGGGGCGAAATCCTGATCCCGGAACTTCTGGCCCGAGGCATGAAAATGAAGCCGGGCGATATAGCGGTCATCGTGGCCACCAACGCGGACGGCTCGGTCAACGGCAAGCAGTTCACCGTGGCGGGGGTGATGGAGAGCGCCACAGGTCCCGGCGGCCGGGACGGATACATCCACATGGAGGACGCCCGCGAGGTTTTGAGGATGGACGCCCAGCAGGTCAGCGAGGTTGTGATCAGGCTGAAGGACTTCGGGAAATTGGCCGCCTTTAGCGCGAAGCTGGAAGGCCGCCTTGCCAAGGAGCTCAACCAGCAGGGCAAGCCGATCTTCGAGCTCCACACCTGGGAGAAGCTCTCGCCCTTCTTCAACATCGCCCGGATGATCGATCTGATGACGTTCTTCATCAAAATCATGCTGATAGCCATCGTCCTGATCAGCATCATGAACGTCATGATCATGGCCGTTTATGAACGGATCCGAGAGATCGGGACCATTGCGGCCATCGGTACGCTTCCCGGGAAGATCCTGAACATGTTCGTGATCGAGGGATTCTGCATGGGGGTCGTAGGCGCCGTGATCGGAGATATCGTGGGGATCGCCCTCGTCTATATCCTGAACCTGTCCAAAATCAGTTACGACTTCGGCCAGCAGAAGGGTGTGATCCTTCAGTCCGTTGTAAATCCGACCGATATTCTTGTGATTTCGGCAACGGTCATCATCGTCTCGGTCATCGCCAGTCTCCAGCCCGCCTTCAAGGCGTCGCGCATGGAACCGATCAAGGCGCTGAGACACGTATAGGAGGCTTTAATGCTTAAAACAATAATTGTAGTTTTATCGCTGTTGGTCGCCCTGCCGGTTTATGCCCTGGACGGCACAGCCCTGCTGAAGCAAATCGACCGGAACCTCAACCCCGAATCTTTCGAGATGTACCGGAAACTTATCAATGTGGAACCGGACGGAAAAAAGAAAGAGTACACGCTCTTTTCAGTGAAGAAGGGAGTGGACAAGGTTGCTGCCCTCTTTATTGCCCCGGCCAGCGAGAAGGGGCGGAGCACCCTGCGGTTAGGCGAAAACATGTGGTTCTATATCCCCAACGTGGGCAAGCCCATACGCATAACCAGTCTCCAGTCGGTTGTCGGCGGGGTCTTTAACAATTCCGACATCCTGCAATTGGATTACACTGCGGAATACGACGTGGAAAAGGTCGAGGAAAAGGGAGGCGAATATCTCCTTTTTCTCAAGGCAAAGACCAAGACCGTGGCCTATGACCGACTGAAGATCTGGGCGGATAAGGGGAAACTGCTCCCGACAAAGATCGAGTGCCTCACCGAGGCGAATATGCTCATCAAGACCTTGTACTTCAAGGATCACAAGGATTTCGGCGGCGGCATCGTGAGACCTGCCGTCGTCGAAACCGACAGCCCCCTTTTCAAGGGCTACAAGTCAGTCCTGATCTATGCGAAGGTCAAGCAACGGACCTTCAAGGACGAGGTCTTCACCCTGACCTTCATGCCCAATCTGGAGTCGCTGCGATGAGGACATTCATATATCTCGCCATGATTATGGTCTTGAGTCTCTTCCTCCCGGCTATGGGTGCCGCTGAGGGTGACTATACCTTCAATCTCTCAGAGACGGAGAAGAAGCCGTACCACTTCGGCGGCTATCTCGAATTCAAGCCGGTCCTCTTCGGACTGGACCATGACTCTGCTTTTTACAAGCTTCGCTATTTCAACGATCCGCAGGGACAGACCCTATCCGAGCTAAACGGCAGAGTGCAACTGGAGGGAAGCTATGAAAGGGACATCTATAGTCTCTACGTCAAGACGAACACGGATCTCAAATATTCCGACTATGGCGGCAGCTCCGAACATTCGGTTTTCTACGAGGCCTACGGTTCGCTGAAACCGTCACCGTCGCTGAAGGTCGAAGCCGGCAAGAAGACGATGAAATGGGGCAAGGGATATGCCTGGAACCCCGCAGCGTTCGTCGACCGGCCCAAGGACCCGGATGAACCGGAGCTGGCCCTGGAAGGCTTCATCATGGCGACGGCGGACTACATCAAGAGCTTTGACGGGCCGTTGAAAACCTTTTCCTTCACTCCTGTGTTGCTTCCCGTCTATGACCATATCAACGATGCCTTCGGAAACAACAATAAACTGAACTTCGCCGGCCGGTTCTATTTTCTCCTTTATGACACGGACATCGACCTGACGTTCATGACGGGGGGAAGCCGGTCGGATCGGTACGGCATGGATTTTTCCCGGAACATCACCACGAATTTCGAGATCCATGGCGAGTACGCCTACATCCGGAACGCTCGCAAAACCGTCTTGGACGAAAGCGGCAACATGAACGCGGTGGAATCGGATGCGCAGAGCTACCTGGCCGGAATCCGCCACCTCACCGCCTCCGACCTGACGACGATCGTCGAATACTACCATAATGGCACGGGCTTCAGCGATGATGAGCTGAAGAATTACTTCGCCTCCGTCAACAGGGCCTACAACATCTATCAGTCTACGGGAAACGTCACCGCCCTGACCAACGCCAAGAACCTGATGGACGGCGGCTACGGCCGGTTCAGCGCCGGGAGGGATTATCTGTACGTTCGGTTAAGCCAGAAGGAGCCTTTCGACATCCTCTACTTCACCCCGGCCCTGACCTTGATCATGAACTTGGACGATCAGAGCTATTCCCTCACGCCGGAGCTTCTCTACACCGGCTTCACCAACTGGGAGCTGCGTTTTCGGACGGCCTTCCTCGTCGGCGGGCGAAGCACCGAATTCGGAGAAAAACAGAACGATTACCGGGTCGAATTCCGGGTAGGGTACTATTTTTGATGACCGAGTAACAGTTCAGAGAGCACGAAATGAAGAGGCATGCCGCTATAGTGTTTGTAACGATGGTTGCATTGATTATCTGCGTGGTTAAGCCGGCCCAGAAATTTCTTGGCAAAACAATGTACATGCGGTGGTTCCATGGACCTATGAGAAACTCTATAAAATGTATCTACGCGATTTGCTCAGCGGCGTCATGATGACCGATGTCAAAATGAACAAACTCCGCATATAAGTCCGGAGAAGAAAAGGAGAATGAAAAATGGGACCGGGACATTTTTGGTGGGGCGGGATGTGGGGATTCCCGTGGATGATGGTTATGATCGTTGCTATAATCGTCTTCTGTGTTTTCTTCGGTTGCCGGGGTTTGCTCCGTCCTTGGGGAAGCTGCCATGGGGGACGGGGATATGATCACAAGAACCCGGCGGCGGAAACGCCGCTGGAGATTCTGAAACGACGCTATGCCGCCGGAGAAATCGCCAAAGACGAATTTCAGCAGATGAAAAAGGATCTGGATCTGTAAAGTTGTGATCGGGGATGGCGTCATGAAGGTTTTCAACGTTGATCGTGTCGCACAAGACATTCTGAAGAAAACGGCCATCGAAGTTTGGCCCGCGTTGGCCGTACTCTTTCTGACCGTGGTGATCTCCATCTTTTTTTCAGGGATTACCTTTGCCGTCGGAATAGAATCGGTATGGAAAATTATCCTGCGCTTTCTGCGATTTTCGTTAATCCTGATCATTCCTGTTCCTTTACTGCCCCAGCTCTGCGGACTCATGCAGGGTCTCATGAACAGGAGCGATCGTCGTTTGATCCAGATCCGGGAAGGGCGTTATGATGACCGCATTCCTTGGCACATCTGGTTAATCCGGCCCTTTCAAGGGATCGGTTTGGCCATGCTGATCGCAACCAAACTGATCACGCTGCTGCAAATTTCATCAAACGCGGCGATCAACTCTTCCGTCGTTCTTCCTCCGGCGCAATTCTATTGGGGACGATTTCTGAGCGCCACGGCCGTTGCCGTGACAACCTCCTTCTTGCTCTCATTTCTGTGGTCGCTGGATGATCTGGGCATCCGCCGGCACAACCGAAAAACCGGGGAAATCAAGATCATCGGGAAGTATCTTAGCGCCCTTCTGCCGATTCTGTTCGGCTTTTACGGCATGTTCAGCCTTTTTGAAAGTCACGAGCGCCTTTTGGCCGTGCGTTATATCGCTCAGATGGTTCTTGCCCTTTATCCGCCGTTCCTGGTCTTGGCCGTCATTCACAAAGTTTACACGGAGAAGCGGGAACTCCTTATTCTTGAAAGGCTGAAGGTGCTGCCGATCGTTCCGATCAAGGCGCGGGAGTCGACCGTCGTATGAAAGGATTGATATGAAAACATCGCCGACAGGGACCCGCATTTGACTGTTGCAGAAGACAACGCATTATCGGATGAAGCGCTCATGGCCAGGATCGCCCGGAGAGACGCGCGGGCTTTTGAAATCCTGGTGAGGCGCCATCAGCGACGCATGCTGAATCTGATCTATCGTTCCATCGGGGACCGCATACAGGCCGAGGATTTGGCCCAGGAGGTTTTTCTGCGCGTATGGCGGTCAGCCGAGGAATATGAACCGAAATCAAAATTCACCACCTGGGTGTATCGCATCACAATCAATCTCTGCTTGGATGCACTGAAGAAGACGCAGCGCAGGCAACCTTTTGCAGATTTGTATGCCGACGCTGAGAATCAGGATGAAAATGTTGAGGTTCTTGACGGATGCGAACGCGCCCCATCGCCGGAGAAGCTCCTGATCGATGCCGAAGAAAGCAGAAGAATCTTCGCGGCCCTCAAGGATCTGCCGGCCAACCAGCGGCTGGCCGTTGTCCTCGCGAAATTTGATGGGCTTTCCTACGGTGAGATCGGCCAGGTGCTGGGATCCTCTGTCTCGGCGGTTGAATCGCTCCTGGTCCGGGCAAAAAAAGCCCTCCGCATGAGATTAGTTTGACCGGATACATGCCGCTTTCCGCCCAGTTTATTCAATAACTGCGGAAGGATACTGCTACCGTTTCCAAACGCAATCATCACGGCGAAAAATAAATTTTAAAACCACCGCAGGTTTTAGCATTCCCAGTCGTTTAATCAAGTATGAACAAGGATGAGAAGAGGTAATCAAGATGAGATGCCATCGAGTCCAAAAGAAGCTTTCCGCCTACCAGGACGGCGAAATCGGTGGGAAAGAGCGGGAGCGGATCGCCGCGCACCTGGAAGGTTGTCCGGCTTGCCGGAGCACCTATGCCGAACTGGAACGAGTCTGGCAATCGCTGGAGAAGATTCCGGGAATCGAGGTCTCTGCCGGGTTCGAGGGGCGTCTTTTCGAACGGATCAACACCGTTCCCGAGCCCCATGCCTGGTGGCGCTTTCATTGGGGGTTCTTGGTTGTTCCGTGGCGTCTCGCCCCGGCGATGGCGGCTGTTGTTCTGCTTGTGGGGATGGTGTTGGGGGGCTATCTGGGGAACGTCCTGGTGTCAGGTTTTTCGTCCGCTCCCGCTCAGATGCAGGCTTCCATGGTGGACACGGACATCGTTTCCTTCCGGGTCTTTTCCGCCGCGCCGCCGGGGACACTGGGGGACGGCTACCTGCGCATGGCCCATTTTAC
>CAYSSF010000201.1:0-3452 GCA_964433455.1 uncultured Syntrophaceae bacterium
CGCTGCCAAGAGCGCGTCGATCCGCTCCTCCCGGTCGAGAATTCCCACTGCGGCCCCAACACGGAGCCTTCCGAGCAGATCCTTGCTTGCCAGAGGGTATTTCTTTATTTTTTCAATGTCTTTGATTGTGATCAGGCCCGTCAGATGGTAGTTTTCATCGACGACGAGGAGCTTTTCGATCCTGTGTTTATGGAGCAGTTTTTTTGAGTCTTCCAGAGAAATATTGGATGATGAAACGGTAACCAGATTTTCCCGGGTCATCACATTTGCGACCGGCTGTTCGAGATCGGTTTCAAAGCGAAGATCCCGATTTGTCAGGATGCCGACCAGCCTCTTTTTCTTGACGACCGGCACGCCGGATATCCGGTAACGGTTCATCAGTTCAAGGGCTTCATGCACTTTCTGTTCAGGTTCAATCGTGATCGGATCGACAATCATTCCGCTTTCCGATTTTTTAACCTTGTCGACTTCAATCGCCTGTCTCTCAATGCTCATATTCCGGTGGATGATTCCCATCCCCCCTTCCTGGGCCAGGCAGATCGCCGTTCTGGACTCCGTCACCGTATCCATGGCAGCACTGATGATCGGAATATTGAGCGTGATGTTGTTCGTCAACAGCGAGGAGGTATCCACATCCCTCGGCAGAATGTCCGACGCCGCCGGAACAAGCAGCAGGTCATCAAAAGTCAGCGCTTCCGCAACATGATCCTCTAACATGGGGCCTCCAATTTTCTTTAAAAAATCCGTTTGCTGTCCAACAGCATTGTAACCGGCCCGTTATTGACCAGTTCGATGAACATCATTGCCTGAAACATTCCCTCGGCGACATGATCAATTTTCTCTTTCGTCCGGAGGACAAAGTAATCGCAGAGCATCCGGGCGCGGTCGGGACACTCGGCCGCCGTAAATGAAGGCCTTCGTCCTTTGCGGCAATCCCCAAGAAGGGTAAACTGGGAAACAACGAGCATCTCCCCCCCGATGTCGAGCAGGGAGAGGTTCATTTTACCACAGTCGTCTTCAAAGATTCGGAGATTCATGATCTTATCGGCCAGATACGCCGCATCGTTTTCCCGATCCCCTTGCTCAATCCCGAGAAGGACCAGAAGGCCGCGATCGATTCCGGATATCTGCTGGTCTCCGATGAGGACTTTCGCTCTGTCTACCCTCTGTACCACTGAACGCATGAAACCCGCCTCATTGATTGAGACATGTTAGCAACAAACCGAGTTGGCTTCAAGTTATTTCTCTTTAGGTTTTGTCCGCCGATTACACCGTATATCAAGACAATAATAAGTATTCATAATATGTTGGAATGATCGCTGATAGCAGAAATGATTCCGCGCCTGTCGCACCCCAGCGCAAGAATCCTTGGTGGGAAGCAGCCTGTTCGAGAGAGGAACCGGCGGGACCACCCGCCGTAAAAGTGCGAATTGTAGCAGGGGCGAAGATGTGTTATCTTTCAACTATGAATCGTCACATTCTCTTCATCAATCCCTGGATTTATGATTTTTCCGCATATGATCTCTGGTACAAACCGCTGGGGCTTCTTTCTCTGGCGTCCCTGTTACGGAACCATGGAGCCGTTATCACATTCATCGATTGTCTCGACGTATTTCATCCCGCCATGCATGACGAGTTTCAGATCAAAATGGCCAAAAGGAACGCCTCCGGAGAGGGGTCCTATGCCGCCGAACGAATCCCTAAACCACCCCCGCTGAAAACGGTTCCCCGCCATTTCCACCGTTATGGTATCTCACCCCGCGTTTTCCAGGACATCTTGAAGTCAATCTCCAGGCCCAACCTCATTATGATTACATCCATGATGACCTACTGGTACCCCGGTCTCTTCGACACCATCTCGCAGGTCAAGTCAGCCTATCCCGGCGTCCCTGTTGTGCTTGGCGGGAATTATGTGACCCTATGCCCACATCATGCCCCCCTGTCCGGCGCCGATTTCTGTCTTCCCGGACCGGGAGAATTGTCTCTGCCTCCTCTTTTAAATGATCTCCTTGGGATGGATATGCCTCTCTATTCCGACGTAAAAAAGCTCGATTCATACCCCTACCCTGCTTTTGATTTGATCCATCCGCTGAATTACATCCCTCTCATGACTTCACGTGGTTGTCCCTATCGGTGCAGTTATTGTGCATCCAGCCTTCTGAATCACGCGTTTCGCAGACGGGACCCTATTCGCGTCGCAGATGAAATCACGTTTTGGCATACCCGATTCGGTGTCCATAACTTCTCATTCTATGATGATGCCCTGCTGGTGGATGCGGATGAAATGGCGATCCCTCTGATACGGGAAATCATACGGAGAAGAGCACCGCTCCATTTCCACTGCCCGAATGGCCTTCATCTCCGGGAGCTTACGCCGGAATTGAGTGTTCTCCTGTATAGGGGCGGCTTCCAAACCATCCGTTTCGGATTTGAAACCTCCGATCTGACACGGCAGATAACGACCGGAGGGAAGGTCAGCAACAGCGAACTGGCAGAGGCCGTCGGCCATTTGAAGCGGGCGGGTTATCGATCCCGCGATATCGGAATCTACATACTTTGCGGCCTGCCTGGACAGCCGGCGAATGAGGTTAAAGAGAGTATCGATCATGTGCGATCAGCCGGGGCGCGTCCGATCCTTGCGGAATATTCCCCGATCCCGGGAACGGACCTGTGGAGCGACGCCGTGGAAAGCTCTCCCTATCCAATCGCAGATGAGCCCCTGTTCCAGAACAATACCCTCCTTCCCTGTAAAAGCGCGTCTTTGACCTATTCCACCTATCAGAGTCTGAAACGCATGGCGCGGATTCCGCTTCCACCTTGAAGAGACCTTTGAAGAGACTTGACAAACAGGATGGATCTGGGTATAGAAAAGACGACGGCGGGTCTGCTGTGCTCGTTAGCGAATCGTGATGCTGGATGGCAACATTAAAAGAACGACAGGGTCCTGTGGTGAATGTCACCCGTACGTGGACCAACTTTTCTGGAGATTGACTTTCCAGCGCCGATACGACGGCACCAGCGGATCTCGTCGTCATCTTATTTTGAACCCCATCCCTTCAGAGGAGAATAAGTCCATGGGTTCAGGCTTCTGGTGGATGAAAATGATCTTGATCGCATTCTTTTCTCTTTTTTTTCTCATTTTTGGAATCGGGAACTTGGTCGGTGCGTTTCATCTCACAAACCCATTAGAATTCATCATGTATTTTTTTTCCTCCAGTCTGATGATTCTGGTGAGCATCGTCGGAATCCTCTATCCCGCTTTTCAAGTTCATGCACACCTTTTGTCTATGAAGAATCAGCTCGATGAGAAATAATCCATCCTTTCTCCGACGTCGTCATTCCGGTAAATCGCAGCGCATTCCCCGGATTACCTTTTCACTTTTGGGAAGTCTCTTCTTCTTCCTCCTGCTTCTTCTCCCTTCCCCCCTTTTTTGCTATGACCTGGCAAAAAG
>CAYSSF010000201.1:3462-7379 GCA_964433455.1 uncultured Syntrophaceae bacterium
AGGTTCAAACGTTTACCCTCAAGAATGGTCTCCGGCTGCTCATGCTGGAGAGGCATCTCAGCCCCACGGTGTCTATTTACATCCGTTATCGGGCAGGAGCCGTGGATGAGGCAGACGGGAAGACCGGAACAGCCCATCTATTGGAACACATGATGTTTAAGGGAACAAGAACCATCGGAACCCGGAATTACGCTGAAGAAAAAAAGCTCCTGCTCCAAGTCGAACGGGTGGGAACTGCCCTGGACCGTGAAAAGATGAAGGGCAAAGCGGCCGATTCTCCACTGATCGCACGACTGACCGATCAATTGGCCGCCCTTCAGAAGCAACAGCAGCGCTTCACCCTTTCGAATGAGATCGACCGTCTTTACTCCGAAAACGGTGCGGTTGGTCTAAATGCCTCTACAGGCCAGGATCTGACCACATATCAGGTCAGCATTCCGGCCAACCGAATTGAACTCTGGGCTAGAATCGAGTCCGATCGCATGGTTCATCCGGTATTCCGCGAATTCTACACCGAACGGGACGTCGTGATGGAGGAGAGAAGGCAGCGCTCCGAATCGGATCCGGAGGACAAGCTTCTCGAAAGCTATCTAGCAGCGGCGTTCATTGCCCATCCCTATCGGCGGCCAATATTGGGTTGGCCCTCTGATATGCGTTACCTCGATACAGGTTACATGGAAAAATATTTCCGAAATATGCACGCTCCCAACAATACCGTTATCGCCATGGTTGGAGATCTCCAGCCTTCCGTCGCGCTGAAGATTGTCGAAAAATATTTTAGTCGGATCCCTGCACGTAAGCTCGTGTCTCCTCTAATCACGGAAGAACCGCGCCAGTTCGGGGAGCGAAGAGTTGAAATTATTTTTGAAGCAGAGCCGCAGATGATCATCGGCTACCATAAACCGCCCCCACCGGCTTTTGACGATTACCTCTTCGACATGATCGAATCCATTCTCACGAAAGGAAGGACTTCACGACTTTTCAAAATCCTCGTTGAAGAGAAAGGGTTGGCAAAAAGTATTCAGTCAGCCAATGGGTTGCCCGGTGCGCGCTATCCAAATCAGTTTGTGATCTTTGCGACACCACGCCACCCTCACACATCGGGCGAACTGGAAAAAGAGATCACTCGGGAAATCGAAAGGCTTCAGCAGGAACCGGTTTCAGAATCGGAACTGGAAAAGGTAAAAAATCAGATCCGGGCGGATTTCATCCGGGGACTCGATTCCAATACTGGCCTTGCCAGCATGCTCTCCTATTACGAGGCATTGCTGGGCGATTATCGTTACATTACCGAATACACCGCCACGATTGACCGTATCACAACAGACGATATCCTGCAGGCGGTTAGAGACTATTTGACACCTGAAAATCGGACGGTGGCGACCCTGATCAAGAAACGCTAAACGATGAAGCTGAAATTTTCTTCCAATTCGTTTGTGATGATCATCTCTCTGGGTTTGATTCTTGTTGCTCACGGAATTGTCTCCGCAGCATCTCCTTTTGCACTCCCTGATCCTAATCACCTTCGCTACGAACCCCTCTCGTTTGAACCACCCCGAGCTCAGCGCCTCCGGTTTGAAAACGGTCTGGTTCTCTACATCCTTCCCGACAAAGAACTTCCCATGGTAAAGATCAACGCTGTCGTTAGAACCGGCAGCATGTATGATCCCGTCGGCAGGGAAGGGATTGCCGAACTGACGGCTACCCTGATGGGAACCGGCGGGATCACTGGAATGAGCGGAAATGCCGTGGATGAAGCCTTGGAATCCATAGCCGCCATATTTCATACCTCCGTCAAACGTGACTCCGGCGTCTTTTCTCTTTCGGTGCTGAAGAAGGATCTGGACCTTGGATTCGACCTCTTTTCCCGCATTCTGACAAACCCCTCTTTCGAGGAGATGAAGCTGACCTTGGCGAAGGATCTGAAAGTAGAGGAACTGCGGCGGATTATGGATGATCCGCAGAAGCTCGCTTTCCGGGAGTTCGGACGTCTCATGCATGACAGAACTCCCCTCGGAAGGTTGACCACAGCCGCCTCCATCCGTTCGATCCAGCGGGATGACCTGCTTCTCTGCCACAAACTCTTCTATCATCCCGAGAATGTGATGATATCCATCAGCGGAGATATCGATATTCCTGAGGCCAAAGCCCTGATCGAGCGCTATCTCGGGGGCTGGCGCTCGTCGGAAGGGAGACCCGAAACCCCTCCCCTTCCCCGGCAGCAGGAGGGTGGAATTTATTTCCTTACCAAGGAGATACCCCAGTCGATCGCCATTTTTGGCTGGCTGGCGCCTGCCAAGCGGGACGTACAATTCTACGCTTTCGAGGTTTTAGACTTTATCGTCGGGAGCGGTGGATTCCGTTCCCGGATTTTTCAGGAAATTCGGACCAACCTGGGTCTGGCATACAGCACGGGCAGTTTTTACAATGCAAAAGGGGATTATGGCCTGTTCGGAGCGTACGCACTGACCAAATCCGCGTCCACAGTCGACGTGATCTCCCGGATAGAGAGGATATCCCGTGAGATGGCGCAGAAACCCGTTTCCAAAGAGGAGTTGGAAGGGGCGAAGAAGGCGATTCTGAACAGTTTCATTTTTTCCTTCACCTCTTCCGAGCAGATTGCCTTTCAGCAACTGATGATCGAATATGAAGATCTGTCCAAGGATCATCTTCTCGTCTATCGTTCCAAAATCGAAAAAGTCAACGCGGCCGATATTCGGGAGACGGCGGTACGGCTTGACCCGGCAGGGGCGATACTTCTGATCGTCGGGAACAATGATGTTTATCGGGAGATTGCAGCGAGATTCGAAAAAGTTTCTCGAATTGAGGCAACATTTTAACGGAGACATGCGTTCTTCAAGCCCCTATCGACTTGCAGTCACACCGTACAATAAAGGATGGAAGCCATTTTAAAAGAAATCACGGAAGAATGCATCCCTGAGAGGATCGATTTTGGCAGCAATGAAACCCTGCGCAATCTTTGTGGAGAACAGGACGGAAACCTCAGGGTCATGGAGAAGCTCGCAGCCGTCCAACTCGTGATTCGGGGAAATACGGTTACCATTACTGGCGAGCCTATTTCCACCCTTCATATCCGGAATCTCCTCTCACAATTGTATCAAATATCGGGAAAGGGCTACCCGCTTTTTCCGGCGGATATCGAGTATGCCCATCGGATCCTTTCGGAAGACGCCCATGCGGATCTGCAACGGATCTTTCTGGATACGGTTTTCATTTCATCCAAGAAGCGGATCATCACCCCCAAGAGCATCGCACAGAAATCGTACATCGACGCAATCCGGAGCTCGGATATGGTCTTCGGCATCGGACCGGCGGGCACGGGCAAAACCTATCTGGCGATGGCCATGGCCATTTCAGCACTGCTTGAAAAAAGGGTCACCCGAATTTCCCTGGCCAGACCAGCCGTCGAAGCTGGCGAAAAGCTTGGTTTTCTTCCGGGAGACCTCGCGGAAAAGGTGAACCCCTATCTGCGTCCCCTTTATGACGCCCTCTTCGACATGATCGACTTTGACCGTGCCTCAGCGCTGATCCACAAAGGGGTGATCGAGGTAGCCCCCCTTGCCTTCATGAGAGGTCGAACCTTGAACGACTCTTTCGTCATCCTTGATGAAGCCCAGAATACCACATCGGAACAGATGAAGATGTTCCTGACGAGACTCGGATATGGTTCGAAGGCGGTCATTACCGGGGATGTCACACAGATCGATCTTCCGACGGACCGATTGTCCGGCCTCATCGAAGCAGAAAGACTGCTCAGCAAGACCGATGGGATCCGTTTCGTCCATTTCTCTGAACTGGATGTGGTCAGGCATCCGCTCGTGCAAGAGGTGATCCGTGCATATCGGCAACTGAATGACAGAAAGAAAAATGATGGATCGGCCCAAAAGGGATAGCAG
>CAYSSF010000202.1:0-7318 GCA_964433455.1 uncultured Syntrophaceae bacterium
GGAATGGATGTGGAGGATCAGCGGCCGGCCGCTGATCCGTCGGGCCAGGAGTGCGGCGGGGACGGTCATCCAGTCGTGGGCGTGGATTACGTCAAAGGTGGAGGTGGGGGCGAGGAGGCCGCCGGCCCGGCCGTAGCGGATGACCTCGGCAATCAGGTCGGGGCCGTAAATGTCGGCTGTGTTTGGAATTTTTTTTCCTTCGGAGAGATAGAGCGCACGGTAGCGCCCCGCATCCAGATAGGGATGGAGCAGGGAAGGGAGGGGGCGGAGCGCAACGCCACTGAGCGTTGTCTCCGTGCGGTCGTCCCCGTCGACGTCGGAGACAGGGATGGAGGCGGTGGAGACGAGGTCGAGAAAAGGGGCCGTGCCGGCCTCGCCATCACGCGGCAGAACGAAAGTGATCCTGTGGCCGAGGCCGGCCAAGGCCGCCGTCATGCCGTAGCAGGCCGTGCCCAAGCCGCCGCTCATCCGGGGCGGAAATTCCCATCCGAACATCAGAATACGCATGGCTTACAACCTCCCCCTTTTTGCAGGTGCCCTCTCCTGAAGTTTTGGAAGTGTGGTGGAGTAAGGCAAAACCAAAGAAAATAAGACGGTGCGCCGGGATCGGTTTCAAGGTAAAACCTTGGTGAGGATCATGACACAATTGCATCGGAATGAAAATAGATAAAGCATCGACGTATCGCGTTTACTTGTTCGATGCATCATATTCTCACTTTTCAATTGATTTTGGCATTGTAGAGACGAAGGCTGTTGGTCACTACCGAAATGCTGCTTGAGGCCATTGCCAAAGCAGCAAGAATCGGATGAAGCTGTCTTAAAAAAGCCGGGAAAAAATCGAATGGCGCAAGAATTCCCGCCGCCACCGGAATGAGGGCCGCGTTGTAAAAAAAGGCCAGAAACAGGTTTTGCCTGACCGTACGCATTGTAGCCCTGCTGATTCGGATTGTCCTCGGCACACCCTTTAAATTTCCGCTGGAGAGGATGACATCGCCCGTTTCAATTGCAACGTCTGTCCCGGTCCCGATGGCCAGCCCTATGTCCGCCTGGGCCAGCGCCGGGGCGTCATTGATTCCATCTCCGACCATGCCCACCGTCGAACCCATTTCCTGAAGTTCTTTAATTTTTAACGACTTCTCGTCCGGCCGCACCTCAGCGAAGATTTGGTCGATGTTTACTTGCGAAGCAATCGTCTGAGCGGTTTGCAGATTGTCGCCCGTAAGCATGACAACTTTCATGCCCTGTTTGTGAAGCTCTGCTATCGCTTCTTTGGATTCCGGTTTGATGGTGTCGGCTACGGATATCAGGCCTGACAGTTTATTGCCTCGGACTAAAACCATAACCGTTTTGCCTTCGGATTGAAGCTGATTAATTTTATCTTCACCTGCGGTGATATCAATTCCAATCTCATTAAACCATTTAGGCTTCCCTACTTTTACATCCTCTCCTTCAATCAGCGCTTGAACGCCAAAGCCGCCTGTGGCTTTAAATCCTTTGGGGTCCCAAAGGGTGATGCCTCTTTTCTTTGCCTCATTCACAATAGCCTTTCCGAGAGGGTGTTCGGAGCCTTTTTCAATGGAGGCGGCAAGCTTCAAGAAATCATTCTCAGTCCTGAAAGCGGCATCGAAAGGAATGATGTCGGTGACGGCCGGCTTTCCTATGGTAATCGTTCCTGTTTTGTCCATCACAATGGTGTCAAGCTTGGTGGCGTTTTCCAGCGCCTCGCTTCTTTTGAACAGAACGCCATGTTCGGCCCCCTTTCCCGTCCCCACCATGATCGCCGTGGGCGTGGCGAGGCCCAAGGCGCAGGGACAGGCGATAACAAGCACGGCAACCAGCCTGATCATCGCGGGAACAAATTCGCCAGTAATTCCCCACCACATGGCCAGCGTAACCAGGGCTATCGCAATAACCGCGGGAACGAATATTGCCGATATCCGGTCCGCGATGGCCTGTATGGGCGCCTTGCTTCCCTGGGCATCCTGAACGAGCTTGATAATCTGGGCAAGAGCGGTATCTTTGCCGACCCGATTGGCCCTGAACCTTAAAAGCCCCTCTCCATTGATTGTTCCGCCGACAACCATATCGCCGGCATGCTTGTCAACAGGCAACGGCTCGCCGCTGATCATGGATTCATCGACCGCCGATTCTCCTTCGAGGATGATGCCGTCCACAGGGATGCGTTCGCCGGGGCGCACGATGATCAAGTCATTCACCTTAACCCGCGCCAAGGAAATTTCCTTTTCGACGCCGTCCTCCAGAATGGTTGCGATTTTCGGTTGCAGCCCGATAAGTTTACGGATAGCCCCGCCTGTTTTACCTTTAGTCCTGACCTCGAGTAATTTCCCAAGTTTGATCAGGGTGATGATTACAGCGGAGGTTTCAAAATAGACATGGTCGCCCAAAAGCGGTGAAAATAAAACAGCAAAGGAATAAAAGTAGGCAACGGATGATCCCAGCGCAACCAGGACATCCATGTTTGCGCTTCTATTCTTAAGGCTTTTCAGACCGCCCACGTAATAATCCCAGCCGGTGTAAAATTGAACCGGAGTGGCGAGAAGCAGAAAAAACCAGTTCACCCAGTGGGCATGACTCCAGGAACCGACAAGATTGAAATCCCGCAACATGCTCAGCGCAAAGAGCGGCAATGAGAACAACAGGCCGATGGCGAATTTTTTTGTCTGATCTTTAATTTCAGCAGTACGCGCCGCCTGTTCGGCATCCTCTCCGTCCGGGGAGTCATCCGGCGGTATTGCGCCGTAACCGGCTTCTTCGATGGCCGACACAATATCGTCGATGGTGGAGACGGAGGGTACATATTCGACGGCGACTCTTTCAGAGGCAAAATTTACCGAGGCGTCCACCACTCCTTGAACATTCTTCTTCAAAGCCCTTTCGATATTCAAGGCGCAGTTTGCGCAGGTCATCCCTATAATCGGTAATTCGACCTTTGCCGTTGCCACGGAATAACCGGAACTGCGTATATTTTCTACGATGTCCTTGATCTGAAGCTTCTGGGAATCAAAGTCAACGGTGACCTGCTCGGAAGCAAAATTGACGTTGGAACGATTGACGCCAGACAGCCGTTTAAGTCCTCTTTCAATATTACCTGCGCAGTTTGCACAGGTCATCCCTGCGATCGGCAATGTAATTTTAAGCTCAGACATTAGAATGACCTCGTAGCACTTAATGACAACATAGGGGCAGGCGCCCGACTCCATACAACAGGATAATAGGCGCCCGCCTTCATAACTGAACCCATCAACGTCAGCAGAATTACGAATAACACCATATACGTCGGAATGCCATGTTTTTTCAATTTGTTTGCTGCGAGTCATTGCCAGCGGTTCCAACCGTGTATAAACCGCGATTCCCGATCGGTTTCACATTTAATTGCTTGTATCTCGCCGGCAAAAGACCAAGCCTTATGCTCTGCTGCGCTTCGTCGCTCAACCGCTCGATGAGCGAAAGCCGACGACAAACCCAGCTCTTGTGGCGGCCAATCAGAACCCCAATCTCCACCTGACTCAAACCATCTTCATGGCAGAGCGAATGAACCACCAGAGCCTCCTCCATGCCGGAGATGGCTCGACCAACCCGATTGAGTTGCAACATTACGGCCTTACACGCCCGAAGACTCACATTTAGAGGACGAACCGTAAGTTCGGAAAACCCCAACTGCCGACCAGCCCTGAGCCGCTTGAAGCCATCGAGCAGTTCATGCTCGCCGGGGACAATCCGACACGTAACCACCGGAGTCAGTTGCCCATACTTCTGCATCGAGTGCAGCATCATCCGCTCCGCCCGCGGTTCGACTATCCGCAATGGCGAAAAACGCTCTCCGATTCTGGTGATCGGAATGCTCATCGTCTCTTTTGTGATTAGGTTGCTGCCGGGCGCCGTCATGACATGATCTCCCTCGTTGCCATTGCGCGCGTACATACCCGTTATGGCGGCTTTTGGCTATCGCCTCTTGAAATCGACGACAGGGGTTGTCGCCTGATTCTTTTTTGTGTTTCAATAAGTTGCGTGTGCATCACCTCTTGAACCCCTCTCATGAGAAGTCGCACGATATGCTTTATGGTTACTTATTTTTCTCCCAAGATAGCTGTACTTTTAGCATTTATGTCAGATAAGCGCAACTGGCCTGTCCTTGTATCGTGGAGTTTGCTTGCAGGTAATTTCCAAAAATGATAAAGTCACTCCAAAATGGTTTCCCCTTAAAACAAGAAAAGTTGAAAGGAGTTTTCTATGTTGAACGCCATCAAAGTCAATTTATCCCGGCAAGAAATCATTGGCGCTGTAAAGTCCATGAACAAAAGAGACCGGGATGACTTCCTGGAGGAACTGCTTGCAACAACCTCCCCCGAGTACCTGGAAAGCATCAGGGATGCCCGGGCAGACTATAAAGCTGGTCGTGTTAAAACCCATGATGAGGTATTCGGGCATTGAGTTACCGGCTGGTATATACCCAGAGAGCCGTCAGAGACATTGACAGACTTGACGCCGGTGTCAAAAAGCGCATTGGCGCGACCCTCCTTCGCTTCAAAGACAATCCCCTCCAATACGCCGAAAGTCTGACCGACCCGGAACTCGGACGCTACCGTTTCCGCATCGGTGATTATCGCGTGATCTTCGATATTGAGAGCAACGACATTGTTGTGCTTCGCGTTGGACACCGCAAAGAAATCTATAAAAGAAAATAAGAGCCTCCCTATCTTTCCGTTCTTCCCTTAATTCAATCCATCCCCATTTTCTATTTGCACCACGTGATCAGTGCATCCATCGCTATTTCTTATGAAAACAAAGGGATAGAACATCAATCACACGAGAAACGCACGAAAACGACACCGATAAATATTTTTAGCGGCCATCATCAACCAGGACGACCTGAAAGAGGCCGCCCGCAAGCAAGAAAGTTACTTACGGTTACAAAATGGTTACAATTTGGGCACTCCGCCAAGCAAAAAGGCCCCCGTCAAAAGAGGCCTCTTCGTAAGTGCTTGAAATTAAATGGCGGAAGTGCATGGGAATCGAACCCACCTGGGAGGGTACTAGCCCCCCACACCGGATTTGAAGTCCGGGAGGCCCACCAGTGACCTTGGCACTTCCGTGGCGTGTCAATAACATATCCAGCCCGGGAATGAAAGGGGCGAGTTTCTACCAGCCCGGTTCCGGTGTCCAATCCAGCGAGACGGGGTTTCCCGGAAGACCGGCGAAGGGGACTTCACCCGGAATGCCGAAGGCGACCGGCGGGTATGGCGGGTAAGGGTTAGAAAGTCTGTGATGGCAGCATAGAGAGCCCAAATCCACCACCAACTTTTAGCAAATCTCGTGGGAACGGTAGTTTGCTAACAATTTTCTTTCACCTCGCTGCGTAAATATAATCGCAATTTATGCCGTAAATTCAACCGACGTCAAAAGTTGGTGGTGGATTTGGGGAGAGTATTACCGCTTGAATAAATGACCCCGATATTATAATGGCTACGGTTCAGCCTGATGAAATGGAAGGGCATGGCCCGATATCGATAGGCAAGACCGTAAAAATGATGCGTGGTTAAAATAACCGCTTTCATCTCCGCTTTGGAATGATCCCCCTGAATACATCCGGTTCGGGGGGGCTTGGTTTATGGGACCGTTCGTGAGAAAGATCGTTGAAATCAAAAGCAATCCGGGCGATCCCGCGCTGCGGGAGCTGTTGGATAGGCTTGGCCGCGGGGAGGAGCGGGTTGTCGTTACAGGGTTGGACGGTTCGGCCCGTGCCTTCGTCATTGCCTTGCTCTTCCGGCATTTGCGCGGCCCCCTCATCGTAGTCGCTCCGACCGAAAAGGATGCGGAAGCCCGCGTCCGGGATCTCACCCTCTTCCTGGGGGAAGATCAGGCGTTCCTGCTGCCCCCGTGGGATCTCCTGACGACGGATATGTTCGCATTCCAGCGGGAGACGGAGCTTGCCCGCCTGGAGGTCTTGCACCGTCTGGCCTATGGCGGGCCGGCCGTTATGGTTGTTCCGATCCGCGCCTTGATGCAGAAGGTGATTCCGCGCGGGATACTTGAAGGCTATGTCGAGTGGGTTTCCGTGGGCGACAGCCGCGAGCGGGACGATTTCGTGCGGAAGCTGACGGAAGGGGGCTACAGCCGCGTGACGCTGGTGGAGGGGAAAGGGGAGTTCAGCGTCCGGGGAAATGTCATCGACCTTTTCCCCCCTCCGGCCGACCATCCGTACCGCCTGGAGTTCTTCGGCGATGAGTTGGAATCGATCCGCTCCTTTGACGAGGCCACCCAGCGTTCTCTCACCGAACTCGCTGAATTTAGGCTTTTCCCTGCCCGGGAGGTGATCCTGACCGCCCCGCGGCGGGAGCGCGCCGTCCGGAACATCCGCCGTCGGTCCAATGAGTTGGAACTCCCGCGTGCCGTGAAGGACAAGCTCGCCGAGATGATCGCAACCGGCCTCGGCTCCGCGGTCAACCCGCTTTTCCATTCCCTTTTCTATGACGCCGCCGGCAACGACGACCCAGGGGATCAAGGCCTCGGCGCCGTCTTTGACTATCTCCCGCCGGGCGGACTCCTTGTCCTCGATGATCCGCTCGCGGTTGCGCAGGCGCAGGAGAAGATCGAAAACGACCTCGACCGTTTCATCCTCAAGGCCCGCGACGGGGAACTGTTCCACCTCGAGAAGGAGACGGCCTATCTGACATCGGCGGAGGTTTCCGGCCGCTGTCAGGGGAAGCGGCAGCTACACCTGGCGGGTCTCTCCCTCGGGACCGGGGACGATGATCGACACCCGGTACACTTTCACCTGGAACGGGATATCGCCCTCGGCGAGGCGATCCGGACGGAGGCCGAAGAGGCCGGCCTGCTGCTGCCGCTTGCGGAGAAGATCCGGGGATGGATCGAGGAGGGGAGGCGGGTCGTCTTCGTCTGCGGCGGCCAGGAGGGCATGCAGCGGACGGGACAGCTCCTCGCACGGTACGACCTCCCCGTCCGTAAAGAGGCCGGTCCATTCCTGGACGCCGGGGGCAAATTTCAAATTTCTCCCCGTGACCGGGGGGACGGCCCGCCCGGCGCCCTTCTTCTTCATGAGGGGCGCATCAGCGGCGGATTCCACCTTCCCGGCATGAACCTCGTCGTCCTCTCCGAGGAGGAGATCTTCGGGAAGAAGGTTTTACGGAGGCGGGTCCGTCCGGCCCGGGAGGGGTATTTCCTCAAGTCGTTCGGAGAATTGAGCGAGGGCGATTTTGTCGTTCACACCGACCACGGCATCGGACGCTACCGGGGCCTCCAGAAGCTGACCGCAGGCGGGATCGAAAACGATTTTCTG
>CAYSSF010000203.1:0-7310 GCA_964433455.1 uncultured Syntrophaceae bacterium
AAGGGAGCAAGATCAAAGAGGGGGAGGTGATCGCCCGCATGGAGAACATCGACGTATCCGCGGTCAGAGACCAGGTCGCCGCCAATCTGAACACGGCCCGCGCCGCCCTCGAACAGACCAGGGCGGACAGGGACAACGCCCGGAAGGAGTATGAACGCTATAAACAACTCGTTGCCCAGGAGTACATCTCCAGATCCGAATATGAGGTGGTGGAGACGCGCTACCGGCGGGCCGTCGAAGGGGTGAAGGCGGCGGAAGCCGTCGTTCATGCCGGGGAGGCCGCGCTGAAAAACGCCGAGGCGGGTCTGGACTACACCCTGATCCGTGCCCCCTTCGATGCCGTCGTTTTGACCAAAAACGCGGATATCGGCGATATCGTCACCCCCATCGGGTCCGCCGCCAACGCCAAGGCCGCCGTCGTGTCGATTGCCGACATGAACTCCTTGCAGGTGGAGGTGGATGTCTCGGAAACAAGCATCACCACCATTCGGGTCGGCCAGCCCTGCGACATCCAACTGGACGCCCTCCCGGACTCGCGGTTCCGCGGGGAGGTCCATACCGTTGTGCCGACCGTGGACCGCAGCAAGGCGACCGTTCTGGTCAAGGTCCGCTTTCTGGACAAGGACCGCCGGATGCTGCCGGACATGAGCGCCAAGGTTTCCTTTCTTCCGCGCAAACTCTCTCCCGGGGAGATGAAACCACGTCTGGCCGCCGCCCGGTCCTCACTGATCGACCGGAAGGGAGGGACCGTCGCGTATCTCCTGGAGGGAAACCGGGTCCGGGAGACGTCGGTCCGGGTTGGGGCAACCTATGGCGATATGGTGGAAATTCTGTCGGGGCTTAAATCCGGAGACCGCATCGTCGTGACCCCCCCAAAGGGATTGAAGGATGGATCGCGAATCAAGGTCGCCGAACGGTAAGCGTCCCTACCGAAGGGATAGTTTTCACGGAGATCCTGCTTGGTGGTGAAAGGAAACCGTTTGAGATCGCCCAGGGTTTTGATGTCGTCCGGTTGAACGCCCGCCTGGTCGAAGGATCGGCGGTAGGGGCTCTGTCCCAATTAACTAACGGCGGGCATAGCGCTGATAGAGGCGCACCAGCCGGACGATGAAGATGGCCATCAACAGACGGGGGACGTAGAGCCAGAAGGGATGGATCCCCAGCGGAAGGAAGAGCGGCGGGTCTTCGACCATCGAGTGGTTCGTCCCGATGGAAAGGTGGAGGAGCTCCAGATCCTCCGGGCTCAGGCGGCCGCTTTTGGCCTCCTCCACGATGATCGCCCCGCCGTAGGAGAGGCCGAAGATCACAGCGGTCATCCAGAGGAATCCGACCTTCCGGTCGAGGCCCATGACCCGGAGAAACGGCCCGAGGGCGCGGACAAAAGGGTGTATCCAGCCGAAGGCCTTCATGAGTTCCAGGAGCGTCAGCAGGGCCATGATGATGAAAAAAATCTTCGCGGTCAGGCGGAAGGTTGTCCACGCCCAGTGCCGGATCATCTCCAGGAAGGCCGGGCTGACCGCCAGGGCGCCTTCCGCGGCGGGCATCTCCGTGGAGCTCCCGACCCAGGGAATCATCAGCAGGAGCGTCACGACGGCGGCGCCGATGCGGATCAGTGTGGCCTTCAGCGGGTGAATGCCCGACTGCCCCTGGATGACTCCCTCCTGGATCAGCGCATGGGCCGTCAGGATGAAGACGGCCATCAGCGTCATCTGGGCCGCGCTGAACGGGAAGACGATCATCGCGGCAAGGCCGCCGTAAACGGAACTCAGCATGCCGATGACGAGCGGCAGCGCGGCCGCCGCCGGGAGGTCGAGCCAACCCATCAGCGGCTTCAGCAGGAAGTCGAGGCGGCTAAGGAAGCCGCTCCAGTCCAGAATCGCCGTGAAGAGCGAGATCGGGACGATGATCTTCATCATCCAGACAAATCCGTCCCACCCTTTCCTCAAACCGGCGACGGTTCCCTCTTTCAGCCCTGTCCGGTATCCCGTTTCCCCGTTCATCTCCCCCCTGAATCCGATCGATTGCGAACTTGGTTCATTGCCGCTTTTCTCCCGGCGGCAATGGAGCGTTCTCATTATCAGATCGGGGTTCGAAAGGGGAAGAATTTTTTGCAAATCTCCTTTGCCAAGAACGGGCCGGTTATGCTACTAAAATTTCACACCCAAATGGGGATATTCGGAGTCTTGAGCGGGATAAGTGGGATGAAGGGATGAAGCTGACGATTAACCGCAAGCTGCTGTTGAGCTATCTCACGATGGCTGTCCTGACCGTGCTTGCCAGCGCCTACGCCGTCATCAGCCTCCAGCAGCTCAGCGACCTCGCCTACCGGATCATCAACGATGATTTCGCCGTTGTCGATCAGAGCAAGGGCCTGCTGGACAGTCTGATCGCCCAGGAGAGCGCAGAGAAGCGTTATCTGATTCTGCAGGATCCAACGATCGAGGAGCTCTTCCGGGCGCGGAGCCGGGAATTCAACCGCGTTTTCGAGGCGCTGCAGAAGGGCCGGTTTGCCGGCTTCGACCCGAATATTGCACGCATCTCCCTCCTCCACGGCCAGTACGACGCACTTTTCTCCCAGGAGGTCGAACTGGTGCAGACGAAACGGAACGAAGAGGCCCAAGCGCTTTCCGAAGGAGCGGGCCGGAAGGCGATCGACGAGACGGCCATGCTCCTCCGAGGGCTGCAGAAGAGGGCGGAGGGGAATATCGATACGCGGATGAAGCGGATCAACGTCCAGAGCCTCCGGGCTTCACGTCTCACCGTTGTGCTGAGCCTCGTCAGTCTCGTGCTGGGGGTGCTGCTCGTGCTGCTGATCACCTACAACATCTCCCGGCCGCTACGGCAGCTCGAACAGGCGACCGCGATGATCGCCGAGGGGAAGTTCGACGATGATTTCCGCATGGACCGACACGATGAGATCGGGAGTTTATCCCATGCCTTCGCTGTCATGGCCCAGCGCCTCAAGGTTCTCGAGGAGCGGAACCTCGATGCGAGTCCGTTGACCGGTCTTCCGGGGAACCTGGCGATCGAGCGGGAGCTCGGTAATCGCCTTCGGGCAAAAAAAGCGGTTTCGCTCTGCCATGTGGACCTGGACAATTTCAAGCCCTTTGTCGATCATTACGGCTATGCATGGGGAAGCGAGGTGATCAAGGAGGTTGCCCTGCTGCTGATGGCCGAGCTCAGGGAGAGCGGAGAGATGGAGGATTTTCTGGGCCATATCGGCGGCGACGATTTCGTGCTCATCTCGGTTCCGCCGCGGGCGGAGCAGATCTGCCGGCGGATCTGTTCCGATTTCGACGGCCGGATCCGGAAATTCTATACCGAAAAAGATCGGGAGCAGGGGTTCTTCGTCGGGAAGGACCGGCAGGGGGTTCGGCAGAAATTCCCGTTGATCAGCGTGACGATTGCGATTGTCACCGATGACGGCGCCCGTTTCCAAAACCCGCTCGCAATGGCCGAGGCGGCGGCGCAGCTCAAGGAGTATGCAAAGACCCTCCCCGGCAACAACTGCGTGACGGAAAAGGACATGCGCAAGGCATGAAATAGATTTATGAAGCACCCCTTTGTGGGCGGTACGGACGCGTGACGGAAAAGGATGTGCGCAAGGTATGAAAAGGGCGATTTTCATCTGGTTTATGGCGCTGTTTTTCATCGCGGGTTGCGCGACGGCGCCGCCGGTGATGGAGAAGAAGGAGGAGGTCAAAGCGGTGCAGAAGGCGGTGGCGCCGCCGGCTGTCAAACCGATGGAGGAGGCCCCGGCCCCGCCGCCGCGCCTCTTTGAGGAGCGCGACCTCCTGCTGGACGGGGTCGCACGCCTCAACGTTCCGGAACAACCGGATTCGGAGAAGGCCCGCTCGATTTTTCTTTCCCTGATCCAGCGTTATCCGCAGAGCCGGTGGCGTGCCGTAGCGGAAGCGTTTATCCGCCTGATCGACGAGAGGGATCGTTTTGAGGAGAAGAGCCGCCTGGATGGTTTGCTGGCCGACAGGAGCAGCGAGGAACGATTGAGGGCGCTGAAGGAGAACGACCATCTGAAGAAGACGGTCCGGGAACTGACGGAAAAACTCCAGTCGGAGACGACGGCGCTCGTGAAAGAAAATGAACAGCTCAAGAGAGACATCCAGCGGCTGAAGGCCCTTGAAATCGAACTCCAGAAACGGGAGCGGATGCTCCGCTGATCGATCCTTTGGCGTCTCAGAGAACCCGTCGTTTTTCATCCTCCAGAAATTCCCGGGCCATCTGGATTCCCAGCGCGGTCTTCGCATCGATGATCGCCTTTTCGCGGATCATCCGCCGGGCCTCATCGAAGGCGACCGTCATCACCCGGATGTACTCGTCCTCGTCGGCCGGAAGCGAGGCCGGCCGGAGATCGAGGGCAAGATAAAAATACATGTATTCGTTGCAGTATCCCGGTACCAGGTACCCTTCGAACAGCCGGATCAGTCGTCCCGCCTGAAAACCGGCCTCCTCGGCCAGTTCCCGCTGAACGCACGCCTCAACGCTTTCGCCCTCCCGGTCCATGTTTCCGGCCGGGATCTCCACGATCATCCCGCCCGCCGCCTGCCGGTACTGGCGGATCAACACGAGATCTCCATCGGCGTTCACCGGGACGACGGCGATGCAGGGCCGATGGTCGATCCAGCTCTGCCTGAAGATCCGGCCGTCAGGGAGCCGCACGTCCCCTTCGTAGACATCGAAAACGCGGCAGTGGTAGATCAGCGTACGGTTGAGTTCTCCCGGGTCAGACATGATGGCATCCTTAATGTAAGAGAATCGTTGGTTTGAGATCTTTGAAAAAACGCCGTCGGTCATTGCGAACGACGATAAAGGCCTCAGTTTGTCTTCATCAGGGCGAGAAGGTTCTCCTCGATGGCCTGCTTCGGCAGCGCGCCGACCAGGGTGTTGACCAGTTTTCCATCCTTGAACAGCAGCATCGTCGGGATGCTGCGGATGTTGTACTGCGATGCCGTCACCGGATTTTCGTCCGTGTTGAGTTTGGCGATCCGGACATTGCCGGCATATTTGGAGGCCAGTTCGTCCAGAACCGGCGCCACCATGCGACAGGGAGCGCACCAAGGCGCCCAGCAGTCGACGAGGACGGGGCCCGAGGTGGAGAGCACCTCTTGGGAGAAGGTTCCATCGGTCACGTCGATGGGACGGTCCTCGCTTGAAACCGCCAGAACGGCGCCGCATTTTCCGCATGCGGGCTGTTCATCGAGGCGATTTTCCGGCATGCGGTTTTTGGTGCCGCAACGCAGGCAGCGGATGATCATCTCGTCCAACTTGGTCCCACACTTTCCGCAGAGAGGCCGATCATGGAGCCGCTCTTTCGGGATGCGATTCTTCGTGCCGCAGCTCAGGCAGCGGACCACCATTTGTTCGTCTTTCATAGGGCCACCTTCACGACGACGGGCGCCAATACCCGCATCAGTTCGGCCGGCGACATCTCGGCGAGCAGACCCCGACTGCCGGCATTGATCAGGATCCGGGGCAGATCCGCGATCCCCTCCTCCATGAAAAGCCGGAGGGGTTTTTTTGTTCCGAAGGGGGAGGTGCCTCCCACCCGGTAACCTGTGTGCTTTTCCGCGATATGGGGCTCGCAGGGAGAGATCGATTTGACCCCGAGGAGGCGGGCCATGGTTTTTGTGGAAACCTGCCGATCCCCGTGCATCAGGATGATCAGGGGTTCTTTCCGGTCGTCCTGCATCACAAGAGTCTTGATCACCTGGTGCTCTTCCACCCCCAATTCCCGCGCCGACACCCTCGTACCCCCGTGTTCCTCGTAGCGGTAGGGACGCAACGTGTAGGCCACCCCGTTTTTCTTCATGAAGAGGATGGCGGGGGTGACCGGTATCCGTTCCTTCGCCATGCATTCCCTCCCAAGCAACCGAACCGCCAAAGGATGATCCCTTTCCAGCCTGCTCCGCTTTACAGCGGCTCGGAAAAGGACCCTTTCCGAAACGGTTTTAGTATAGCCATGAAACGGCGGAAGGTCAATGGCCTGTCGATACCTGCCAACTCGACCCCTCCGGAAATATTTCAATAAGTCATGAGTTTGCTTTGTCATTTCGCTCCACACCATGACAGGAAGGGGTGAAATTCAACGATCTCCTGTCCTGTGAACTGTCACAGGGGCAACGGAACGGGCGATCAGGCGGTCCGCCTTCGAAAAGGGCAGCGCCTCCAATTCGCCGGTTCCGGCCCACCGCCACGGGGAACCGGACGGGATCCCTTCCCGCAGCGTGCAGCCAAAGGCGGTCAGTGTGATACGGAAATGTTTTCATAAACGCCCTTCCTACTGCTCCTTTCGCGCCTACTCGTAAATCTCCTCCAGGAGTTTCAGAATTTTTCCCTCGCTCGGGGTCGTGGGATCGGTGGCCATGTTTACGGCATCCCGGGAGGCATAAAAGGCAATCTTCTTCAAGTCTCCGCGGGGAATGCCCCGTGCCTTCAAGCTGATGGAAACATCCAGTTTCCGATAGAGCGCAAGCAAACTCTCCTCCAGATCGTTGGAGCGGTTCAGCAGTTGCGCCATGTCGATGAACGGCTCTTTGCAGCTCTCCTTGTTGGCCCGGACAAAGCAGAGCAGCCCGTAAAGCGCGGCCCGGCCGTGGGGCATGTGATACCGGGCGCCCAGCACGTGGGTGATCGCGTGGCCGATACCCAAACCCTTCAGAAAGGCGAGGCCGCCGCAGACCGCGGCCATGCACATGTCGGTGCGGGCGGGCACGTCGTTTCCGTCCCGGTAGGCCCGCGCAAGGCTTCGTCCGATCAACTTCACCCCGGAGAGCGCCATCGACTCAAAATAGGGATGGTAGGGGGTGGCCAGAGAAACGTACCCCTCCAGGCAGTGCGCCAGCGCATCGATCCCGGATTCGACCGTCAGGCCGGCGGGCATCGTCCGGCAGTAGAGGGGGTCGATCACCGCCAGTTTGGGGATCAGGTGGTTGCTCATGATGATAAACTTCAGGTCGCGCTCCCGATCGGTGATGACCGCACAGGGATTGACCTCGCTCCCGGTCCCGGAGGTGGTCGGAATGCAGACGAGCGGCGGGAGGACAGGTTTGATCTTTCCGCCTCCACCCACAATCCCTTCATACTCCCGCAGCTCGCCGGGGTGGGTTGCCCGGAGCCCGACCGCCTTGGCCGTGTCCATCGAGCTCCCGCCGCCGAGGCCCACGATGCCGTCACAGCCCTGCTCGTGATAGATCCGACCGGCCCGCTCGATGAGTTCGATGGCCGGATCGGGCGCCACCTCCGAAAAGAGGACCGTGGCCATGCCACCGGCCTCCAGAATTCGGCAGACCTCC
>CAYSSF010000204.1:0-7207 GCA_964433455.1 uncultured Syntrophaceae bacterium
AAGAGGGGCTTCTGCCCTTGTTATAAACCGATTCGTTAAGTCAATGACATTGACTCCATAGAGGTAAAGGGAGTGATAGCGACGTATACTACAAAAAAGATACAATCAAGAAAATCGACAACAACATAACTGAGGTCCTTATTTATTGGTGTAATACAGGAAGCAAATGCGCACTTCAACAAATGCGAATAGACTGTAAGAATAACAAAACTGCCATTGGCGTGAGTGATGTCTACATTAATGATACTAAAACTCAAAGTTTTGATTTTAGCAAAGCTGGGTGGATCTGGGCTCCTCCAAAAAATAATGTTGACAAGAAACTGCTAAAACTTGTTTGCAAAAAGAAATAGGGAAATGATAAAAGAGGTTTAACTATGCAATCCACTGGTCCCGCTGATGCGGTTCGGCGATCTTTGCGTTGGCCGTGAGAAAATGATGGGAGAGAAATGGCAAGCTATCTACCACCGACGCTGAGAGCGAATGCCAAGATCATGGTCTTCGTTGACGGTGAGAATCTCGCCATCCGCTACCAAGAGCTGCTGACCGGGCGAAAGCCGCCGGAGCATGTCTCTTTTGAACCCAACGTTTACGTCTGGTCCGAGTACCTCAACATGACCCGACTCACTTGCGATGTCATCCGCAAACACTACTACACTTGTGTTCAAGGGGACACCCCAAGAATAGAGGATGTCGAGGCGCGCCTAAAGGATCTCGGTATCGAAGCACCAAGAGTCTTCAAGAAAACCAAGGGAAAACATGCCAAGCGGGTCGACATTTCGCTGGCTACCGACATGCTTTCCCACGCCCACCGAAAGAACTACAGCGTTGCTGTTCTCGTAGCGGGCGATGAGGATTACGTTCCTCTGGTCGAGGCCGTCATGGCCGAAGGATGCCGTGTTGTGTTGTGGTTTCTCAAGAGCGGGCTGAGCTCTGCTCTTCAGCGGAAAGCGGACTATTTCTTCGATATGGAAGAAGTTCTTCTCAACGACAATACGCAGCTTCTTAGCATGCTGTATTGAGGTCGGCCAACAAGCTCTTCCAGCCGACGGCGAAGACACCGCGGCTGAAGAGCGCCGTTGTGCCGCTAAGTATAGGAGCAATTATGAACAAAGTTAGAGATCCAAATAGTCTCAATATTTTTCGCAGTGCATTTCGAGAGGTTTCAGCTTTTTTGAGTACAAAACTACGCTATGAAAAATATGCAAATCAATACAATATGGAATCCGGGTTGCCTTTGGAAGATTATTTTAGACAAGAATTCGGCAAATTTATTCCTGAACAATTCAGTGTAACTGCGGGAAAAATTATCGATCGTGACCACTTTACATGCGGAGATTGTGATTTTGTTCTATACGATAGGCGTTATGCTCCTTTTGTAAAATTTCCGGCAACGCAACAATCAAGGCGAAAACTAATAGCATTTGAGACGACATATGGAATTATTGAAGTAAAGCAAAATTTAACATTGGGTGCGATTGAAAATGGGATACTCAAAGATGATCCCGTGGGTAGCCTGTATGATGCTTGTAAGAAGATTTTCGCATATAAAGAACTAAGCCGTGATATTGTAGATGCCTCTAGAGTGATTCCTGGTTTGACGATAGATGGTCTTGGTGGTGATAGACAACAATATAACAAACCGTTCGGATTTGTATTTTTCTATGGTAGTGATATTGATACGGATGATCAAGAATCTGTCGAGAGATTACTATTGGAGTTTTGGTTTATAAATAAATCTGTTCCGCCACAAGTGCGTGTGAATGGATTGTTTGTTTTGGATAGATTTAGCGTTGCCTGGGTAAAACAATCCGGAATTCAAAATCCACCATATTTGACAGTTCTGTATCCAGAAGAAGCGCCAGAGCCAATGATTTCGCTAATAAAGAGTGGTTCGGATACTCTTTATCTCATGTATGCTTTGACATGGAATCTTTTACTCAAGACACACTTAACATCGCCGAATTTTAACGCCGATTATGGTGGAAAGGAATTTCTTCAGGACTTTCAGCAAATTAGAGCCTCATTTGAGCGATAACTGTAATTTAAAAGGGGCACAACATTTTAATCAACCCGACCGGGAATTTCGTCAGTGCAAATAGCCACACACTGTGGCCCGGCGGGTTATTATTCCGTTCGTGCCGCCTGCGGCGGCACGAACGGGTGCGAGCTGAATCATTGATGGATTCTCGCCGCAGGCGGCTCGAACCATCAATGGAGCCGCCCCGCCTGCGGCTCCTCTGCGCCCTTTCTTGTCACGGGATCTGCAATAAATTGCATCTCCCCGTGCCAAACAAAGGGCGTGCGGCTCATCTCGCCCCCGTTAGAACGCGAAGGAAAGAAAAGGGCGCATTTCACTAATACTCACGCACAGGGAACAGAAAAATGGATTACCAGTTTTTGAAACAACTATCGCAATGGGTTATATTTATAGGTACTTTTATAGCCTTTCTTGGTTCTGTTTCCCTCTGGTATTTCAACGATAAGTTGGAAAATGAAAGAAAGAAAGATTCAATAGCCAAAGAAATAGCATTGGATGAGCGAACCAAAGAGAGGGATGCGGCAATAAAATCAATTAAACAATCCACATTGCTCACGGCAGAGCTCGATACACCTATAAGGTATGTCCTGTTCAGGGTTTTCCTTAAGGGCAATTATTCTATTTCTGAACTAAAAGGTTTTCGCTTGTTTGTTGAGTTTTCTAACTTCAATGCATACTACGACCTTTCTATTTCTCATTATGTCCTTGGCAATGAAACATTTGGCTTCTGTTTTGTTAATAAAGCCGGCAAACCCGATAATTTCCATAGCCGGCCATATCAAATGAGTGAATGTGGCCCAACACAGCCGCTTCAATACTTTTCATGGAATCTACTGCAAGTCTTGCATGAAAAACCTAATCTGCGCTTAAAAGACTTACATATGGGATCGATTAAAGTCTCCGCTCATAATCATTACCTAGATAGAATCTCAAATTTCGATATTCTTTGCAACTGCTGGCGCATAGCTCATTTGCCTGCAAACGATCATAAGCCTGTCTGGGTTCATGATCCTCTTGTTGATGTCACAAATAAAGGTGATTATTCGATATATCAATTTGATAACCATTTGGGCATGACACAAGATTTTCGTTTCATCAATCTATTCGATGGAACTCCGGAAAAAATGAGATGAATGGTAGTGTCGATTTGCTTAACGGGAAGTAAACAGAGTGGAACAAGAAATTCGTCTAACATCGCTGCTGCAGGGGACGGCGAAAAAGCGCCCCGCCCCTGAGCAGCCCGTTCGCCAAGGAAACAGAGATGATCGAAATTCAAGATGCTGGCGGCGAGATCACGGGCATTACGATCAACGGCGAGGCATTGGACTCTGACGACGGCGAAGTCTGGTTCCTTCCCAAAGGTCTGGTTGCCGGGTTGAAGGTCTCGGACTTGCCGGATACGGTCGCTTTTGAACCGTGCAAGAGTCGCGAAGATTCGGCGGTCATTCTCGATTCCATCCCTATGAATTTGAAACGAATTGGACCCAACAAGGTTCGCGTCGAGTTCGAGGACGGTGGAACAAGAAAGTATTGGGATGGCGAAATCGGATTCAAGGCATGGATGGAAGCCAAGCGCGAGACGGTTCGGGAACGGCAGAAGGAAGTTGGGGATGTTGCCTTCGAGTCGTACGATGATGACGGAGCCTATATCTGGCTGCACTATAGTTCCGAGATCGAGACGGAATCCGTTGAGTCCCTGATTCAACTCGCAGAGCAAATCGTGAACGAGGTCGATGGGGCCGCGGAACTACGCCTCGGCGGACGGCTCATGAAGGCAAGCGATCCAACCAATGAGGCCGATTTCACAGTGCGTGTCGTCTTGCCAATACTCCGCAAACTCGGTTTCGCGAACATCAAGTACAACCACGGGAAACGAGAGTATGGGAAGGACATCGTCTTTGCGCGCATGACTGAGTTCCAAGAACTCGAACATTGGGCGGGCCAGGTGAAGTTTGGCGATGTTGATGGAGGGGCGGGCTCCGAGGTCGATAAGCTCATCAACCAGGCGGACGACGCCTTCAAGATGCCATTCTACGACATCTATACCAGACAACAGCAGCGCATTTCCAAGTTGGTTATCATAGCGTCCGGCAAGTTCACCGAGAACGCCATAGAGAAGATCTGTGGCAAGATCGAGAGCCACTCCTTGCGGAACAACATCATCTTCTTGGACGGCGACAAGATAGAGACGCTTGCGGAGCGATTCAGAGGAACAACATGAGGCGAACAACAGCGTGGTCCGTACGCGCTGCCGCGCGCCGGACACGCTGAGCGTTAGGCTCAAATTTTCTCGTTTTGCCTCATTAAGAAAAACTGGAGAGGATAATTTCCAATGACACGAGGCTTTGTCAGATTCATTGCCGTGATTGTGCTCGGATGTGCTTACGTCGTGAGCGCTGCTTCAGGAGCCGATGCCCAGATCGTGGCGCTGGGTGCGAGCAATACCAGGGGTAAAGGGGTCGCGTCCGATGAAACCTATTCGGCACGCCTGGAAGCTCTACTCCGTTCGCGAGGGATCGCCGTCACGGTCACTAATGAAGGCGTGGATTTCGATACGCTCTCGGGTATGCTTCGTCGGCTGGACCGCTCGGTGCCGCAGAGAACACGCATAGTCATTCTCCAGGTGGGCGGTCCGGCTTCCCGCCTAGGCAGACAGGGGGATTGGCAAAGTGAAGTCTCGACCTTGCGCAGCCGCCTTGAGGCGCGAAGGATTCGGGTTATCATTATTCGCGCCTTGAGCAAAATCGTGCCGCCAGACGCGTTTCAGCCGGATGGAATACATCTTACTGCCGCCGGGCATGCGATGGTCGCCGAATGGCTATTGCCCCAAGTGATGGAAGCCCTCAAGACGCAGGGGAGCGAAAAGGGAACATTCTGAATTTTTAGGCCTAACCCTCTGCTTCAGACCGATCGCGGAGAGCGACGGCTGAGCTTTGCGTTCGGCGCGAGAGAAAATAGATGGCAGAATACGGCGAATAGAATGGTTCCTCTAAGCTGGACTGTCATCGACTGGCACCCAGATGAGACATGTAAGAAAACAACGCTTCTTAGCCTTGCTAACGCGGGGGCCGACATCAAAAACATAGCCGACGAAGCCCCGCAGTATGAATTGGAGCTGGTGGAATTACTCGTGGCATTCGGTATGGAATTGGGTAGGCCACTTCGCAGGGCAGATGATGTCCGAGACTATCTCCCGTGCCAGAAACTCGTGCGGCGGATTCGTGAGAGTGGAATATACGACGGGATCCGGTATCCCAGTGCGATGACCCCTGGTGGCACGAATGTAGTCATTTTCGATCCAACGTTGGCACCGGTCGGGCTTTCCAAACTTGTCCAAGTTTCCTATGTGGGAATCTCTTATGGTGCTCCAGAGGAAGATTAACCGGCTCTCGAACCAAAAGACTGTGGACATGGCATTATCTGCTGAACCAGCGACTGCATGCGGAAAACCAGTCCTGCGGTCTGTTTTCCGGTGCCTTCGCCGTTCGGCTGGAGAACACATGTTCTGCGAGTTTGTGAATGATTGAGATAATTCCGCACAGCGATTCTTTGAGAGGAAGCTACCATGTGTCAATTGCTGTGGACATGGCGGCATACGCACACATATACAATGAAGTGTTTATTGAGTAGTGAAATCAATATGTTGAGAAAATGAAAGCAGGCTCTTGCTTCATCAAATCGAAATGGTTTCCGAAGGAATCTGAGCCAGCTAATGGGGTATCTCTTGAAACTGTAAAGGAAGCCGCTACAGAAAACCGGGGACGGGTTCACAATCGGAACGAAAGTAAAGCCAATTTAAGGGGCGCGGTATGAACCACGAAGATTTAACCACGAAGCACACGCAAAAGGCGGAGGAACTTTCTCTGCTTGATCGAGTCGTCCTGATTTTAGAGCAGGCGCGGGCCAATGTGGTCAGGGCGGTCAACAGCAATATGGTGACGGCTTATTGGCTGGGGGCATAACCGGCTGACTGTCAGTAAAATAAAAGATTATGACGAGGCCTTGTGGTATGCTCTGGCTGCGAATGAAAATGGTTGGACACGGGATGATCTGGAATTGAAGATTGAAAAACGGGATTACCAGCGGGTCGGCCGCTCACCAATTTTTCCCAAACGCTGCCTGCCGTGCAATCCGGTCCGGCTCGCGAAACCCTCGAGACTGACGGTTGGACTGCTTTCCAATGAAACTTAATGCGAGGTTTGAGCAATGGATAAGATCGTGATCGTCGGGGGACGGAAGCTTCAGGGAGAGGTCCGGATCAGCGGCGCGAAGAACGCCGCGTTGCCGGTTCTGGTCTCGTCCCTCCTCGTCGATGGCTGGAACACCTTTCACAACATTCCGGACCTGATGGACATCAAGACGATCCGCAAACTTCTGAGCGGTCTCGGCGTGAAGAGCGAAGGGGAGGAGACGGTCCGGATCAACGCCGGCAATTTGACCGGATGCGAGGCCTCCTACGACCTGGTCCGGACGATGCGGGCCTCGATCCTGGTCCTCGGTCCCCTGGTGGCGCGGATGGGGGAGGCGCGGGTTTCACTGCCGGGAGGCTGCGCGATCGGGGCGAGACCGGTCAATCTCCACATCCAGGCGCTCCGGGATCTCGGGGCGGAGGTGACGCTCCGGGACGGGTATGTCGAGGCGAAGGCGTCCCGTCTGAAAGGCGCAACCATCTATTTCGATATCGCCACCGTGACGGGAACGGAGAACATCATGATGGCCGCGACGCTCGCGAAGGGACGGACGATTCTGAAAAACGCGGCGCGCGAGCCGGAGATCGTCAACCTGGCGGACGTGCTGATCGGCATGGGAGCCGGGATCCGCGGGGCGGGATCCGATCAGATCGTGATCGACGGGGTGGAATCGCTCCATCCTGTGGAGGCTACGGTGATTCCGGACAGGATCGAAGCCGGCACCTTCCTGCTGGCCGCCGGGATGACCGGCGGCGATATCCGGGTTCTCGGCTGCAATCCCCTCCATATCGAGGCGCTGATCGCGAAGCTCCGGGATGCCGGCATGAGGATTGAGCCGGATGGGGATTCCATCCGGGCGACGGGCGGCGCGACGGTAAGAAGCGTAGACATCAAGACCTTGCCCCATCCGGGATTCCCGACGGACCTGCAGGCGCAGATCATGGCGCTGATGGCGATTGCAAACGGCTTGAGTGTCATC
>CAYSSF010000205.1:0-7183 GCA_964433455.1 uncultured Syntrophaceae bacterium
AATTCCCCTGCGCGTCCGTGGTTCCGTTCCCGATCTGCGCACCCATCATTCCGTTGCTAATGGCATACGCCGTTACGGTCGCACCGCTGACGGGACCTTTCACCGCCGCACCCGTGATCGTGCCATCCACGCCGGATGTTGCCCCACCGCTGCCTCCGCTTCCCCCGCCACAACCAAACAGCAATAACGAGGAACCGATGGCCAGCATTAAAACCATCATTGGCCATGTGTTTGTATATTTTCTCATTTTCAGTCTCCTTTACGATTCATGGCGCCGCCACACATGGATACCGTCTGAAACATGCGCCGCTGTGCCCAGTTTAAAAACTATTGTTCATAAAAGGAAAAACAAACTCCTTGTCTTTACGATGTTTTTATTCACCTTAGGAGCAACGTTTGTGCCAATTGAAAAAGCGCGGAGGGTTACATTGATAACTATTCGTGATTAATAATTTTAATTACTTATAAAGGATTCCCCTGCCTGTTCCGGATGGTCGCAGGGTGCGAAATTTTCTCCCGGAATGGATATGATCCGCGATTGAAGTGAGAACTTTTTCAGCACCAGCGGGACACGGAGGGAAAGATGGTTATGGTGATCTATCCCGCCATCGATCTGATCTGGCGGGGGAGGGAGTTTAAGGCCGGAGCGTTCGTTCTGCTGCTGCCGGGGCAAGCCCAGGGCCACGATGATTTCCAGGGCTTCCTGGATTTTTTGTTCACCCTTGTCTCGATCCGCTTTTTTGATCATGGTTTTTCGCACCCCTCTTCCAGAATCGTATCGATCATCTCCTGTCCCGGCATCCGGTCTTGAACGTGGAAGCCAAGCCTCATCAACTGCTCCCGGTTCGGGTAGGTCATTTTCCTGAGATCCGTGGCGTTGACCTGCGTATGCCCGCTGAACAGACGAAAGTGGCGGTCGAAAAGCGAGGAGTTGAGATACAGGGCCAATCCCTTTGCCATCGGCTCCGGCAGGCCCTTTCCCCCGGCATGAAAGTAATTCAGGTGGTTTTCAAAGCCGACGAGGGACGAAGCGATCCTCCGCGGATCGTAGATGGCCGCCACGACGCGCCGCCTCTCTTCCTTCGACGAGAACCGTTTCGTAAGCACATAATAGCCCGCCGGCACCAGTAAATCTTCCGTTTCCAACGAAAGCGCGATGGCGTTGACCTTTTTCCCGGAAAGCGTGGGCCACTTTACGAAACCGTCCTGGAAATGGCAGGCGTGGACAAGGGGCGCCGTTCCCGCTTCCGGCTGCGGGCGCAGATGTTCCCGTGCGCGAAAATCGACGACACGGCCCGTAGAAACCTCCAGACCCAGGTCGTGGAGCGTCGCGGGACTCCAGGTTGAGCGGCAGCAGGTAGCGGATGCCGAACACGACCCGGTTCTCCTCGAGATCGCGACGGACACCGTTGAGGTCGACGCCGGCAAAGACCTTGAAAAAGCAGTGAAGGAACCAATCGCCCACCTCGTTGGCGTCGAATTCGATAACCGTCGTGGACATGGGGGCCACATTATGTCCGCAGCGGTCAGAAAAAAGTAATCCCCCTGATTTGACTTGGGTCAAGGATTTACTCCGCTTCAGCGATTATGATAAAAACAAGATCGGGGAGAGACGCGATCTCCAAACCACAGGATGTTAAAGGAGTCAGCCATGCAATGCCCGGGACAGGACATGCGCTATTGGAAACCGGGGGCCATTTTCGACGCCCCCTGCCCCAAATGCGGAAGTTCGGTTGAGTTTTTCAAAGACGAATCCACCCGCAAGTGTCACCATTGCGGGCACAAGATGGTCAACCCGAGGATGGATTTCGGCTGCGCATCCTATTGCCAGCACGCCGAGCAGTGTCTGGGAGAGCTTCCGCCGGAGCTGCTCGCCCAGAGGAGGGATCTGCTGAAAGACCGGGTGGCCATCGAAATGAAACGCTACTTCAAACGGGACTTCCGCCGGATCGGCCACGCCACGAAAGTGGCCCGCTATGCGGAACGGATTGCCAGGGAGGAGCGGGGGGACATGGTGGTGGTTCTCTGTTCCGCCTATCTCCACGATATCGGGATTCCCGAGGCGGAACGCAAGCATGGCAGCGCCGCGGCAAGATATCAGGAAGAGGAGGGGCCGCCGATTGCCGGAGAGATTTTGGCAAAACTTTCGGCAAGCCGGGAGATCATTGATGAGGTCTGCGACATTATCGGCCACCACCATCATCCCCGCGCCGATGAGACGGTCAATTTCAAGATCGTCTACGACGCCGACCTGATCACGAATCTGGAGGAGGCGGAAGAGCCGGTGGACGAGAAGAAACTGGCCGACATCATCGAAAAATCCTTTCTCACGATGGGCGGCCGCAAGCTGGCCGGCGAGGTGCTGGGCCGGGTGGCCAATTCAGATAAAACAAAAAGGAGCGCATCATGAAAATCAAACGCAAGATTATACGAATCGATGAAGAAAAATGCGACGGCTGCGGGCAGTGCGTGCCGTCCTGTGCGGAAGGGGCCATTCAGATCGTCGACGGCAAGGCCCGCCTCGCGGCGGAAAAGTACTGCGACGGTCTCGGCGCCTGTCTCGGAGAATGTCCAAGGGATGCCCTCCATATTGAGGAACGGGAAGCGGAAGATTTTGACGAAAAGGCGGTGGAGCATCATCTGAAAACGACGGCAACGCCGCCGCCGTCAGCCGCGCCGGCCCTGGCCTGCGGATGCCCTTCGACCCGGCTGCAGAGCTTCACCCGGCCGTTCACCTCCTGTGAAGAGGCGAACAAGCCCGCTTCTCACCAAACCAGCGTTTCCGCGCTCGCCCATTGGCCGGTGCAGATCGCGCTGGTGCCGCCGACCGCGCCGTTCCTGAAAGGGGCGGACCTGCTCGTTGCCGCCGACTGCACGGCCTTTGCCTACCCCGATTTCCATCGTGAATTGCTTCAGGGCAAGGTGCTGATGGTCGGATGCCCGAAATTCGACGACGCCGAGTCTTACATCGCGAAATTCAGAGATATTTTCAAAACGGCGGGGGTGAAGAGCGTAACGGTGGCCACGATGGAAGTGCCCTGTTGTCAGGGGCTGCCGGTGATCGTAAAAAAGGGGATGGCGGCGGCCAATGCGGACATCCCGATGCATCACGTAACCGTGGGCGTTGGGGGGGAAATCCTCGGAAGGGAATAGCGGATTTCATCAACCAAAAATATCAGGGGGCGGTCATCCAGGTTTTCCGGGTCGCCGCTGGCGTCCATGACCGGCATGCGCCAATGACAAGGACCTCCGGCGATGCCGGAGGTCCTTGTTCTTCACCGCACTCTCAAGGCACGGAATAGGCTTCCCGGTTTGCCGGCCTGGAGATCGCCCTCACCAGGATGCTCTCCCTGGACGTGGGCTACCGCTACTTCGGCACGACAAAGGCCAAGTTCAATAGGAATTCGTCCACGACGACCGAACTGAAGCTTGAGAGTCACAACGCATCGGTAGGGCTCAGGATAACATTCTGACCAAACACAAAAAAGCTCCCCGGCCGGCGATTTACGCCGACCGGGGAGCGGCAACGGTCAGAAAATTTGACTTTGGCTCGGCGTCTCAGACACCGACGCCTTCGAAGAGAACCGTCGAGAGGTAGCGTTCACCCGCGTCGGGCAGGATCACGACAATCGTCTTACCGGCGAACGCGTCCTGCAGTGCCAGCCGGACAGCGACCGCCGCGGCGGCGCCGCATGAAATGCCGACCAGGATGCCTTCCTCTTTGGCAAGGCGGCGCGCGAAGGCCACGGCCTCGGCGCTGTCCACCTGCTCCACCCGGTCCACGACCGACAGGTCCAGCGTGTCGGGGATGAAGCCGGCGCCGATGCCCTGAATCTTGTGGGGGCCGGGCTTGAGTTCCTGGCCGGCGAGCTTCTGCGAGATCACCGGGCTCTCTTGGGGCTCCACGGCCACGGAGAGAATCTTCTTGCCCTTGGTGTTTTTGATGAAGCGGGATACCCCGGTGAGCGTGCCCCCGGTGCCGACGCCCGAAACAAGCACATCGATGCCGCCGTCGGTATCGTCCCAGATTTCGGGGCCGGTCGTTTTCTCGTGGATCGCCGGATTGGCCGGATTCTTGAACTGCTGCGGCAGGAAGTAGCGCGTCGGGTCCGACGCGGCGAGTTCCTCGGCGCGCTGGATCGCCCCCTTCATCCCCTCGGCGCCGGGCGTGAGGATCAGCGTGGCGCCGAAAGCGGCCAGCACGCGGCGGCGCTCTATGCTCATCGTCTCGGGCATGGTCAGAGTCAGCTTATAGCCCCTCGCCGCCGCCACAAAGGCCAGCGCGATGCCCGTGTTGCCGCTCGTGGGTTCGACGATCTCCACGCCGGGTTTGAGGATGCCGCGCTCTTCCGCGTCCCACACCATGGCCGCGCCGATGCGGCACTTGACGGAGCAAGCGGGGTTGCGGCCCTCGATCTTGGCCAGCACCGTCGCCCTGGCGCCTTGCATGACGTGGTTGAGCTGGATCAGGGGGGTTTTGCCGATCGATTCCGAGTTGTCCTTGTATACGTTGCTCATATGATTCTCCTTTGTTAAGTGATCATGCTTCCATGATCGGGATTAAAATAAAATACACTAATCCTATGGTATTTATCGTTATAAGGGAGCGCAAAGATTTGTCAAGAAAAACTTTCTGACGCTCATGGTCCTGGAAAATGGAAAATCTCCGACTCATCAGGCCTGCCGCAATGCCTCTTTCAGGTCGTCGATCAGGTCGTCGGGGTCCTCGATCCCCACGGAGAGCCGGACCAGATCCCCCGTGACCCCGACCCGTTTCCGGTGATCGGGATGCATGCCTGCGTGGGACATCGTGACGGGATAGGAGATGATGCTCTCGACGCCCCCGAGGCTGACCCCCAAAACGGGCAGATGGACCCTGTTCAGGAAGCGCCTTGTCCGTTCTTCCGTCTGCAGACGGAAAGAGACGATCCCGCCCGGCCCGTCGGCCTGACTCTCGTGGATTTCCCTCCCCGAATGATCGGGCAGGCCGGGGAAGAAGACCGCCGTCACCTCCGGACACCCCAGGAGCCATTCGGCAATCCGGGCGGCACCCCTCTGGTGCATGTCCATCCGCGCCTTCAGCGTCTTGATCCCGCGCATCAGAAGCCAGCTATCCTGCGGCCCCAGGATCGCCCCAAAAGCGTTCTGGATGAACTTGATCTGACCGGCCAGCTTCAAGTCGGCGGCCACCGCGAGCCCGGCGATGAGGTCGCTGTGGCCGCCCAGATATTTCGTGGCGCTGTGGATGACAATGTCCATGCCGTACTCGATCGGCCGCTGGAGATAGGGCGTCATAAAGGTGTTGTCGATGATGCCGAGCAGCCCCTTCTCCCTGGCCAGGGCCGAGACCGCCCGCAGATCCGTGATCTTCAGCAGCGGGTTGGAGGGGGACTCCAGATAGAGGGCCTTCGTGTTTGGACGGACGGCCTCCCTGATCTTTGCGATGTCGGTGAAGTCGACAAACTTGGACTCGATCCCCAGGCGGTTGAAGAGCTTGGTCAGCACCCGGTAGGCCCCCCCGTAGACATCCTCGCAGGCCACGATATGGTCGCCCGGCGAAAAGAGGAGAAAGACACTGGAGATGGCGGCCATCCCCGAAGAGAAGGCGAAGCCCTTCACCCCGCCTTCGAGGCTGGCAATGATCGCCTCCAGGGCGTCCCGTGTCGGGTTTCCGGAGCGGGAATAATCATAAGGACCGGATGCATCGACGCTGACCTGCCTGAACGTGGCGCTGTTATAAATGGGAATGCTGACCGCCCCGGTTGCCGCGTCGATCTCGTTTCCCGTGTGGAGGATTTTCGTTCCGATCTTCATCCGCTTGCCTCTCCTTCATTCAGCCCCTGACCCAAATCTTCCAGCAGGTCGCCTACATCCTCAATCCCCACCGACAGCCTGAGCAGCCTGTCGTTGATCCCCATCCGTTCCCGCTCTTTCGGGTCCATGTCCGAGTGGGTCAGAAAGGCCGGGTAGGTGATCAGCGTTAAGCTCCGCCTCCCTGACGACAACCAACCCCGCCAGGACGTCGTTATGGCCGGAGATGAATTTGGTGGCGCTATAGACGACCACATCCGCACCCAGTTCCAGCGGCCGCAGCAGGTAGGGGGTCATGAAGGTGTTGTCCACGATGGTCATGATCCCTTTGTCCCTGGCCAGATCACCTATTTTTTGGATATCGGCCACTTTGAGCAACGGATTGGTCGGCACTTCCAGCAGAATCGCCCGGGTATTTTCCCGGAGCGCCCGGTTCACCGCATCCGGATCGGACGTGTCGACATAGGTCGCCTCCAGGCCGTGTTTGGCGAAGACCCTGTCGAGGAGCCGAAAGGTGCCGCCATAGAGGTCCTCGGTCACCACGAGGTGGTCGCCCTGCTTGAACAGCAGCAGCAGATTGGTGATCGCGGCCATCCCCGAGGCGTAGGCAAACCCCCGGACGCCGCCGTCCAACCGGGCGATCCCCTCCTCCAGGACCTTGCGGGTGGGATTTCCGCTGCGCGAATAGTCATACCCGGTGCTCTACCCGAAGGCCGGGTGGCTGAACGTGGCGTTCTGGTAAATCGGGAAAGACATCGAACCCGTAGCATCCCTCCCCACCCCGATCTGCACCGCCATGGTTGAATTCTTCATCGCCCCATTAAATCATATAGTTGTCTTGTGTAACGTTATCCCGTTTGGCCTTCTGCCGCTCCACCATGTCGGCCAGGGTGTATTTCTCCAAAACCTGCGCCATACCCTCGGCCGCCTCCTTCCAGAGTTCGTGTGCAATGCAAAACGGCGTCCGGCTGCAGGCGGCAGGTTTCTCGACACAATCCACAAGGCAGACAGGCCCTTCCACCGCCTGCACGATATCCTTCATCGTGATCTCGGACGGCGCCTTTCCCAGGAGATAGCCGCCGTGAACCCCTCTGGTTGCCTCCAACAGGCCCGTCGCCTTGAGGGGATTGATCAAATTCGAAAGGTATTTCTCGGAGATCTCCTGGCGCTTGGCGATCTCCCGCAACAGCACGGGCCCCTCGCCGTAATGGGCGGCCAAATCGATCATCAGCCGCACCCCATAACGACCTTTCGTTGACAACTTCATAATATCACCCTGTAATCAAATTATCTATTATACCCACGTTTATAGTAGCTAATCAATGTCATTGACTTAACGAATCGGTTTATAACAAGGGCAGAAGCCCCTCTT
>CAYSSF010000206.1:0-3370 GCA_964433455.1 uncultured Syntrophaceae bacterium
GTGAAGAATGACATCATTTCTGAAGATCGCCAATATTGAAACGCTCTACTTTGATCGCATCTATGCGCTTCATGGACTTTCTCTGGAAATCAAGGAAGGGGAAATATTCGCCATCCTGGGCCCCAACGGGGCCGGGAAGACCACCCTGCTCAGAACCATTGCCGGGCTGCTGAAGGATCAGCCGAAAAAGGGGACGATCGAGTTCAACGGTCGTCCTATCCAGCGCCTTTCGCCGGAGAAGATCTCTTCTTTGGGTATCGTCTATGTGCCGGAGGATCGGGGCCTTTTCCGGGAACTAACGGTGAGGGAAAACCTGGAGCTGGGCTGCTGGGGACGAAGCGATCGCGGGATTGAAGCGGACATGAACTATGTCCTGGATCTCTTTCCCATCCTGAAAGAGAGGCGGAGCCAGCAGGCCGAGACCCTCTCGGGAGGCGAGCAGCAGATGCTGGCCATCGCCAGGGCCTTCCTTCGCAAGCCGAAGCTCCTGATGCTGGACGAACCTTCCCTGGGGCTCGCCCCGCTGATTGCCCGCAACGTCTGTGACACCCTGGTCAAGATCAGCAATTTGGGAACGACGATCCTGCTGGTGGAACAAAATGCGAAGCTGGCGCTCCGAATTGCCCATTACGGCTACATTCTGGAGGCCGGGCGGATCGTGCTGAAGGGAACCTCGCAGGAATTGATGGAAAATCCCGATGTGCAGGAGCTCTACCTCGGCCTGGGAGACGAGACCGCATCTCCCAAAGGCTGGCGACTATACAAGAAACGAAGGAGTTGGTAATGCGAGCGGTAAACTTCCCCACGCTTTTCTTCGAGCAGGCGGAGCGCCTCAAGGATCGCGTCGCCCTACGGCATAAGGATTTCGGCATCTGGCACCGCATCTCTTGGCGGGAATATGCCGCGGGGGTCCGCGAGGTGGCGGCAGGCCTGGTATCCCTAGGAGTCGGCCACGGCGACCGCGTCTCCATCCTGGGAGAAAACCGTCCTGAATGGCTGATCTGCGACCTCGCGGTGATGACCATCGGCGGTATAACCTGCGGCATTTACACCACCTCGGCGCCGGAAGAGGTGGCCTATATCGTGGGCCATTCCGAGTCGAAGGTCATCTTCATCGAAAACGAGGAGCAGGTCGACAAGATTCTGCAGATCCTGCCGGAGGTCAACCTGACGAAGGTGATCGTCTGGGACGACAAGGGGCTGTGGGGATTTTCGCAGGAAAAGATTATTTTTTATAAGGACTTTCTGAAAGATTCCCAGGAGCACCTGAAGCAGAACCCGCGCTGTGTCGAAGAACGGCTTGACTCGGTCCGGTCGGATGACACGGCCATGATCATCTATACTTCCGGCACCACCGGCCGTCCCAAAGGGGCCATGATCTCTCACCGGAATATCATCAAGCTGACGGAATCCTTTGTGCAGGCCAACCCGTCCTATGAAACGGACGAGGTGGTCTCCTACCTTCCGCTGTCCCATATTTATGAAAACCTGATCTCCCTTTTCCAGTCCGTCTGGGCGGGAGGGACGGTCAATTTTGTGGAAGGACCGGACACGTTGCCCCAGAACCTTCGGGAGGTTTCCCCCACCATCTTTGCCAGTGTGCCCCGGTTATGGGAGAAGTTCGCCTCCGCGATTGGAATCCGCATGTCCGACGCCCCTCCGGTGAAAAGGGCTCTCTACCGTCTCTGCGTCGGGGTGGGGCTCAGGTATGTCCGAACGAAAGAAAAAACCAGGGAGCGCCTCTTGTGGGGGCTCCTTTACTGGCCCTGCTATTTCGCCGTTCTTTACCACCTGAAGCGGCAGATGGGGTTCGAACGGATCCGCTGGGCCATATGCGGCGCCGCCCCCGCCGCTCCCGAACTTTTCGAGTATTACAATGCCCTGGGTGTCCCGCTGCGGGAGGGTTATGGTCAAACCGAATCGACCGGCGTCATCGCCGTACAGCGGCTCGATCGTCCCCGTTGGGGGTACGTAGGCGAACCAATCCCCAACGTGGAGGTAAAAATCGCGGAAGACGGGGAAATCCTGGCTCGCGGTCCGGGCGTGTTTCAAGGATACTTCAAGGAGCCGGAGCTGACCGCGGAAACCATCCGGGACGGATGGCTCTACACGGGTGATGTGGGGGCCATGGACGATGGATTCCTCAAGATCCTGGACCGGAAGAAGGATATCATCATCACCGCCGGAGGAAAGAATATTACCCCCGCCTTCATTGAGAACAAGTTGAAGTTCAGCCCCTATGTCCAGGATGCCGTGGTGATCGGTGAGCGGAGAAAATACCTGGTGGCCCTGATCCTGATCGATGAAGACAATGTAACCAAGTACGCCCAGGATCATCGGATCCCGTTTACCACATTCGAAGATTTGACCACCCGACCGGAGATCAAAAAGCTGATCGATCAGGAGGTCTACAAGGTCAACCAGACATTGGCGCAGGTAGAGACGATCAAGAAGGTGGCCCTCCTTCCGAGGCGTTTTTATGAAGAGGACGGCGACGTCACCCCAACGAAGAAGGTCAAGCGGCGTTTCCTGGAGAAACGTTATGCGGAGCTGATCGAATCCCTTTATAAAAGCTCATCATAGACGAGGTTATATAGCATGGATCTTACCGAAAGTTACCGCGAGGAACTGCGCCTGATCCGAAAACCATGGACCGGCGCGGGAATCGGCCTGATCGTCCTTGCGCTGCTGGTCATTCCCTGGTTAAAAATGGACTACCTGGTCTATATGGCGACAGTCGTTTTCATCTATGCGATCGGCGTCCAGGGTCAGAACATCCTGATCGGCTATACGGGGCAGATCTCCTTCGGCCAGGCGGGTTTCCTCGCCATCGGCGCCTATACCTTCGGCCATGCCTCCGCCTTGGGCATTCCGCTGCCGCTGGGTCTGCTCGCAGCCGGCATGACGGCCGGCATCTTCGGAATCATCGTGGGATTCCCTTCGCTGCGGCTGAAAGGTCCCTACCTGGCGATTGCCACTATGGGTTTCGGCATTGCCATCTACCAGATATTGCTTAATTCCGAGGTTATTTCCGGCGGGCGGATGGGACTTACGGTTAAAAAGCTACCCGCCCTTTTCGGCCTGACCCAGCAGGTTACCTTCTACTACTTCACCCTCCTTCTGGCGCTGATTTTCACGCTGATTTCCTATAACACGATCTCCTCTTATGCCGGACGGGCCTTCATCGCCATCCGGGACAACGACATCGCCGCCGAGGCCATGGGGGTAAACCTGGCCCGTTACAAGCTCCTTTCCTTCGCCATGAGTTCCTTTTACCTGGGCATACAGGGGGCGCTTTTCTCGCTGCTGATCGGTTTTCTGGAGCCGAATCTCTTCACCTTTATGGAGTCGGTTACCGTCTTTGTGGCGG
>CAYSSF010000206.1:3380-7130 GCA_964433455.1 uncultured Syntrophaceae bacterium
GGAGGGCTGGCCTCCATTGGGGGCTCCATCATGGGAGCGGCTTTTGTGATCCTGGTGCCGCAGGTGCTCGGGGGTATGAAAGAACTGGTTCCGGTGATCTTCGGGGTCACCATCCTGGTGATCCTGATCTTTGAGCCCCACGGCATTGCCGGCCGCTGGCTGAAGATACGCCTCTATTTCCGCAACTGGCCCTTCCGCTGACGGGAGAAGAAACAGCACTTTGTCACTTCAGAAAAAAGGGAGACAAGTATGCGACAATTCATGCAGTACGTTATTTCCGGGCTGGCCACGGGAAGCATCTATGCGCTGGTGGCCCTGGGGCTGGCCCTGATCTACCGCTCCACCCGGATACTCAACTTCGCCCATGGGGATATGGCCACCGCGGGCACCTTCGTCTCCTTTTCCCTGCTGGGCATGAATCTGGCGCCGATCATCTCCTTTCCGTTGGCGATCCTTTCCGGTTCTGCGCTGGCGATGCTCTTCTATTTCGCCATCCTGGTGCCCGCCCAAAGGAGGAATGCCACCCCCCTCGGCCAGATCATCCTCACCGTGGGGCTGGGCCTTATCCTCCAGGGGCTCATCTCCTACCTCTGGGGAACGGATACAAAAACCCTGACCTTTCCGCTGTCGGACACGAAGCTATGGAGATTCCAGGGGCTGGTGATCAGTGAGTTGGGCCTCGGGACCTTTGTTATCGGATTATTGGGCAGCGGCCTTCTTTACCTGCTGGTGCAGAAAACCCGCCTCGGCATCGCAATGCGGGCCACCTCGGAAAACCTCCCGGCGGCCCAGACCTTGGGCATACCGACCCGCATGATCCTCTCCCTCTCCTGGGGGTTGGCCGCCGGCCTGAGCGTCCTGGCGGGGGTGTTTCTGGCGCCGGCGCTGCTGCTCGACCCTTTCTTCATGCTGGAGCCGTTTCTGAAGGGTTTTGCGGCGGCCATTCTGGGTGGGCTGAACAGCCTGCCCGGGGCCATTCTGGGCGGCCTGATCCTCGGGGTGGCCGAAAGCCTCGCCGGAGGCTATATCACCATTGCCTTCAAGAACACCCTCGCCTTTCTGATCATCATTGTGATCCTGATGGTCAGGCACGAGGGGCTTTTGGGAACGGAATTCAAGGAGAGGGTATAGAACCGAACCTTCCGGTGTGCGCTGCGATTAAAAAATGCCCTCGTCAGACCGGCCGAAGCGCAGCCGCGAGGGCATTGGATGATGGGATATCCGGTTTCGCGTAAGGAAGGTTAGGCTTTCAGCGTGTTGACCCGCTTCGTCAGCCGGGAGATCTTGCGCGAGGCGGTCTTCTTGTGGAAAGCGCCCTTCGCCGCCGCTTTGGCGATCGCGGGAACGGTCTTGGCCAGGACAGCCTTCGCCGCCTCTGCGTCTTTCGTCTCGACCGCCTCCACAACGGCCTTCACGCCGGTCTTGATGCTCGACTTTACGGCGTTGTTGCGTTCGCGGTGCTTATCGGCCTGCCTGCTTCTCTTCTCTGCGGATTTGTGTGTAGCCAAAAAAACGTCCTCCTTAATTCGGTCTTGTGAAACAGGTTGGTTTATCTATAGGATTTTGCCGGACCTGTCAAGCTGAAAATCGGGAAACCTGATTTCTATTGACAGGCGAAATTATTTTCCTTACTTTTTTCAAAAAAACAAGTTACGCCTAACAAAAATAATGATTTGCCAGGAGTACAATATGAAAGCCATCAAAAAATATGCAGAAGTGGGATCAGAATGAATCGCAAAGTTCTGGGAGCAATCTATAGTAGTGCCCCTACAGCATTGACTCCATCTGTCTTCCTTGATCCTGCAATGAAAATTCTGCCTATCACGGAATATTTCACATAAATATTGACATGATATCTTGCTACTTCTTTCCCATTGATGTATGAAGGGGCGTCCATTCGGCCTGTTACACCTGAAAATATCATGGTTGCATCAGGAGATAAAATGAACCATGGATAATCGATTCTTTGAACGGCCCATCCTGAATTCTCCTTATGAATATCCGCGGCGGTACTGGGAACTGGATGCCCAGGGCCAGCCGACGCAGCAGATCATCGAAAAACGCCGCCGTGCGGAGTTCATTACGCCCATTCCGAAGCCGAAGAAGCGCAAAGGTTCTGCGGCGGCCCAGGCGGACATCGTCTTCGATGAAGGCAAAGGGCTCTCGACGGCCCGGCAGCAATACGACACGACATCGACAATCAACGACCTCCGCCGCCATGTGGACCAGTGGCGGGGCCTGCCCAACCCGAACGACTGGCGCGTCACACCTGAAACGGCCCGCCTGCTCCAGCATTGGCGACATCACAAGTTCAACAACATGCGGCCCTTCTTCTGCCAGGTGGAGGCGGCCGAAACCATCATCTGGCTGACCGAAGTGGCCCCGGCCATCGGGAAGGCCGGAAAGATATTCCTGGATCACCTGGCCAATGCCAATCACGATGCCAATCCGGAACTGCTGCGGCTGGCCCTGAAGCTGGCCACCGGCACCGGCAAGACGACCGTCATGGCCATGCTGATCGCCTGGCAGACGATCAATACGGTCAGAAGACCCCAGAGCAGAAGATTTACGCGGGGATTTCTGGTCGTCACCCCCGGACTCACAATCCGCGACCGCCTGCGCGTGCTTCAGCCCAACGACCCGGACAGCTACTACCAGAGCCGGGAACTGATCCCGGAAGATATGCTGGGAGACCTCGAACGGGCCAAGATCGTCGTCACGAATTACCATGCCTTCAAGCTCCGGGAGCGGCTGGAGCTGTCCAAAGGCGGGCGCTCCCTGCTCCAGGGCCGGGGTGAAGCTCTGAACACCCTGGAGACGGACGGGCAGATGCTGCAGCGGGTGATGCCCGACCTGATGGGCATGAAGAACATCCTGGTGATCAATGACGAGGCGCACCATTGCTACCGGGAGAAGCCGGATGAGGATGACGAGAGCGACCTGAAGGGCGATGACCGGAAAGAGGCGGAAAAGAACAACGAGGCCGCCCGCCTCTGGATAACCGGCCTGGAAACGGTGAACCGGAAACTCGGCGTGCCGCATGTGATCGACCTGTCCGCCACACCGTTTTTCCTGAGCGGGTCCGGCTATGCGGAGGGAACCCTGTTTCCCTGGACGATGTGCGACTTTTCGCTCATGGATGCCATCGAATGCGGTATTGTCAAACTCCCCCGCGTGCCCGTGGCCGACAACATTCCCGGCGGGGAGATGCCCCGGTTCCGGGAACTGTGGAAGCACATCGGATCGAAGATGCCGAAGAAGGGCCGGGGGAAGGCGAAGAGCCTCGATCCGCTGAGCCTCCCCGCGGAGCTGCAGACGGCCCTGGAGGCACTCTACGGCCATTACAAGAAAACCTATGATCTCTGGGAGGCATCCGGGATTCGCATTCCGCCGTGCTTCATCGTCGTCTGCAACAACACCTCCACCTCCAAACTGGTGTACGACTTCATCTCCGGGTTTCACCGGGAAAACGACGACGGTTCCAGCAAGGTCGTCAACGGCCGATTCGAATTGTTTCGCAATTTCGACGAGTACGACAATCCCATCCCGCGGCCCCGCACCTTGCTGATCGACAGTGAACAGCTCGAATCGGGGGAGGCCCTGGACGACAATTTCCGCACCATGGCCTCCGATGAACTGGACCGTTTCCGCCGGGAGATCGTCGAGCGCACGGGCGACCGCCGCCAGGCCGAAAACCTGACCGATCAGGACATCCTCCGGGAGGTGATGAACACCGTCGGCAAGCCGGGG
>CAYSSF010000207.1:0-7099 GCA_964433455.1 uncultured Syntrophaceae bacterium
TATCTCGGCCCATGAATGCCATTTCTGTTTGACATAGAAGCTGTTGATATCCTGTAAGTAAGGATCATTGGCATGGAGAGATCCGGCGAAGACCAGGGGCTGAAATAGTCTTAAACGGTACGGATAATCCCTTTCATTGTCCGGTGATGTATTCAGTTTAGGTTCCCAGTGAGGCAAATAAAGCTGATCTCCCTTTGCCTCTACTCCTGACGACAGCAGCACTTTTGAGTTATTCCCCGATAGGAATCTCTGTTTTTCCAACTGATACTTTAAGGTCTGAGAGTAAAATTCAAACTTCCCGGAGGGTGTCTGCAACACACGTTCCCATTCCTCATAGGTGTAAGCAGGCTCCCACCATCCTCCTTTTTCCTTTATACCATCCCAAAATTCTTCAAAGTTCTTGTATCCGGGCGCCCTCCATCCGCGTCTCACCAACTCCCTCAAAAGTGTCTTATCCAATTCAGGTGCAAAGAGGTCGCCCTTATTCATCTCATAGACTTGTTTAACCGTATCGGACAGCACTTCCTGAGAATCTTTCCAGGAAAACGCCCTCGCCAACGATGTCCCCATGCCTTTTGCGATGGCAATCATTGTATTGACCGCATCCCTGGTATTGAAGCGGGGTTCCACTACCGGTTTGCCCACCCCTACTACAGGAAAACCCTGAAATGTTGCGGTGAAATTACCTTGCCATTTCTCGAGAAAGGTATGATCCGGCAAAATAAAATCGGCCATCTGAGCCGTTTCATCCATGTAAGGCGAGAAACTGACAACAAAAGGTATCTTTGCCATCGCTTGAGACAAAGTGTTACCCTGTAGATTGTTGAAAAGGGGGTTGCAGTTATAAACAAACAACGTACTGATGCGATAGGGTTTTCCCTGCAAGACTTGCTCAGCAATGCCGTTGAGATTTGAATTTGCCAGGGGGGCGGCATTGTCGACACCGGTTATGGATGGCATTTGCAAGCCTCTGCGCGCCGTTTCATCAACTGCCGGTGCCGGAAGATCATAAACCGGCCTGTTTTTTACGGTCAACACGCCTCCCGGCTGGTCGATATTTCCTACCAGGGCGTTGAGAGCGTGAATGGCCATCTGTTGATAAATATCTCCTCTGGCGCCGATTGCCAGGGCGGGGCCTCGTGTGGCGAATTCCTTGGCCAATCTCAATATGGATTCCAAGGGAATCCCGGTAATATCCGAAACGGCACTCGGCGAATAATTCTGCAAAACGAGGTTCTTGTAGCCTTGATGTTCTGCACCCGACGGGTCTCTCCAGTCTTCAAATCCAAATGTATGTTTCTCAATGAAAGCTTTATCATGCAATCCCTCTTTGATGATGAAGCTGGCCATTCCCAAGGCGAGCACGCCTTCCGTCCCCGGTTTTACCGGTATCCATTCATCCGCCTTCGCTGCCGTAATCGAATAGCGGGACTCTACCTGCATGATCTTACCGCGGGTGGCCTTACCTCTCCTTGTATAACCGAAGGCGTTCATTACCTGCACCGGCGACCAGAATGATTGGAGGAGGTCTGATCCGAAGGATACGATGTAATCTGCCATTTCCATGTCATAACTGATGCCGCCTCTTATGCCCTGCATCAGATAAAAGGCGTCCACACTGCCATAATCCAATCCGGTGGGAACATTAATGAAGTTTGGCGACCCAAATTGGTGCATGAATCTTTCCAAAAGCATCTTCGTAAGGTCGCTGGAATCTCCAGCCATAATGGCCAGAGTATGAGAGCTATTTTTGGCGCGTATCTCTTTCAACCGGTTGACCACGCTATCAGTCGCTTCGTCCCAGGTAATTTCCCGCCATTTGCCGGAACCACGCTCACCAACCCTCTTCAAAGGACCTTTAATCCTATCTGGGTCATTTAAGGCAATCAAACCTGTCTGGCCTTTAGGACATAACTTGCCCCTGTTAACGGGATGGAACGGATTACCCTCGATCTTAGTGGGTCTATCCCCAATCAGACGCACACGGATGCCGCATCCTCCGGGGCACTGCCGGCATAATGATGTAATCCAGCTTTCAGCTCCCTTGGGCACCTCCACCCAATCCTCTCCCCAAGCTGCATCAAAGGCCTTAACAGCTACATCAGGGGCATAAGCCAACACGCCGCCGCCCACAGCTACTCCTATCACCGTTAAGAACTCTCTTCGTGTAATTTTTCCCATTCCGCACTCCTTATGCCTTCTAACTATTGAACCAAGTTAGCCTTTATTCAACTTTATCGAGTCCGTGCTCAATTATGACAAGTTATGCAACTCCTATCTACATTGTTCTTCTCATGGCAGGCGATGCATTCACCCATTCCAAGATTAACAAGGGCTTTACTGGGCGGCCTGGATGTTTTCCCCATATCACCATGACACTTCTCGCATGCCAATTTGCCGACCGTCACATGCCTATTATGTGAGAAATAAACATGCACCGGAACCCGGTAAAGCCTTTTCCAACTGATATCTTTGTTGTTTTTTATATAATTGATCAGCTTTTTTTCTTCCTGGCTGTTTGACAGAGGATCTGTTTGATGACATCCCATACATACTTTAATGTCGGGCAGGGTCGCATACGCCGAATTCGCGACGCCCTTGTGGCATTCCTCGCATTTCAGCAATTCCGTATGCACCTTATGGCTATATTCCAAAGGTTGTTTGACTCTCTGTCCCGCAGAAAAATCATACCACCGGAAAACCACCCCTGCGATTACCAGGAGGACGAATATGCCGAACAGGATTTTCTTCGACTTTGTCATTCTACGATTCCTCTTGGATTGATCTTTCATCGTGTATCCCCAGTGTCGTGAGAAACGATGTAGATGAAAAGAAGGGTGAAGCATTTATTGGAGATTCCTTATCTATTTGATATAGTGCCGCGTATCGATGAGGATGTCAATTGGAAAATTGTCTGATAGGCGTTGATTACCCTTTGAAAGCATCATCTTTTCTATATTCGACCGGTGTGTGACTTACAGGAAGAAAGACTGTTCAACCTAAAGGAAGATCTTGCTGCGGTCCGGATCGTAAAGGGCCTTCATAAACCTTGTAGCCGGGATCGCCTCGCCGAATACCTCAATGGCAAAACCCTCCTGATGATCGGCCTCAGAAGCGGGCAGATAACCCAGGGCGATGGTCTTCCCCACCGTGTGGCCATAACCGCCGCTGGAGACCGCCCCGATGACCTTTCCCCGGCGGGTGATGGTCTCACCTCCGGAAAGCATGATCGGCCGGTCATGATCCAGCGTAAAGGTACGGAGTTTCCACTTCGGCCCCCCCTGTCTGATCTTCAAAAGCGCCTCCCGACCTTTGAAGGCTCCCTTATCCAGATCCACGGCGAAACCGATCCCGGCGTCGTAGGGGCTGTAGTCCGGCGATACTTCGGCCCCCCAGTAGCAGTACCCCTTCTCCAGCCGGAGCGAGTCGATCGCCCGGTACCCGGCGTTGCGGATGCCGAGATCGCGGCCTTTCTCCCAGAGGCTCTCGTACAGATGGGCGGCATATTCCGGCGGCATGTAGAGCTCGTAGCCCAGTTCGCCGATGTAGGTCACCCGGAGGGCCAGTACCGGGGCATAGCCGATGACGACCTCCCGGCATTGGCCGAAGGCGAAACCTTCGTTGCTGAAGTCGTTGTCGGAGAGACGCATCAGGAGTTCCCGGGAGAGAGGCCCGCAGACATTGATCATCGCAAAGGAGGAGGTCACATCGCGAAGCGAAACCGAGCCATCCCCCGGCAGATGCTTTTTTAGCCAGATGAAATCGTGCACCCCGAAGGCAGCACCGGTGATCACAAAGAAGCGGTCTACCGCCACCCGGGAGATGGTGATGTCCGCCTCGATCCCGCCCCGGCCGTTGCAGAGCTGGGTATAGACGGTCGTTCCCACGGGTCTGTCCACATTGCCGGCCGCCATCTCGTTCAGAAAGGGCAGAACTCCGGATCCGGTCACCTCGAACTTGCTGAACGAAGACTGGTCGATCAGAACCACCGCCGCCCGCGCGCGGAGGCGGATTATCCGCTGGACCGCTTCGACCTGCGGAAATATTTTCGGCTCGTGATCACGCTGGATGATTGCATTCAGGAAGAAGAGAGGATCTTCGCCGAGCGGGGAGAACGGATCTCACTGAAGAAGCCCGATCCCTTCATGCTCGACATGATCCCCCGTCTGATCGGTGGGGGGTTCAGTGACTGTTACTACCTGGGAGACATGCCCGACGACATGCAGGCGGCGAGGTTGTCCAGGACCGGCTACCGGGGCGTCGGGGTCCTTCTCTCCTCCTCCGAACCGGAAAACCTGCGCAAGAAGCTGTTGCAGGCCGGCGCCGACTTTATCCTCGCCGATTCCGCCGCCCTGCGGGGACTCTTCGGTTGATCTGATCGGGCGCCGATCTTCTGCATCATCATTACCAGAGTTTTGGAGCCTCCGTGATGATGACGCCTCCAATCTCCTGCAAGGGACCTAACGGTTTTTTTACAACTTCTTCCGTTCTCACCAGCGGCCTTCCTCCTGCCGGATCCCTGTAAGTGACAACATCATCAACAATGGTGATCAAACCGCGGAATTCCCATCCGGTATCTATCGTGTGCCGCTTGAACGAGAACAGATCCGCCCAGAAATTGCCGACGCGCTTTTTATCCAGCACACCGGGTTCAATTCGATAAGCCGTGCACCGCTGCTTTTTCTCGATGCATTTTTGAATTCCCGGGTCCAAATCCTCTATTCGAATAGAGGGGTTCGGCAAGAATACGCCGATGATCTCCGTTACATTCAAGATTCGAATATTGGGCACCTCATAGGGATTAAAACTCATCTTTTTAAGGTCGCTGACCGTTGTTATCTCCGGAATGATTTTTTCATATTCCTGTTTGGCGCTGTTGAAATCATCCCAAGGCGAATTGACCGTTGCCTTGCTGGACGGCAGAAGAGCCGCACAGCCTGTAAAGATAAGAAAAATAATACCTATCAGGAACGATTTTAAGCGTGTTTTCATGAGATCCTCCCTTGCCTCGGAGAAAGAAGGGTAGATTCCTGGTTTACACTGCGGGCAGGATATTAAAATGGAGTTTGAGGAACCCGGAGGCCCAGTCTGCGCAAGGTCGCATCACTCACGGTAGATTGATACAGAGGATGCTCTTCGATGGTAATATCGAAGAGCGGAAAAGGCTTTCCCGACAAAGTTTCCTGCCACCCGACGAAATGGGCATCTGAATCCGAACCATGTGGTTTTGTCTGTTCATCCATGTTAACCTCCATCCTCGTCGAATGATCAAATTCAAATTGGCGTTGTAGACGAGAAAGCAAAGGGCTTGCCAATAGCCGAAGGGAACCCGGAAAGTTGGATTATTGATTGAATAACAAATGGATAGATTGATAATAGAGAAATGAAGAAGCGTTTGAAATGATTCGTTTACCCACCATATTTGGTGGGACCTCAGCATATTGAGGGCAGGTTTTGAGGGAATGGTCGCCCAGCGGCGCATCATGGACCTTGGAGATTGAGCCGTACGGCGTTCTCTGGCTCAAGCCGGCAGACAAATCATCATAAAGCCGAGAAGGTCGTCTACCTTGCGACTGGATGATTCCTGATGTCTTTAACCCCTTTGATGGTCCTTAGGATTTCACCTGCCTTATCGACGGCCGCCTGAGAATTGGCGAAGCCGCTCAGTTGAACCGTGCCCTTGGAAGAGACGATACGGATATCGAATGGCTTGAAAAAATCGTCTGCTCCAAGCAGGGCTTTTGCCTTGTTCGTGATGACCGAATCGTCGACATATTCATCGGCACTTTCACCTGCGCGTGTCGATGCACAGGCCGTAAACGCGGCGATCAGCGTTAGAAGCGTCAAACCGTGGATAAAGCGGTTCCTCTTTTTCATAGCGATTCATCCTCATTGATTCGTTTGTGGCGCCATGGGATGTTCAGGATCTTGATTATATAACAGCAAAAGGCTTGCCAAGAGTCGAAGGAAAATCTGAAGTGCATTCGTCTTTTAATAACAGGTAATTAACCGAAGATGAGAGAATATCGGAGATGGAGGAAATGATTCATTTGACCTCAGGATTTGGCGGAACCTCAATATACGGAGGGACAGGTTGATGGGAGGCGGGCAGTCTAATCCGCTCCTTGCGCCTCCGGCCGGACCACCTTGAGCTTATGCATCCTCGCTCTCAAGGTACTGGGGTGGAGGCCCAGGATCGCGGCGGCGCCGTCCTTTCCTTCGATCCGCCATTGGGTTTCTGCAAGAATTTTATTGATCTGATTTCGCTCCGTCTCTTCCAGGCTCCTTACGGTGGACGTAAGCGAAGGGGATGAAACCATCAGTTTATCCGCCAGTTGTAAAACCGGCCCGGTACACAGGATCACGGCCCGTTCAATGATGCTTTCCAACTCGCGGACGTTTCCGGGCCATGGGTAATCCTGCAGCGCCTTCAGCGTCCCCTTCTGGATCGACGTAATCTGCTTCCCCATTTTCCGGGAATAACGCTCCAGGAAGGCCTGGACCATCAGTGGAATGTCCTCTGTCCGCTGCCGGAGCGGCGGGACCGTGATGGGAAAGACGTTGAGCCGATAGTAGAGGTCCTGTCGAAACCGTCCTTTGCGGACCTCTTCCTCCAGATCCCGGTTTGTCGTTGCGATGATCCGTACATCGACTTTGATGGTTTGAGATGAGCCGAGTCGCTCAAACTCATTATGCTGAATCACCCGGAGCAGCTTTGCCTGCAACTCCAGTGGCAGCTCCCCGATCTCGTCCAGGCAAAGGGTGGAACCGTTGGCAATTTCGAAACGACCGATCTGCCGGGTATCGGCCCCGGTAAAGGCCCCCTTCTCCCGGCCGAACAATTCGCTCTCAATCAAATTGCCCGGCAGTGCTGCGCAGTTGACCGTGATCAGGGGCCGTTCCTTACGGGAACTCATGCCGTGGATGGCGAATGCGATCAGTTCCTTCCCCGTGCCCGTCTCCCCGAGGATGAGGACCGTTGTGTCCGCAGGAGCAACCTGTTCCGCCCGATAGAGGACATATTTGAGACCATCGCTCTGACCGATAATATGGGAAAATTTATGTCTCATTTTGAGATCCCGGCGGAAGAAAACGTTTT
>CAYSSF010000208.1:0-2897 GCA_964433455.1 uncultured Syntrophaceae bacterium
ATCGATGCCGCGATTCCCGACTATCTCGAAGAGATGACGCTGGCGCCGGGCGCCAAACTGGCCCGTGTTGCCTATCCCGAGAAAGCGGCGCCGAGGATCGACTGGGGTTTCCTGATTGGCGAGATGGAGACAAAACTTGCCCAGCTTCAAGACCGCCGCGGAAAGGTGGAGGGGAAGGCCTGGGTGGAGCAGACCGAGCTCCGCGACCGTCTGCTCGATGTGAGCCGGAATCTGGCCGGGATCATCTCGGAGATCTAATTGTTCATCCGATAGCTGAAGGTTGCCGTCACGTTGAGGCGGGAGAGGTTGAAGGCCACCGGCAGCGGTGCGAAGGGCGAGGCGGCCCGGATGCAGGTGAGCGCCCCCTCGTCGAGGACAGGACTCCCGGAGGAGGCGGTGATGTAGTAACCGGCCAGGGAGCCGCCGGCGTCGATGGTGAAGCGGATCACCGCGTTTCCCTCCCGTTTTTCGGAGAGGGCCTGTGACGGGTAGGACCAGAGGGCCTCGATCTTTCGACGGATCTGGAGGAGATAGGATTCGTAAGGGCCGCCCGGGTTTTGCAGCGCAACCGAATCCTCGCGGTCATGGCCGGTTGCCGTCCCGGGGGAGGCCGGCGCCGCCGGCTCGTTGCGGGCTGAAGCCGGCGCCGGCGGCTTGACTTCCGCCGGCGTCTTCAATTCGACGTTCATCACCGTCTCGGGCGGCGGGGCGACGGGTGACCTGTCGATCCGGGACGTCAGCGCGATGACCAGCGCATGGCCTGCAAACGAGGCCAGAATAAAAGGGATGAGAAATCTCTTCGCCGTCATGGGCTCCTCGAAGCCTCCGTTATGGAAGCCGGGACGAATGATGGCGGAATTCGAGAGAAAAGTCAATTTTGGAAATGGAAGCTCTGCGGGAACAGGATGAGGGTTGGATGCGGACCGCGCTTGCGGAGGCCGCACGGGCCCGTGCGGCCGGAGAGGTGCCGGTCGGGGCGGTGATCGTCCGCAATGGAGAGCGGCTCGCATCCGCCCACAACCACCCGATCGGGCTGCACGACCCTTCGGCCCATGCCGAGCTTCTGGCCATCCGCCGGGCGGCCGCCGCCGTCGGGAATTACCGCCTCACGGGGACGACGCTCTATGTGACGCTCGAACCCTGTCTGATGTGCGCCGGCGCGATTCTCCACGCCCGGATCGGTCGGCTCGTCTTCGGCGCCGCCGATCCGAAGAACGGCGTCATTGCCAGTCTCTATCGCCTCTTCGATGACCGGCGTTTCAACCATGCCGTCTCCGTCACGGAGGGGGTTCTCCGGGAGGCATGCGGTGATATTTTGAGTGGATTTTTTCGCGAAAAGAGGATAGCATCGCCGCCGTAACGAAACAGATTCTGCCGGAGACAAGAAAGCTGCAAGATCCGGAGAGATACCGAAGTGGTCGTAACGGGATCGACTCGAAATCGATTTGGGGGCCAAAAGCTCTCACGGGGGTTCGAATCCCCCTCTCTCCGCCAGAAGGCCAGGGCGTTCGGCAAAGGCCGAACGCCCTGTTTTCTTGCCTCTTGCGCGATGGCTTGCGGACGGACGATCGGGAAGAGGATGACCATGGGACTCTATTCAGACAGGGCGGGACGGATTGACAGCGAGAATGCGTTCAGGGTGGGACCCTTGATCCGCCTCGTCGAAGAGCAGGGGCGGGATGTGGTCCGCTGCAACATCGGGGAACCCGATTTTCCGGTGCCCTCCTTCATCAAGGAGGAGGTCAAGCGCCAGATCGATCTGGACAATACCCATTACTGCGACCCGCAGGGGATCCTCTCCCTCCGGCTGGCCATCGCAAAGCAGCTTTCGGAAACGCGGGGGATCCATGCGGAGGCGGAGCGTATCGTGGTCTTTCCGGGTGGGAAGCCCCCGATCGGCCTCTGTCAGCAGACCTATTGCGGTCCGGGGGACGAGGTGGTCTACCCCAGTCCCGGTTTTCCGATCTACGAATCCTTCATCCCCTATGTCGGCGCCACGCCGGTTCCCCTCCATCTGAAAGAGGAGACGGAATTTTCTCTCTCCGGCGAAGAGCTCGCGTCGGTCCTGACCGAAAAAACCAAGCTGATCTTCCTCAACTTTCCGTCCAATCCGACGGGAGGGGTCGCCTCCCCGGAACAACTGCAGGAAATTGCCCGGGTGATCCGGAGCCGATGCCATGAGGATATCCGGATCTATTCCGACGAGATCTACGAGCATATCCTGTTCGATGGTCACCGCCATCACAGCCTCCTCTCCTGTCCCGGCATGGAGAAAAACACGATCCTGGTGAGCGGCGCCTCCAAGAGCTTTGCCTGGACGGGCGGCCGGATCGGTTGGGCGCTCTTTCCTACGCGGGAGGAGGCGGAGGTCTTCAAAAACCTCAACATCAATTACTTCTCCTGTACCGCCGCCTACAACCAGGAGGGGGTGCGCCTGGGGCTGGAATCTCCGGAAGGTCCGGTCGAGATCCGAAAAATGGCGGACATCTTTCAGATGCGCCGCGACCTCGTCGTGGAGGCGCTGAACGCCATTCCGGGGATCCGCTGTCTGAAACCGAAGGGGACTTTTTACGTTTTTCCCAATGTGGGAGAGGTCTGTCGCAACCTCGGCATTATGGAGGCTTTTGAAACCCTTCCGGAGGGGATCCGGGCGAAGACGAGCCCCTCGACGCTGCTGCAGATGTTCATGCTGTTTGAACACGGCATGGCGACGATGGACCGGAAATCCTTCGGCCGCATCGGCGCGGAACCCTTTCACTACCTGCGGCTATCGATCGCTACCGGCACGGAGGAGCTCAAGAAGGGACTTGCACGGATTGCGGCCTGTGTCGCGGATCGTGAGGGATTCCGCCGCTTCTTCGCCGCCGGCGAGCACTTCTTCTGACAGGCTGTTCAAA
>CAYSSF010000208.1:2907-7092 GCA_964433455.1 uncultured Syntrophaceae bacterium
TACTTTTGGGTACGTTGAACGGCGAAGGATGCGGGAAACGCCGCAGATGGGCGTTTTTCAACAGCCTGCTAAAGTCCCAGCACCTCGCTGAGCGTCGGGTGGGGGATGATCCATTCTTCGAGCTGCCGGCGATCGAGGCACGCAACCATCGCCAGGCTCAGGGATGCGATCAGTTCGCCCGCCTGATCGCCGGCGATGGTCGCTCCCGCCAGTCTGTCCCGATCAAAGAGGAGTTTGACGAAGCCGGGGCCTGTAAGTGTCGTGCGGGCGGTGATGTTGGCGGCGAAATCCGCCCGGTGAACCTCGACGGCGATCCCGTTTCGCCGGGCCTCCTCTTCCGTAAGACCGACCCGTGCGATCTGGGGATGGGTATAGACCACGGAGGGGACAGTTTCTTCCCGGAAGTGAATCTCCGGCACGCCGCAGAGTTGGTCGGCGAGGATTTTCCCCTGCCGCATCGCCCGGTGGGCGAGCATCATCCCGCCGGTGACGTCGCCGACGGCGAAGATCCCGGGAATGTTCGTCCTCTGCCGCTCATCGACGATGACGCCCCGCCGGTCATGGCCAATCCCCAGCGCGTTCAACTCTTCAGCGTTGAGCCGTGGCTTTCTCCCCGTACAGATCAGCGCGTAGTCCGCTGAGAGATCCAGAGTTCCGGCCGCCCGGATTCCGTAGGGACCCTCACCGCTCTGGCCCGGCGGATGTTCACCGGGGGGTTCTTGCGCCTGAAGAGTTTCCGCAACGGGCACATCCGGAACGGCGAGCAGTTGCACCCCCGAGCCGGTCTCTCGGATCGTCTCCATCCGCATGCCCGTGTGGACGGCAACCCCCAGTTTTTTCAATTCCTGCGTCAGCAGCGCCGCCGCCTCACCCTCTTCGCCGGGAAGGATCCGTTCCAGCATCTCGATCAGGGTCACCCGGACGCCCAGTTCGGCAAAGAGCGTCGCGAACTCGACACCGATGACGTTTCCCCCGACGATGAGAAGGGTTTCCGGCAATGTCCGCAGAGACAGGAGGCCGTCGGAGGTCAGGATCCGTTCCGCGGGGTGCACGCCGGGAGGCAGCGCCGGTTCCGAGCCCCAGGCGATGACGAGATTCCGGGCAAAGAGTCGCTCACGGCGGCCGGCCGGGGCCGTCCACTCGACCTCGCCCGGGGAGAGGATCCGCCCCTCCCCGCTTTTCATCTCCACGCCGCACTCCTTCAAGGATTTCTGGACGCCCAGGGAGGAGATCTTCACCATCTGTTCCTGGTGCCGTTTCATTGCGGCATAGTCGAAGGATGGATCTGCGACGCGCACGCCCATCCGGCCGAGCCTCTTGAGCTCCGCATAGCGCCGGCTGCACGCCAGGAGCGCCTTGGTGGGAATGCATCCTCGGTGGGTGCAGGTCCCGCCCCATCCCTGTTTCTCGATGATCGCCGTCCTCGCCCCAAGCCTTGCCCCCCGTACCGCCGCCGCATGGCCGCCTGGTCCCGCCCCGATCACCAGGATATCGAATACGTCCAGCATGTAGGGCCTCCATAAAGGTGATAATAGCTTTATATTATTTAATTTCACAATAATATAAAATAATATTTACGTAAACATTAATTTTTTTAAAAAAATTGACATATTCGAAATAAATGATAGAGAAGCTTTCAGGTGAGAAAATATGAAAATTGACGAAACCAACCTTGCAATTATAAAGCACTTACGAGAGGGCAGAAAATCTTTTAAAACGATTTCCAGAGAACTGTCTATCACAGAGAATACGGTGCGGACTCGGGTCGGCAAACTTGTTGAAGAGGGGGTACTGGAGATCACGGGTCTTGTGGATCCTGAGGCTATCCCGGGCCATAAAGTTGCAAAGGTTGGAATCAAGTTGAACACGATGGATCTGGTCAAAAAGGGTGAAGAGTTCAGTAAATTGAAGTGTGTTGTGTCTGTATGTGTTGTCACAGGCCGATATGATCTGATCCTGACTGTTTTGTTAAATGACACGCATGATCTATTGAAATTTTATACACAAGGAGTTTCACAGATCAAAGATGTTCAATCTGCCGAAACATTCGTTATTTATAAAAGTTATAATCTGAAAGTGCCTTATATTTTATGATTTGTTAGAATCAGTCAATAGCGATGGATTCGTAAATAGAAGCGGCCGACTTTGTTATACAGGGGTTCGATATTGCTTGGAATTGTGCTGGCCGTACAAGTCTACAGATCAAAAGCGGAAATTGCTGGCGAGACTTTTACCTGATTGACCAGAGAGGAAGAAAGAAAGAGATGACCAGGCTCTTTACAACCGTGCTGCATGAAAAACACGTGTCCCTCGGCGCCGCAATGGTCGATTTCGGTGGCTGGCATATGCCGCTCCAGTACAGAACCGGAATTGTGGAAGAACATCTCGCGACGCGGAAGGGGGCCGGGATCTTCGACGTGTCCCACATGGGGCGATTCATCGTCCGCGGTTCCGGGGGCCTCGCCTTTCTACAGCATGTCCTTTCCAACAACGCCGCCGCCCTGGATACCGGCTTTGCGCAGTACACGATGATCCCCAACGACCGCGGGGGCGCCCTCGACGACGCCTACCTCTACCGGTTCACGCCGGATGAATACCTCCTCGTGGTCAACGCCGCCAATCGGGAAGCCGACTGGCGGTATCTGCAGGAGATGCTGTCTCTTTTTCCATCAGCCCAAATGGAAGACGTCTCCGAGGCGATGGCGATGATCTCCATCCAGGGGCCCTCTTCCCGGGCCATTCTCCAGGAACTGATCGGCTCCGGCGGTTTGCCGGAACCGATCAAGAATGCCATCCGATCCGCCTCCATTCACGGAAAGAAAGTGCTCATATCCCGGACCGGTTACACCGGCGAGCCCCTCGGTTTTGAATTCTTCTTTGCGGCTGCTGACGCCCCGTGGCTCTGGGACCTCTTCCTGGAGAAGGGGGCGGTCCCGGTGGGGCTGGGGGCGCGGGACACCCTGAGGCTGGAGGCCGGGCTGCCCCTTTTCGGCCATGAACTGGGGAAGGAGCCGGCCGGACAAGAGATCCCCATTTTCGCCTGTCCCTTGGCCCGTTTCGGCGTGAGCCTGTCGCCGCTGAAGGGGAACTTCGTCGGCCGTGGAGCCCTGTCCGTCCAGTTTGCAGCCCTGAAGAAGATTCAGGATGAGGATTACAGCTCGCTGGGAGACCTTCCGCGGCGGATCATGCCTCTTGCCCTGCGCGGAAAGGGGATTGCCCGGGCGGGCTTCCGTGTCTTTCAGGGGGCGGATGAGATCGGTTTCGTGACGAGCGGAACGATGGTTCCATACTGGAAGACCGAAGGCACGGGACTTTCGACCCGTTTTACCGGCGAACGGGAAATGCGAGCCATCGGCCTGATGCTGATCGACAGCCGTTTGAAGAAGGACGACCCGGTGGAGATCGAGATCCGGGGAAACCGGGTCGATGCGGTTGTGGTCCCCTGGCATTTGCGCTCCGATGCGCCGCCTTATGCCATGCCGATTCTGCCGCGTCCCGTGGAGATCCCGGAGAAATCGCTCTCCGGCGCCTGGCAGGAAAAGGCCTTTGATCTGCTGACGAAGGCAGTCCGGAACACCCTCTGGCGCCAAACCGATTGCGTTAACCTCATCCCCTCCGAACAGACTGTCTCCCCGATGGTGCGGCGGCTGACCATGATGGATCCGGCCCACCGCTATGCCGAACACCACGCTATCCGATCCTACTATGATGCCGATATCTTCTACTATCAGGGGACGGAGTTCATCGAGAGCGTGGAGACCCTTCTGAAGGAGGAGATGACCCGCTATCTGGGCTGCCGGAAGGTCGAGGCCCGCGTGATCAGCGGCCAGATGGCCAATGCCGTGGTCTTCAGCGCCCTGGTCGATTATTTCAATCGCGGTGATGCGAAGGCGGAGCCGCGGCGAATCGGCCCGGTCCTGAACAACCACCTGATCCGGGGCGGCCATCTGAGCGCCCAGCCGATGGGCGCCCTGCACAATTTCGTCCGGATCGATCCGCGGACGGAAAAGCCGGCCGTCGTGAACTTTCCGGTTCTGCAGGAGAATCCTTACAAGATCGACGTGGAGGCGACCTGCCGGATCATCGACGAAAATCGGCCGGAGCTGATCATCTTCGGCAAGAGCATGGTTCTCCACCGCGAACCCGTCCGGGAGATCCGGGACTTCCTCCGGGAGCAGAAGATCG
>CAYSSF010000209.1:0-7090 GCA_964433455.1 uncultured Syntrophaceae bacterium
ACGGCCGGCTTCATCAACGGCCGCGAGGGGATCCTCTCCGCCTATCGGACCGGCCGCGGCATCATCCGGGTGCGTGCGCGCGCGCTGATCGAAAAAAATGCGCGCAACGACCGGGAGAGCATCGTCGTCACCGAGCTTCCCTACCAGGTGAACAAGGCGAATCTTATCCAGAAGATTGCCGAGTTGGTCAAGGAAAAGAAGATCAGCGGGATCGCCGACCTCCGGGACGAGTCGGACCGGGAGGGGATCCGCGTCGTGCTCGACCTGAAGCGGGACGAGGCTTCCGCAATCATTCTGAACCAGCTCTACAAGCACACCCAGATGGAGTCCACCTTCGGGATCATCATGCTGGCGATCGACCGGGGGCAGCCGAAGGTTTTCAATCTGAAGGAGATCCTCCAGAGTTTCCTCGAGTTCCGCAGGCAGGTGGTGGTCCGCCGGACGGTCTTTGATTTGACGAAGGCGCGTGAGAGGGCCCACATCCTGGAGGGGTTAATCATCGCCCTTGACCGGATCGACGAGGTGATCGCCGTGATCAAGGCGTCGGGCAGCCCCGCTGAGGCGTCCGCAGCCCTCTGCAGCCGGTTCGGGTTGAGCGAACTCCAGGCGAAGGCGATCCTGGAGATGCGTCTCCAGCGCCTGACCGGCCTCGAACGGGAGAAGATCGACGCGGAATACGCCGAAATATCGGCGTTGATTCACAAGCTTCAGGGGATCCTCGACGACCCGCAGCAGGTGCTCGATGTGATCGTCGAGGAGCTTACCGATATCCGCGCGCGCTACGGCGACGAGCGGCGAACCGAAATCGTACTCAGCTCCGAGGAGATCAACATCGAGGACCTGATCGTCGAAGAGGACATGGTGGTCGCGGTCTCCCATGCCGGCTACATCAAGCGCAACGCGGTGAGCCTCTACAAGAGCCAGCGCCGGGGCGGTCGCGGCAAGATCGGGATGGGGACGAAGGAGGAGGATTTCGTCGAGCGGATCTTCATTGCCAACACCCATCACTATGTGCTGATTTTCACGAGCCGGGGCCGCCTCTACTGGCTGAAGGTCTACCTGATCCCGCAGGCCGGGCGCGCCGCGAAGGGGAAGGCGATCGTCAACCTGATCAACCTGACGGAGGACGAACGGGTCGCCGCCGTCTTGCCGGTCCGGGAGTTCACCGGGGAGAAGTCGGTGGTCATGGTGACCAGGAAGGGGACCATCAAGAAGACGGAGCTTTCGGCCTTCTCGAACCCCCGTGCGGGCGGGATCATCGCGATCTCGATCGACGAGGGGGACGAACTGATCGACGTTCAGCTCACCCTCGGGAACCAGGACATCTTCCTCGGAACGAGGAAAGGCAAATCGATCCGCTTCAAGGAGGACGATGTCCGCGATATGGGCCGGACCGCCCGCGGCGTCCGCGGGATCATGATGGCGGAGGATGACCGGGTCATCGGAATGGAAATTCCGACCGAAGGGAACACGATCCTCACCGTCTCCGAAAAGGGGTACGGAAAACGGACCGAGATCGGCGAGTATCGCCTGCAAACCCGCGGCGGTAAGGGAACGATCAACCTGAAGACCGTTCCCAGGGTCGGGGACGTTTCAGGGATCCTCCAGATCTCCGGCAGCGAGGACATCATGCTGATCAGCGACTCAGGCCGGATCATCCGCATGCGTGCCGAAGAGGTGCGCGTGATCCACCGGAGCACCCAGGGGGTGCGCCTGATCGATCTCGACGACAACGAGAAGCTGGTCGGCGTCGCCCGCGCCGAGCGGGAAGAGGAGCGGGAGAACGGCGCGGAGGAGCCGTCGGAGGAGGAGCCGTTTGAACTGATTCCGGAAGGCGGTGTGGTCGCAGACGGGGAAGAGCAATGAAACCGCATATTACGGCCCGCCGCGTATCCTCCTCCAGAGGGAAACGGCAACACCTTGCCCCGCCGTCGCCCGGGGGACATTCATCCCTCGTTCTTCCTCCCCTCTCAGCGGGAGGGCGGGGGTGAGGATGGGTGATCAATGGTGAACCCTTACGGAAAACCATTCCGCGTGAAAACGGTCCTTTGGTTCTCGTTGGCGTTGGGCTTGCTGCTCCTGTCCGCCTGCATGCCGAAGGAGATCCCCCCGCCGCCGCCGCCCCCGAAGCCGGCGAAGGTCGCCGTCGTCCTCGGGGCCGGCGCCTCCAAAGGGTTTGCCCATGTCGGCGTACTCAAGGTCCTTGAAGCGCAGAATATCCCGATCCACCTGATCGTCGGGACGAGCGCCGGGAGCTTCGTCGGGAGTCTCTACGCCTACGGCTATGACGTATTCCAGCTCCAGACGATGTCCTTGGCCCTTCTGAAAGACGATGTGGTCGATTGGACCGTCCCCGACAACGGTTTCATCCGCGGAGACAAACTCGAGAACTTCATCAACAAAACAGTCCGTCAGACCCCCCTTGAACGGCTGAAAATCCCCTTCCTGGCGGTTGCCACGAACGTCCGGACCGGTGAGGAGATCGTCTTCGCGACGGGGAACACCGGCCGGGCGGTCCGGGCGAGCTGTGCCATCCCCGGGGTCTTTCAGCCGGTGCGGATCGGGGAGAAGGCCTACGTCGACGGAGGCGTCGTGAGCCCCGTCGCGGTGGACGCCGCCCGGAGGGCCGGCGCCGATGTCGTGATCGCCGTGGATATCTCCACCGGCGTGGCGGATACCGTCCCGCAGGGGATCCTGGAAACGATCCTCCAGTCGATCGACATCATGTACGCGAAAATCGCTACGGCCCAGCTTCGAAACGCCGATGTGGTGATCCGGCCGCAGGTAAGCCATATCGGTTCCAGCGACTTCGAGAGGCGCAACGAGGCGATCCTCGAGGGCGAGAAGGCCGCGACCAGGGCCCTGCTCCGAATCCGGCAGATCCTCGACAAGCTCCGCCAGCAGGGACGGCTGCCGTAGGGGGCTGGAACCCGCCCTTGCATCCGTCTATTTCTATGAGTTACCGTGATATCTTCTCGGTACTTGGGGTTCCTTCCACGCCGGTGTAAAAGACCATCAGCTTCACCGGTTCTTTCCCCGGATTCCTTCCGATGTGCGGGGTATTCAGCACCTCAAAGAGGGCGTCGCCTTCCTTGAAGAGGTATGGACCGGAGTGATCCATTTCCACCGTTAGTGCGCCCGAGAGAACATAGGCATACACGGGAATCGGATGGCTGTGCCAACCCGTATTCCCGCCGGGCGGTATCTCCACGATCAACGCCGTAACCTCGGGATTGCCGGCGGCGGGATAGGATAATTTTTGACCGTTGGACGCGGTTGTTGCCTTCTTGATCAGCGTGACCTTGACGCCGCCATCATAATCGGCGCCGGATGCGCAAGGAAGATTGAATGCAACGGAAAGAAAAATAAAAAGGACCGCTGTTTTGAATTGCCACCGTCTCATGCCGTTTTTCTCCATGACTGCCGCTCCGGGGATACGGCGTGTTTTTCAATCGGACCCGCCATTGGATTTGAAGAGGTTCTCCATGTTGAATGGTCCGTTTCTCAAAGCCCGGATTGCGTGCGGTAAGATATCCGTGTAAAAAGATCGTTGTCAAGGACAATTCGGTTCTGCTTCCTCCTTCATCGCAATGGGCGAGACGATGTGCGGGGAGTTGACGCCCTTGGGATGCTGCGATATAATCGAACCTCCCCTCCCTGAATCAGCGGCGGCAAGGCTTCAGGAGGGAGCGATCCCAAGACCCTTTCGTGCAAAAAGAACGTCTCACCAAAAGGAGGAAAAAATGGAAGCTTTTTTAAGATTTGCACTGTTTGCGGCGATGTCGTCGCCGGCGCCGGCCGCCGGGACGTTTGAGACGGACCTCCTGCCGACCTCGGCCGGGGATCTCCGGATCACCTTCATCGGCCATGCGTCGCTGATGTTCGAGATCGGCGGCAAGGCGATCTACTTCGACCCGGTGGGCGAGTATGGGGATTTTTCCGGCCTGCCGAAGGCGGATTTGATCCTGGTCAGCCATGAGCATGGAGATCACTTCGATCCGAAGACGATTGCGCAGATCGGTCAGGAGAAGACGAAGCTGGTCATGACCCCGCTATGCGCCGCCCAGGACGAGCGCGGGATCGTTCTGAAAAACGGCGAGGAGACAACCGTGGACGGCATCCGGGTAGAGGCGACGCCGGCCTACAACATCGTCCACATGCGTTCCCCCGGGATGCCCTTCCACCCCAAGGGGAACGGCAACGGCTACATCGTCACCCTCGGGGACAAACGGATCTATGTGGCCGGAGATACGGAGAACATCCCGGAGATGAAAGGGGTCGGGCGGATCGACGTCGCCTTTCTGCCGATGAATCTTCCCTACACGATGACCCCGGAGATGGCGGCCGACGCCGCCCGGATGGTGCGGCCCGCGATCCTCTATCCCTACCACACCACGGACACGGATACCTCCAAACTTCAGCCCCTGCTGAAGGATGAAAAGGGGATCGAGGTGCGGATTCGCAAAATGCCGTGACGAAGGATGACTGACGACGATGGGTTACCGGATTTTCGACCATACGGCCGATCTGGGCGTGGAGGTGACGGGGGCCACCCTGGAGGAACTCTACGCCGGCGCCGCCTTCGCCCTCTTCGACCTTTTAACGGATCTTCAGACGGTCCGGGCGGGGAGATCGAGGGAAATCGATGTTATCGGTGAAAATCCGGCGGATCTCTTGGTCAATTTCCTCCGGGAGAGCCTCTACGCCTGGAACGGTGAGGGATTTCTGATGAAGAGCTGCCTCGTTCGGGAGGCGACCCCCGAAAAGCTTCAGGCCGTCCTGCGGGGCGAGGGGTTCGATCCGGCGCGGCACCGGATTTTCCAGGAGATCAAGGCGGTCACCTACCATCAGTGTTCTGTGATGGAGAGACCGGAGGGGGGCTGGGTTGCCAGGGTGGTGTTCGATGTCTGATGATCGTTTCCGCAGGATCGACGAGTGGCGCTGGGAGATTCCGCAGAGCGGCGGGATGCGCGTCCCCGGGCTTCTCTATGCCAGCGAAAAACTTTTGAAGGGGATGGGGGCCGACGAGGGACCGAGGCAGGTGGCCAACGTCGCCCATCTGCCGGGGATCGTGAAGGGGTCGCTTGCGATGCCGGACATGCATTGGGGCTACGGCTTTCCGATCGGCGGCGTCGCGGCCTTCGACCTCGACGAGGGGATCGTCTCCCCCGGCGGCGTCGGTTACGACATCAACTGCGGCTGCCGTCTGATGTCCACGCGCCTCCGCCTCACCGACATCCGGGAGCGCATCCCGGCGCTCGTCACGGCGCTCTTTCAGAACGTTCCCTCCGGCGTCGGTTCCCGGGGGCCGCTGAAACTCTCGCCGAAGGAGCAGAGGCAGCTTCTGATCGAGGGGGCGGCCTGGGCCGTCCGGCACGGATACGGCACGGCGGCCGACCTGGAGGCGACGGAGGATGGCGGGGTGATGACGGGCGCCGATCCGGAGAAGGTCAGCGACCGGGCGCTGGAAAGGGGAAAAGATCAACTGGGCACGCTCGGTTCGGGAAACCATTTTCTCGAGATCGAGGTCGTCGAAGAGCTCTTCGACGAGCAGACCGCGGCGGCCTTCGGCCTGGAGAAGGGGCAGGTCTGCATCATGATCCACAGCGGCTCGCGGGGGCTCGGCTACCAGGTCTGCGACGATTATCTGGCGCGGATGGTGAAGCACGCGGGGGAGACCGGGATCGTCCTGCCCGACCGGCAGCTCGCCTGCGCCCCGCTTTGTTCCGACCGGGGGCGGGACTACCTCGCGGCGATGGCCTGCGCGGCCAACTACGCCTGGGCGAACCGGCAGATGCTGATGCACCGGACCCGGGAGACCTTTGAACAGACGCTGGGAATGGGGCCGCGGGAGATCGGGATGCGGCTTCTATACGACGTCTGCCACAACATCGCGAAGATCGAGACCCTTCCTGTGGAGGGGAAGGAGCGCCGCCTCTGCGTCCACCGCAAGGGGGCGACGCGGGCCTATCCGCCGGGCCATCCGGACGTGCCGCCGGCCTACCGGAAGACGGGACAGCCGGTCCTGATCCCCGGGGACATGGGGACGGGATCCTATGTGCTGGCTGGGACGCAGGGGGCCTTTACGGAGACCTTCGGAAGCACCTGCCACGGCGCGGGACGGGTGATGAGCCGCACGCAGGCGACGAAATCCTGCCGCGGCCGGTCGATCCCGCGGGAGATGGCGGAGCGGGGCGTGATCGTGATGGCCTCCGGCCGGGGAACCCTTCAGGAGGAGATCCCCGAGGCCTACAAGAACCTGGACGATGTCGTCGAGGTGGTCCACCGCGCCGGCCTCTCCCGGAAGGTGGCCAAACTCCGCGCGCTGGGCTGCATCAAAGGGTGAAGCAAATGAAAAAATGGTCTTGAGCCTGAAGGGAGTCGATTTGGCCGAACCGAACCGACCCATCGTGGAAATCAGGAATATTTTCAAGTCCTATCACCGGGGGAGCCTTGCCGTCCCGGTTCTGTACGATATCACCTTCGACATCGCCGACGGGGAATTCCTGGCGCTGATGGGGCCGTCCGGTTCCGGGAAGACGACCCTGCTGAACCTGCTGGCCGGAATCGACAAGGCGGACAGCGGGACAATCCGGGTGGGCGATGTCGACATCACGACCCTTTCGGAGACCGAACTCGCCCACTGGCGCGCCAACAACGTCGGCTTCATCTTTCAGTTCTACAACCTGATCCCGGTGCTCAAGGCGGTCGAAAATGTCGAGCTGCCCCTCCACCTGACCGGTCTTTCCTGGCGGGAAAGGCGGGAGCACGCCGAAACGGCCCTGCGCATGGTGAACCTGGAGCACCGGATGGATCACTATCCAAAGGAGATGTCCGGAGGCGAACAGCAGCGGGTCGCCATCGCCCGCGCCATCGTGACCGATCCGACGATTCTGGTCGCCGATGAACCGACCGGGGATCTGGACCGCGCATCGGCCGAAGAGATTCTGGCGATGATGGAGCGCTTGAACGCGGAGATGGGCAAGACGATCGTCATGGTCACCCATGACCCGAGGGCGGCGCAGCGGGCAAAGCTTGTGAGGCTTTTGGACAAGGGATACATGAACGATGCTCCAGCTCAAAATCCTCT
>CAYSSF010000210.1:0-7088 GCA_964433455.1 uncultured Syntrophaceae bacterium
CGCTGATCGACATCGCGGGGATGACGAACCTGAAGGAGGCGATCGCGCTGATCGCCCGCTGTTCGCTCTTCATTTCGAACGATTCCGGCCTGATGCACGTCGCCGGGGCGCTGGGCGTTCCGACGATCGCGATCTTCGGTTCGACGAACCCCGTTACGACGTCGCCGGTGGGGGAGAGAAGCGTCGTCATCCACCATGACGTCCCGTGCAGCCCCTGTCTGAAGCCGGTCTGCCCGACCGATTTTCGCTGCATGGGAATGATCGGCGTGGAGGAGGTTTGCGCCGCCGCGCGAAAGCTGCTATCGACAGAGTGAAGGTAAAATTTCCCCTCCCCCGGCGGGAGGGGATGAAGGGGAGGGGGAAGCCCGGGTTAATGATCGAAAAAAAACGGCAGGCGGCGATCTTTCTCGACCGAGACGGGACGATCAACGAAGAGGCCGGTTATCTGGACCGGCTGGAAAAACTGAGGCTGATCCCGGGCGCCGCGGAGGCGATCCGTCTGATCAATGCAAGCGGGATGAAGGCGGTTGTCGTGACCAACCAGTCCGGCGTCGCCCGGGGGTTTTTCACCGAATCCATCCTCGCTGAAATCCATGCGCGTCTCGGGGAGATGCTCCGGGCGGAGGGGGCATCCCTCGACGGAATCTACTTCTGCCCCCACCACCCGACGGAAGGCCGGGGGGATTACCTCCGGGCATGCGCGTGCCGGAAACCGGAACCGGGTCTTCTGCTCCGGGCGGCGGCGGAACTCGGCCTTGATCCCGACCGCTCCTATATGGTGGGGGATACGTTGAAGGACATCGAGGCGGGAAGCCGAGCCGGGGTGCAGGGCGTCCTCGTCCGGACCGGATACGGCGAGGAGGCCGCCGTGGAACTGGGTCCGGACGGAGAACCGCGGAAGAAGGGGAACAGGATGCCGCATCATCTCCCCATCGAGAAAACCGGCGCCCAGCGGGAAATGGGAATCGTCCGGCCCGTGCACATCGCCGGTGATCTCCTCGCCGGCGTGCAATGGATCCTGAGGAACCGCAAACCGTGAACATCCTGATCGTCAAACTGAGCGCCATCGGCGACGTGATCCACACGCTGCCTTCGCTCGCCGCCCTCCGCCGCTGCCATCCCGACGCAGACATCAGTTGGGTCGTCGAGGAGGCGGCCGCCGATCTGCTTGTGGGAAATCCCGACCTGAACCGGGTAATCGTCTCCGGCCGGAAACGGTGGATCCGGAAGCTGAAGCGGGGCGAGATCGTCCAACCACTCCGGGAAATGTTCTCTTTATTCAAAGAGATCCGTCGCCGGCCCTACGACCTGGTGATCGATTTTCACGGTCTGCTCAAGAGCGCCGCGATCGTCCTGATCAGCGGCGGGAAGCGGAAGCTTGGCTATGACAGCCTCCAGGAGGGGAGCGGCCTCTTCTACAACGAGAAGATCCCCGAGGATCTGGGGAAGCACGCCGTCGACCGCTACCTCGACTTCGTCCGTTATCTCGTCCGGGGTCGGGAAAGTCGGAATGCGGCCTGCATGGAGGGGCCGCCGGTGTTCACCATCGCCATCGGCGAAGAGGAGCGCCGACGTGTGGCAGCTCTGCTTTCCGAAAACGCCGCTTTGCTCCCGGCGGGCGGAGAAAGGCATTCCCCTCTGCCGGCGGCGCCTCATCCCTTACCCGAAGCGGAGCAGCCCGAGGCGGAAACGGCAGCCGGAAGGGAGGGCATACACGGGGACGGGCCGCGTTTCCGTTTTATCGCCGTCAATCCGGTTGCCTTCTGGGAGACCAAACTCTGGGAGGATCAAAAATTCGCGGAGCTCGGCGACCGGCTCCGCGCAGAACTCGGGATCGGCATTGTCCTGACGGGCGGGGAGGCCGGACCGCTCGAACGGATCCGGAGGCGGATGCGGACACCGGCGGTCAACCTCGGCGGACGGACGACGCTCCGGGAGTTGGCCTGCCTCTACCGGCAGGCCGCCCTTCTCGTCACGACGGATTCCGGTCCGATGCACCTGGCGGCGGCGATGGGCACGCCGGTGGTCGCCCTCTTCGGACCGACCGACCCCGTCCGTACCGGACCCTGCGGCCCCGGCCACAGTGTCATCCGGCGCGCCTTGCCCTGCGCACCCTGCCTCAGAAAACGGTGCGACAACCCACGGTGCATGACGGAGATCTCGGTGGACGAGGTCTTCGAAACGGTCAGGGAAAGAGTGGCAGGAAAGGGGATCTTTTAAAAAAGACACACGGATCAAGAGTCGTCATCGCCGCAGAAGCAAGTATCCGGTACCCCGAAAACATCTTGAAAAAACTCGATTCCCGGCTGCGCGGGAACGACAACGTGGGGGTATAAAGGTCCCGGGGCGGAGGAAAAACCCGGCATAAAGGAGTGAAAAATGGGAATCAGCAAGGAACTGTTGGAAATCTTGGCCTGTCCGAAGTGCAAGGGGGAGTTGCGTCTGAACCCGACGGAGGACGGTCTCATCTGCGACCGCTGCCGTCTGCTCTACGAGATCCGGGAAGAGATCCCGATCATGCTCATCGACGAGGCGAAACCCCTCGACAAGTAGCCAGGACGACTTTTGAATTTCCGTTGGATTAACCCTACCGCAAAACAACGGAAAGGCTTGTCCCCAGCTTGGAAGAACCGTTCGGCCCTTTCTACCGCACACGGCGCCTTGAATGCGGCTCCCGGAGGCCCACATCAGCTCTTGTACAATTCGGGATTCAGCGCCGGATCATTGTACATTTTGAACTGTTTGTAAAGTTTCATTATTTTTCTACCAGCCCCATAGTCCGCCAGCAGCCTGTCCAAGGCCTTATACAGATCGTTGCGCTGCAACTTCAGCACGGCCAGCCGGTTCAGTGAGCGCTGACGATGATCTTCGTCTATGTCGCCACGGCGGCAATCTTCATCCATATGGTAAACCTTGAGCGACATGATTGAAATCCGGTCGACAATACTGCCAGGGGTCTCGGAGTTGATTGCCTCGTTGTCCGCAGAAGGACCGGATGCTGTCAATTTGGCTAAGACAGCCTCATCCAGCTTTTCGATCAGATCGTTACGCTGCTGGTTGAGCTTGTCGATTGTACGTTTAACGGCAGCAATGACGCTGTCGTCCACATCGGTGCGGCGGGCCTTGTCCTCCTCGTGCCAGAGCAGGTAGTTGTACCAGGCCAGCTCCAACGCGATCGGGTTGATGCTGATATCGAGTGCGTCATAGGCGGGCGGACCGGTGTGCCAGAAAGCGAGATATCGGTCGAAGGATTCTTCAAGCTTCGCGAGATTGAGGCTGTTTAACGTCATCGGGGTATCCTTTCACAGCGGCTCTCGGGCAGCATGCAGGCTGACGGAGACGCCGGTTTAATGAATTATTTCAAGAACGGACAAAAACCTGTCCATTTCCTGTAAAACAACATCTGCTTCAAGCCATGTCATGCATTGGCTTTTTCCGCTATCATCACAACCCTTCCTGTTGCATGGCACACATTCCATCTGCGGAGCAATTATTTTGTTCCTATCATCATTGGCACGCCAAGCCCGCCAATCCAGTGGTCCGTGAATGGTGACTGTTGGAATTCCGAGCGCGGCGGCAATATGGGGTGCAGCGCTGTCCACTCCGATGTGAAGCGAGCTGGTTGCGATGATTGCGGCCATCTCTCCGATCGAGCCTCCGGTCAGGTTATGGGCTCCCCCGTTGCATCTGCTTACGATTGATTCAGCAGCCGAATACTCTTGCGAAGAACCGATCAGCAGTACAGGCACATTGAGTCTTTCCCGGAGGCCGTTTATGACTCGCTCCCATTTTTCGTCGTTCCACTCCTTGTATTTCCAGCGAGAAAAAGGGTTGAGCGTGAACCACCTGCCGCCCGGCAACAGCCCGTGTTCGGCAAGTTTCCTTTCCGCATACTCCCGGTCATTTGATGATATATGCAGTTTCGGGGTCGAATCATTCGTATCAATGCCGATGGCGCGCACGATGCGCAACGACTGGTCCGCACCGGGATGAACCGGTGGAGGCGCGACAGGAAGATCATCGAGAATTCTGGTGAACAGGAGGTCATGCCAGAACGGCTTTGCACATCGCCTGCCGACCCGCTCCCGGGCGCCGGTCAGAAACGACATGATCGCCCCCCTGTCGTCGGTGCGCAGATCAATCACCAGGTCATAACGCATCCGCCTGAGGTGGCGGGTGAATTTCACATGCTCCTTCATGACGTGGAGCACTGAGCCGCAGACCTTCGCGACCTCGACAACCTCGTGCAGGTTCGGATCGGCTGCAAGCAGGCTCCCGCAAGGCTTGCGAACCATGATGGAAACAAGTGCGTGGGGGTAGGCTTCCTTGACCGCGCGGACCGTCGGGGTGGCCAGGACCACATCGCCGATGTCGCCGAGTTGGATGATCAGGATGCGCCTCATCTGCGGTGATGCCGTGACCGCCTTCATGGGCATCCCCGGAGGTGCCAGACAACCAGCAGGCTGTAGACCGCCCACTTGTCGCGGAACTCCCGCCTCAGTCCCAACGTCAGAAGAACCCCGATGGAGGTCAGAAGCCAGTCCAGAACGAGCCGCAGCAGGATCACGACGCGAACCCCAAAATAGTACGGGCCGCTCTTCCATTTGCGGAAGAACTGGTAGCGGGAGCGGTAGAACGCGATCCGGGAGCGGATATTCCGGCCGATGCTCTGCCCCTGGAGATGATAGATGAAAGCGGTCGGCACATGGAGAACCTTCCATCCTGCCCTACGCATCCGGTAGGCCCAGTCCGTCTCCTCGAAAAAAAAGTAGAAACGTTCGTCGAAGTGCCCGACTGCTTCGATCGCCGCCTTGCGGACGATCAGACAGGCGCCGATTCCGGAGTCGACCTCGATAGGCCGAGGATGGCGGTATCTCTTGCTCGGAAATCGCCGCGGGAAGAGGAGTTCGAGCAGCGAGGTATTGGTCGTCAGCGCCAGCAACGACGGGAAGGCGGCGATCGAATTCTGCCGGCTGCCGTCGGCGTTGAGGAGCTGGCCGCAGGCCATCGCCGCATCGGGACGGTTCTCCATGCAGCGGAAGAGCTCGGAGACGGCATTTTCGGTGAGGATCGCATCCGAGTTCAGCAGCAGCGCATAGCGGCCCGTCATCACCCGGAGGGCCTGGTTGTTGGCCGCCCCGAAACCCCGATTTTCACTGTTTTCGATCAACCGGACCCGAGGGAAGCCATCCCGTACCATCTTCGCGCTGCCGTCGGTCGATGCGTTGTCCACTACGATGATCTCATGGGAGAGGCGGACGGTCGTCCCGACCGAATCCAGGCACCTCCGCAGAAGTTCGCGCGTGTTCCAGTTGACGATGATGATGGAGAGATCCATGTTCAGCCATTCCCGTGTAAGACCGTTATCTTAGGAAATAGGAAAGCGTCCTCTGGAATGTGATATGGAAATGCCGCCAAACCAAAACCATACACACAAAAGGAGGACGCCGTGAAAAACGTAACAGATTCGAGACAAAAAGTAAAAGGGCAAAAAAGGTCGACCTGGCAATTCGGGTGGCAGGCGGTGCAGAACCGGAGATTTACTCAGAAGAAATTATATGGTACGGGAATGTTCAACTGTTCAGTCCCCGAGGAGTCCCATGCCGAAAAGAGACAAGCTTTCCCGAATCCTGCTGTCCATAGCCGCGCTGTTCCTTGCCTGGACCGCCGATGCAGCCGCGGCAACCCTCTATGAGCGCTCCCTGGAAAAGTTCCAGGTCCGGAGCGAGCAGGCGTCGCCTGCCGATTTTACGTTCGTTGTCCTCGGAGACAGCAGGGGCAACGACGGTGTATTCAAAAAGGCGCTCGCCCTGGCGGGGGGCTATAACCCGCTCTTTATCCTCCATGGCGGCGACTATTCCGACCATGGAAGCGACCGGGAGACCGACCATTTCCTCGCCATGGTCCATGACGGCGTCCCCGAGGCGCCCCTCTTTGTGGTACTGGGCAACCATGAGAAGCAGCGGAAGGTGTTCGCGGAGAAAATCGGCCCGTCCAATTTTACGCTCGACAGCGCCCGGCTGAAGCTGAGAGTGATCGTCCTGGACAACGCAGACTATGCCCTGAAAATCCCTGAGCTGAACGATCTTCACCGCCAACTGGCCGCAAAGAGGGAAAATACCTTTGTTGCGATGCATATCCCGCCGAAAACAGAGCGATGGAGCTGGCATACCTTCAGCGATGGAGCGGAGGAGCTTGTAAATGTCCTTGCCGAAAATGGGGTCAAGGCGGCCTTTTATTTTCATGTCCATCTCTACGATCGGGATGAAATCAAGGGTGTCCTCTCCATCATTACCGCCGGCGCCGGAGCACCCCTGACCAAATTCGGCTTTCCCGGTGAACCGGTCTACCATATCGTGGTGGTGCGGGTGAAAAACGGCGCGGTGACGACGGAGATGGTGAAGGTGAAGGAGGCGGGCATCATGGCGATCGGTGTGGATGCCGACCAGTATGTAACCTATCCGGAAGTGAAGGAGGCGCTGATGACAAGCGCCATGAAGAATGTTGACATTGCAACCGGGCAAGCCGTGCGTGATTTTGCCGCCGGCAGGCTGACGGCAGGCATAAAAATGGCAACGCTGTCCAACAGAGGTGTAGGTCTTGCCCCGTATCACGATTGGGACAGCAAGATTTCTGCCGACTGCAAAGCCAAGGTCGCCGCAGCCGTCGACGCGGTCCAGGCTAACCCCAAAATCACGGGCGGCAAGTAACAAACATGCCGGCGGACGTCATTTTTTGATGACCACTACTCGCCAAGATACAATGATCTTTATGGTCGACAAGTGAAATGGCGCAAAACCGTCCGGTCACTTTTTCGGCCGTCTCCAGAACGGACCGGTCTTGCCGATCTCCTTCATGGTTTGGCCCATCTCACGGGCATACTCGAACATGTGTGAGACATAATCCTGATCCAGCCGCCGCTTGAAATAGGGTCCGGAAAAAAGCCGCATCATCTCGGGGAGCGGTGTAATGCCTTCATCGCTGCCTTCGGCGAAGGAGGCCCAATTGCGAACATGCCCTTCCGACCGGAAGAGGTTCATGGTCGCTCAGGCATATCCGATGTCTTCAAACCATTTCCAGAACGGAAC